>NZ_JBWYIU010000007.1:0-166933 GCF_056783995.1 Acinetobacter sp. ANC_7588 | reverse complement strand
AATTTCTACCAATTATTAATGATAATATATATCGATCAATCAACCAGTAAAAATCCACACAAGTTGTTCTTCATAATCTCTTAATGATCTTCTCAATGCTTCGTCAGCATCAAGCTAGGTCGGCTATATTACCCTTTCTTTTCAGAAAGTCAACTAGAAATGTTAATTTATTTTCTAACTCATTCTCAAAACTTAGATCCAACCTATTCAGCTAAACCCTTGTTTTTCAACAAGTTTTAATCAACATCACCGCCGATGGATGTGCATTCTACAGTATTTCATATCCAATGCAACCTCTTTTTTAAAATTTAATTATATTTTCTTAACAAGTGATTATATTTTCTACAAAATCACTCTTTTTTCACGGTTAATTCACATTTTTTGTGCAAATATACTTTAGTAAACTGCTTTCAACTCTCGCTATAATGGCGTTATTCTGTTCGTACTTACTATTTATTTAATAAGACTAATATTCAGCTTTTATTCTAGGATGTTTTTATGCAGTACTCTCAACTTATTTGGGTCAGTATGTTAAGTATTGGTTTAGCAGCACCCGCTTACGCCAAACAACCTGAGATTGCAGGCAATAAAATTGCTGACGATACTGCATTATCAACATCTGACAAGTTGTCTACCTCAAATGATAATAACCAACCTTTAAACAACGATATTGCTAAGGCTTCACAACCAGCTTTAGAAAATTCAGTTAACACCAATGGATCTATCAAAGATTTAAAAAATTTAAAAATTGTTAATTTCAAAGTCAATGCAACAGCAGCATTACCTGAAAATGAAAAAGATCCACTTCAACCTTTAAACAGACAAATCTACGCATTTAATGATGTTGTCGATCAAAATGTCTTGCGCCCCATAGCCGTGCAGTACGCTGATAAAGTTCCAGAACAAGTTAGAGATTCAGTACGTGGCTTCCGAGACAATTTGGGTGAGCCATGGAATGCTGTAAATCAGGTTGCTCAAGGTCGCTTTAAACGTGCCGCACAAACGTTTGGTCGTTTTACATTAAATACAATTACAACGCTTGGTTTCGCTGATCCTGCACGTCGCTTATCTCTCCCAATGGAAGATGAGGATTTTGGAACTACTCTAGGCTATTACGGTGTCCCTTCTGGTCCTTACCTCGTTCTTCCTTTTATGGGACCAAGTACCCTCCGTGATACTGTTGGTCGCGTAGTGGATAGTCAGGCACGCCCTCAAAAATATTTACTCGATGGTCATGATCGCATCTATTATAGTGACTGGGCACTTAGCGCATTAGATACACGTGCTCAACTTTTAGAGATTGAACAAGTCTTGCAAGGTGACAAGTATGCAGCAATGCGTGATGCCTACTTACAACGAAAAAACTATGTTATTGCTGAAAAACGCGGTTTAGAAACGGGTTCTGGACTATTTATTGAAGATGATTTTTCAGATGATGAATCCTTCATGGATGAGTCTATGGAATCCGAATAGAAACCATATGCAAGTTAAAGTCTAAATCTTCTGTTTTTAGACTTTAACTTGGCGTTCGATATAAGTTCGTCTAAGATAATTTTATAAATAAAGCATTTAGGATTGATTCTTTCATCTATGTATTTCATTCAACCCACTCGTGACATCCATCTTCTAGATAGCGTTCTAGAGGCTCTGCCGAGTTTACAAATGATTCATATAGATGATCTTCATCTTTACGATTCAACCATCATTGCCATTAGTGATGTTAATGATTTTCTGCAATATAAATGGACCCTCCCTACGATCGTGATAGGTCATGCAGATGAGGGACTTCAACTCTCGCAAGCATGGGAACTTGGTGCACTCGCTGGCTGGATTTGGGATCGTCTTCCAAAAGACCTCGCAAAATCGATTGCTAAAATTGAAGCAAAATACAAACGTAATCAGGACAGCCGCGACCTGCCCTCCGCAGCCGAATTACAAAAAAAACTATTACCCAACCCAATCGACCTACTTAATTATAAAGTCGAGACTTTATTTCAACCGTCAGCTTACTTATCTGGTGATTGGTATGATTATTGGAAACTCAGTGATCGTGAAATCTTATTTTATCTCGCGGATGTTTCTGGACATGGTGTAACAAGCTCACTTCTTACCTCTTGGATGGCTGCATTTCACGGTAGATCGAAAACCCCACGAGAACTCCTCAAAAAACTTAATGGCATGCTTTTACAAGAGAACATCGAAAAACATATTACAATGATTGCAGGCACATTGAATCTAGAGACCCACCAGCTTAAGTGGTCAAGCGCAGGGCATTACCCTCCAGCAATTATCTTTGAACCTAATCAGGATGCTCGCATCCTCAACACCAGCAGCTTTCCCTTAGGTCTTACTGAAGATCTCGAAATTGAAGAGTTTGAATGTACGTTGAATCGTGGAGCTCGTTTTATTATTTGCTCAGATGGTGCACTTGAACCTTTTGATGGTGGATTGAATGAACAATTCAAACAATTGGTCTATCACTTGCAAAATCAATCATTCGAAGTTCCTGAACATGTTGCAGATGATATTGCAATACTCAGCTTCCAACGCCTAAATTAAGTTAATAATCAATAGTGTAGCTGTTTATAAATCGATCTACGACTGAAGACTACTTGAGTATCGACTTGCGCTATGTGATAATTTTAGCATCCTTTCTGCAAATGGCATTTATATGTCAACAGGTCATGTTGAATATGCAAGCTTGGATGGTACGCACATTTTCAAACTCATTGGAGAAGTGCGCGCTCAATCTTGTATAAGCCTTGATAAATTATTATCTCGGATTGAACAACAACAAAACGTCGTAGGCGCAATTGTTGATTTAACCCAAACTACATTCATAGACAGTACTGTGCTTGGAATCCTCGCAAAACTAGGATTAAAGCTCAAACAAGTGCATCAAGTTCAAGCTGTTATGTTATCTACTAACCCAGATATCACTACACTTGCGAACAGTATGGGTCTTGGTCAGGTTTTCGTAATTTTAAACTATTGCGGAGATCCGAATGTGTGCACGCGCGCTTTATTGGACGAACACATCACACATAATGCAATGCTTTCAACTGTATTAGATGCTCATCGTACATTAATGAAATTAAATGCTGATAACCAAAATATGTTCGAGCCTTTGGTTAAGCAATTAGAACAACAACAAGATACCATCGATCACAGCATCTGATATTCTCTTAAGCATACTGAGCGCTTAAGGAGAACCTCATGACAACCTTACTTTCTGTCACCCAAATGAACTCCCAAAATGATATTGAAAATAACTTTCAAGTCATTGAATCATTGTTAGCAAAAAGTAAGAATCAAGGGGCCTCCTTGATCGTTTTCCCGGAGAATTTCGTTTGTTTTGCGGCAGGCAAACAGCGTGAGACTGCTGAACGATTTGAAGAAATACAATCTCGTTTAGAACAACTTGCTCATCAATATCAAATGTGGATTGTTGCTGGGACACTCCCCTGTCCTTTTCGCCCAGACGGCACCATTGTGCCAGATGGTCGTGTCAGAACAACCAGTCTTTGTATTAGCCCTGAAAAGACAGAAGCACGTTATGACAAGATTCATTTATTCGATGTTCAAGTCGGTGATGCGGTAGGTGGATATCAAGAATCTAAGTTTTTTGAACCAGGTGATCAAACCGTCATTGCTAAAACTCCATTTGGCAATATTGGTTTAATGGTCTGCTATGACCTTCGTTTTCCTGAACTTGCTTTAAAGCTGCGCGCACAAGGCGCAAATATTTTAACAGCACCTTCTGCTTTTACTTACACGACAGGTCAAATGCACTGGCAATTACTTTTACAAGCTCGTGCCATGGATAGTCAATGCCAAGTTTTAGGCTCAGCTCAACAAGGGTGGCACGGTGAAAAAAGACAAACCTGGGGTCACTCTGGTGCTGCGAATTCTCGTGGTCAATTGTTAGATATCATCTCTAAAGAAGGTGCTCAAATGATTACAGTTCCTTTTGACATCGATGAACAGAAAAAAATTAGAGAATCGATGCCATTAATTCAGCATCGTAAACTTATTCAGCTTTGACCTGCTCGCACATAAAAATTGAATACCAAGCTTTACAAAATTACCGCTTATCATTCCTTTTAAATCAGAGAGTATAGATATTCACCTATACTCTATCTGGAAGGAATCATGTCATTAGAAAAAGTTGTTTATACCGCACATGCAAAAGCTACTGGTGGGCGTGATGGTCGTGCTACATCATCAGATCAAATTTTAGATGTTCAGCTCGCTGTACCAAAAGAAATGGGTGGTCCCGGTGGTGGAACAAATCCAGAGCAATTATTTGCTGCTGGTTATTCTGCATGTTTCTTAGGTGCGATGAAATTTGTTGCCAACCGCGATAAATTGAAAATCACACCAGATGCTTATATTGAAGGTGAAGTGAGTATTGGTCCTATTCCAACTGGTTTTGGAATAGCAACCACTTTAAATATTCATCTGGAAGGCTTGGATAAAGAGCAAGCTCAAAAGCTAGTAGATGCTGCTCATATCGTTTGTCCATATTCAAATGCAACACGTGGCAATATTGATGTGACCTTGAATGTGATTGTTTGATCCAGTTGTTTCAATCCTAAAAATCACGCTGATATGCATATTGCATCTCAGCTTTTTTAGCGTTGTAGGTTAAGTTCATGTTAGAACCCATTTAAAATCAGTTATTTAACCATATAAAAAAAGCCCTTTTCATCTCCGATTGGGCTCTTTTGTTGAATCCTCAGCTTTCGGGCTTAATTTCAAATCAGTGCTTCTTCGTTTTATCGAGAATTATTAAATAATCTCTGAATCACTCCGCCGCTTCGTTTGTTACTCGAAGTACTTCCTCTAATGTACTCTTACCTTCAAGCACCTTTCGTAATCCATCATCACGTATCGAACCTGACTGCTGGCGAGCATAGTTTTCAACTTCAAACTCTGCAGCATTCCCGTGAATCAGACGGCGCATTCCATCATCAACAGGGACGATTTCATAAATGGCGGTACGACCACTAAAACCTGTATGCGCACAATGTTCACACCCCTCTGGTTGAGGCAGATTGAGCGCAGTACCATCATGGACATTCTTAAAAATTTCTTTTTCAAAGTCATCCGCGGCACGCCAACTATGACAGTGCGAACACAAAGTACGAACCAATCGTTGCGCAATCACACCAATTAAAGAACTCGACAGAAGAAATGGCTCAATTCCCATGTCTTTTAAACGCGTCACTGCACCAATCGCAGTATTGGTATGCAACGTCGACAATACCAAGTGACCCGTCAAGGATGCTTGCACAGCAATTTCTGCAGTTTCTAAATCTCGGATCTCCCCCACCATCACCACATCTGGATCTTGACGAAGCATCGCTTTCAATGCACGCGCAAATGTCATATCCACTTTAGTGTTAACCTGAGTTTGTCCAATACCTTCAAGTTGATATTCAATTGGATCTTCCGCGGTCAAAATATTCTTAGATCCGTCATTTAAATCCGAGAGTGCAGCATAAAGTGTCGTAGTTTTACCAGAACCTGTCGGTCCGGTCACGAGAATGATACCGTGAGGACGATGCACTAATTGGGTTAATCGCTCGTAATCATCTTTCATCAGACCCAAATGGGTCATATTTAAACGACCTGCTTGCTTGTCTAAAAGACGCATTACTACGCGCTCACCATGTGAAGAGGGTAAAGTCGAAACACGGACATCCACCTCACGACCTGCCAGTCGTAAAGAGATACGACCATCCTGAGGAATTCGCTTTTCAGCAATATCAAGTTTTGCCATTACTTTAATACGTGAAACTAACAATGGGGCAAGTTCACGACGTGGTTGCACGATTTCTCGAAGTTGCCCATCAACACGTAAACGAACCGATAACTTTTTTTCAAAAGCTTCAATATGTATATCTGATGCACTCACTCGAATGGCTTCGGACAATAATGCGTTAATCAATCTAACAATCGGAGCATCGTCTTCCTGATCCATCAGATCTTCTGCTTCAGGTACTTGATCGGCTAAACTTAACAAGTCAGGATGATCTTCTAAACCAGCAGCCACTTGCTGAGACTCGCCTGTCTCGCCAGCATAACTTGAACTGAGTAACTGACTAAAATCTTGTTCAGTCGCCAATTGATATTGGGCTGTACGCCCCACGTAACGGCGTGCTTCTTGCAAAGCAACCAAAGCAGTATCTTGACGACGGACAATAAAAACTTGATCCCCTTCATAACGCAACAAAACGCCATGCTTTTTTGCAAAACTATACGGTATTTGTATTTGTTTAAGTACTTGCATAAGGGATGATAATCATGATTAAAATTACCTCGAGTGTACTCTAAGCATTTGACAGCGTGAAGACAGTTTTTTTAATGAATTTACTTAAGGATATTCCCTATTGTCTCTAGATCAGAAACTTGAGCAAAACCCTTCGACTTTAAGATGGTGGGGTGAGCAGCATTTTGAACTCAATCAAGTGCGTGCTTGGCAATTTGGTTCATTGCTCTTTCGACTCACTCGTGGCTTACAAGAATGGCGCATGGAGTACTACCGTCCTCAAATTCAATACGACTACGAACAAAAGTGGCAGGAAATGGATGACCCCCATTTTTCATTTCCTCGTCCAGTACATGTTGAACGTTACATGTTCAGGGAAACTCACCCTAAAATTCAATTGATACCACGTCTTGCAGATCGATCTGTGGTGATCCGTCCTGTAGACCCAATATACATTCCAGCTGGTCAACGTGGCACGCTTTATATTAGTACCCCTCTGTGGCTTTCAGGTTATGTCGAAAGTCAAAAGACCCCATTATTCGATATACCGGTCATTATGCCTAAAGATACATGGTTCGGACCTGATCAACGCAGTGGTGAAATGTGTTACGCCACTTCAGTTGATGGTCGAACAGAACTCAAACAACTTCGTCCACGTGCATTTCGTGCAGTCACTCCAATTGACTTTCACAATGTCAGTGGACATCAACTCCGTTTCGATCGAATGAATGTACCTGTTCCTGCCCTACCTTTGTTTTATAGTGAAAGTACAGAGCGATTATGGACGTCACAAATTAAAGTCATTCACGAAGGGATGGATCGACCAGCACGTATTCGTATTGAAAATCGCACCCCACCATTGGCAGGTGATGTAATTTATGTCAATCCAGCACGTGCCCCAGGTAGTACTTTATTTAACATGTTTGATTCATTCTTCTAAGGGGGGCATATGGCAGATAGTCTTACCGGCACCATTGCTGATAGCCTCAAAAGTATATTTACCAATATCAATACGGATCGCTTAACTGAAATTATTATTGCGATTGTGCTTTGCTTTATTGGATTCCTTTTTGCTCGAGTCGTTTCCAATACTTTTGTTAGAACGATCGGCGCCAAATTTAATGCTCATCAGCGTTTGGTATGGCGGCGCGGTATTTTTTATTTTATTTTCCTCATCTTTGTGATGGCGAGTTTAAAAGAAGCAGGTTTTAAATTAAGTGTATTTCTAGGTGCTGCTGGTATCTTGACCGTAGCGCTGGGTTTTGCCTCCCAAACCTCTGCGACGAACTTGATTAGCGGTTTATTCTTGATTGGTGAAGGTTCTTTTGAAATTGGTGACACCATTCAAATTACGTTAATTCGTGGACATACCATCGAAGGCGAAGTGATCTCCATTGATTTACTGTCTGTGAAATTACTGACTCAAGATAATGTCTATGTCCGTTTACCTAATGAGCAATTAATTCGTGCTCCCGTACACAACCTTTCTAAATTCCCGATACGGCGCATCCCCATTACACTTGCAATCAACTTTCATGAAGACATCATTAAAGTACGAGAAGTTTTATTAAAAGTGGCAAACAGCTATCCTTTAGTGTTAGCAGATCCCAAACCTGCTGTAACGGTAACCGCATTCCGTGAATCTTCAATCGAATTGTTATTCGCCATTTGGTGCCAACAGGAAAACTTTTTAAAAGTGCGTGATGAAATGCAAGAGAGGATTCGAAACGGTTTTGTTGATCACCATATTGAAATTCCTGTACCTAAAATGGGTTTTGTTGATCGCCCTCCACAACCCTCGTTAACAGATGAGGAAATAGACCAATACGCCAATGCTAAGGAAATCAAAAGAGAGCCTAAATTATAATGAATTAAGGTTAATGCTTGATCTCAGGATCAAGCATTAGTCTCTTCTACTCGTTTTTGCTCTGGCGCTGGAGCGATGTACGCAATAATCAACATTAATCCTCCCGCGCCTAAAAATGATAAAACTCGACTTAGAGTGCCGATATGGGATAAATCTAACAACACCAACTTAAAAGTCACGATCGCCAAAATACTTGCACCAAACATCCATACCACTCGATTATGGATGATAGCGGCATATTTCATCACAATGAATGCCATGACCACCCACAATAATGTCAACGCCAATTGCACTGCAGAATCTTGCCAAATGATCCACTGGTTATAAGGTGTAGCAAAATAAAAATGTAAGGCTCTAAGAAGTACATAACTACTTACCCATAGCACAGCGAGTAAGATCAAGAATGCGCCAAGTGTTCGCTCTAGCCCCATTCTGATTTGACTGCGAAGCACCTGAATAAGCACCCACAAACCAGTCAGACTGACGAAATCAATAGGGTTTAAGATTGGGATAAAATATTTCCAAAAGGGTTCTACCACCCAAATTTGTGAGCTGACAATCCAGCACAACAATAAAATGAGGCTAGTCTTAGTTAACCAAAGCTTATTCAAGTCTGTTGTTTTAGAAACACTATAGCCATAAAGTATCAAAGGTAAAAGAACAGCTCCCATCATAGGTGACATTGAAACTACACCCACACTGGCACAAGCTAAAGAAGCGAGTCCACCAAAGGCGATCCATTCATTTTCGTACTGAGCATTTGAAATTGGTTTTAACCACAGATAGCTCAGGCCCAAGCAAACCAAGATAAACAAGCCTTGCTCACCAAATGACTGCCAGACGATGACTCCTTGAGTGTATTGATCGATCAGCATAATAGCTGCGAACACTACAATAGGAATCAGCCCCAACCATTTTGGTAATAACCATGACCATGAGACTACTTGGCGCGGTTGTAAGACTAAATTAGCAGCAAAATAAATCGCAGTTGTGAATGCAAGTGTGTAGATTAATCTCATCGGTTCACTAAAACTTTCCACACCTTGATAAAGCAGTAAAAGACTCGCAAAAAAAGAAAAAATAGACAGGAAAATTTTATCTGACAGTGTCAGCTGTTTTTGATAACGCATGACAACATTGGAGACCACAATCGCAAGGATATAACTTAGACCTAGTAACCATGGGATGATATTTGGAATTGATGCTAACTTGATCAAATAGTATAAATACGAAAATAATCCAACTGTTAACAACGCATAACCTAATGTTCGCCCTACCCTAAACTCACGATGCAAACCCCACATTAAAATAAGCAGTCCTTCAAAAATCCACCCGATCACACTCCATACTTGTGGGATCAAGATCGGCGGGACAAAACTTAGAAAAATAAAACCTAACATTAAATAATTTTGTTTAATCGCCGTATCAAATTTCGCATGCTGCACAACTTTAAAAATCGCAAAGTGAGTCAATGCAAAACCCAAACACAAGGCAATTTGAACCGATGTTTGATCTAAATACATGAGATGTAAAAATGCATATGCGACCAAGGGACTGACATACATCAATGCGGAGTCAATAATACGCTGACCTAAATGAGCTTGATTTTGATGTGTAGCGAGCTGGTTAAATCTGAAACCCAACCAAATAAATACACTCGCATGTGCAATAACTAGACAGGATAAAACGAATCTCTCTGCAACACCGCCATTCAAAAAGGCATAACCACCACCGATAACAATAATGAGCAGCAACGCTATTTGAGTGAGTATTTTCCATGGATGTAATGTACAAATTACACCTACAACACAATTGACCGCTAGATAATAAGACAGTAATTGAGCTGAGGAAAAATCTGCATGAGGTAATGTGAACGGTGCAATATAAGCAACCAAAACTCCCATCAGGGAAAGCTCCACTGACCGCTGTTTTAAAATCAGCATGACCAACGACAGCATGCTCAAGCTGTAAAGCGTAATCGTATTAATGAGATTTAACAGATTATAGTGATAAGCAAATAGAATACTTAATAACAATCCCGCAAAACCCAGTCCTTGTAAAGCAAGACCAAAGCCGCGGTTTTTTTTCTGTATATGATAACCAAAGGCAACACATATGACGGCGATGACAGCAACAGCCAAAAGTTTGATTGAAAGACTTAAGGTCCAATGTTCAACCATATATCTCAATAATAAGACGACCCCAATCACTAGGACGGTAATCGCAACTTTGAGAACAGGATTCCCATGAAAGATCCATCGTCTGATTTGCATCCAAAAACCCAAATCATGCTGCTGATTTGTCTGGATTCCCTCTGAATCTTGTAAAATACTTGTGGTGCTGGTCTGATCGTCTCGATCTAGTTTTATTAGCTTTTCCTGCAAAGCACCGATTTGAATTAATCGTCCCTCAAGTTGGCGCAACCAGTTTAGAAAAAAATAAATCCAGAGTGTTAAACCTAATCCAACCAACCATGTCCAATCGAACAAGCTGCCAATTAGTGCAAGAAATGACGAAATATATAAGGGCAATCGTGATGTATTCTGCTTCGAATAATGAGTCTGTTGCTCAATGTTGGTAAGCGGTTTTTCAACATGATGGGCATATTGCATAACACTTATGATCAATGCAGCAACACATAAAAACGTAATGATCGGCAACGCTAGAACCCAAGCACTGATCGCTACTATGATGAGTAGCATCAACCAAATCATTTTTATTTCACTATGTTGCTTCAGCATACACATCATTCCTTTTTAACTAGATTGATGATACCTCAGCAAGAATTGGCATTTTGCGTTTTTCATCGCATATTCTGTACACTTGATTGCAAATCTTGTATCAGCGCAACTGCTGAAAATCACGTACAATAAAAAAGTTAATTGGATTAGGAACGTTTCAATGCCACCATTTGTCTTGGTCGATGGGTCATATTTTTTATTTCGTGCTTATCACGCACTACCACCGCTAACGACGTCAACAGGTTTACAAACCAACGCAATTCGCGGAGCTATTTCTGCTATCCAAAAATTAATGCGTCGTGTTCAACCTACACACATGGCTGTCATTTTTGACACACCTGAACCAACTTTCCGTCATCAACTTTCCCCAATATATAAAGGGGATCGACCGAGCATGCCTGACGAACTCGCTCAACAAATTCCGTATTTACATAATTTAATTCGTGCTTTAGGTATCCCACTCCATGCCATACCTGGTGCGGAAGCCGATGATATCATCGGTACGCTGGCAAAACGTGCAGAAAAAGAAGGCTATCAAGTCTTGATTTCCACAGGCGATAAAGACATGGCTCAATTGGTCACGGACAAAGTGACACTTGAAGACAGTTTTAAAGACAAGCCCATGGATGTGAATGGCGTTTTTGAAAAGTTTGGTGTTTGGCCGAACCAAATTATTGATTATTTAACCCTCATGGGAGATGCCTCTGACGGCATCATGGGCGTTCCTGGTATCGGGGCAAAGACTGCGGCTAAACTGCTGAATGAATATGGTTCAATAGGCGGAATTCTTGAAAATGTCGATAAAATTAAAGGCAAAGTAGGCCAAAATATTAAAGACAATGCAGATGGTATTGCGCTAGATCATCAGCTAGCAAGTATTGTTTGTGACTTAGACATGAATCTGACCTACGATGATCTTAAACTCCGAGATCCAAATGTTGCAGAGTTACGTCAGCTTTACACCGAACTTGAGTTTAGAAATCAACTTCAGTCTCTAGATCATCCCAACAATCCAAATAGTGCTGCGTATAAACAATCAAGTCAAGTTATCGCAAAACCGAGTACTGCAACATCGAAAATCGAAGACCAAGCGGTTCAAACTAGTGTAGATGATCAGCTTGGCGAGGCAACTTACCATACCGTTTTAACACCAGCGGATTGGGAAAAACTCTTTCAAAGATTGACTACTGAGAAACGCTTTGCTTTCGATACTGAAACCACAAGTTTAGATTATCGTGTTGCAGAGATGGTAGGCTTCTCTGTGGCATTTGATGCCCAAGATGCATATTACGTTCCGCTTGCTCACGATTATGAAGGTGCTCCAGAGCAATTGGATCGCGACGCTATTCTTGCGCAAATCAAACCAATTTTAGAAAATGCTGAGATTGAGAAGATTGGTCATCATTTAAAATATGATGCTCATATTCTCGAAAATCATGGAATTCATTTACAAGGCTGGTACTTTGACACCATGCTTGCCTCGTACGTGCTCAATGCTGTGGCGACGCGCCATGGTATGGATGACGTTGCGCGCGTTTATCTTAGCCACTTAACCACCACTTACGAACAAGTGGCGGGCAAAGGTGCTAAACAAAAAACCTTTAATCAAATTGAAATCGAAACAGCAGCTCATTATGCCGCTGAAGATGCCCATGTAACCTATCGTTTGTATGAGGTATTGGAGCGTAAGCTTAAAGAAATCCCAGAGCTTCTCAATATTCTTCATCAAATCGAAATGCCGACAGCTGCAGTTCTGACGACGATGGAAGAAAATGGAATTCAGCTCGATTTGAGTTTCCTCGATCAATTGGGTCAAGAATTTTCTAATACAATTCTAGAGTTAGAAAATCAGATTATCGAAATCGCTGGTCAACCTTTTAATGTCAGCTCACCTAAGCAGGTGGGTGATATTCTTTTTGATAAGTTAGGTTTAAAAGGTGGTAAGAAAACTTCAACAGGTCAATACAGTACTAGCGAAAGCATTCTTGAGAAAATTGATCACCCGATCGCTGCACTTATTTTAGAATATCGTGGCTTGTCTAAATTAAAAAGCACCTATACTGACGGTTTAATCAAACAAGCCAATAACGAAAGTCATCGTGTTCATACCAGCTACCATCAAGCTTTAACCGCAACTGGACGATTATCTTCTACTGATCCTAATCTTCAAAATATTCCAATTCGCGAAGAGATCGGTCGTCAAATCCGAAAAGCTTTTGTTGCACCTGAAGGTCGGGTTTTACTTGCTGCCGATTACTCACAAATTGAACTACGTCTTATGGCACATTTTTCACAAGATGAGGCTTTAGTTGACGCGTTTAATCACGGCCAAGATGTTCATCGCCGTACTGCAGCAGAAGTATTAAATATTGCTTTGGATGATGTAACCAATGATCAACGTCGCCAAGCCAAGGCAGTCAACTTTGGATTACTTTATGGCATGTCTGAGTTTGGTTTAACACGTCAGTTGGGATTCACACGCGAAGAATCTCAAAATTACATTAAACAATATTTCCATCGCTATCCTGGCATTTATGAATATATGCAACGCACACGACAAGTCGCATTAGAACAAGGCTTTGTTGAAACCATTACAGGGCGACGCTTATACACCCCAGATATCGATGCGCGCAATATGATGATTCGAAAGGCAGCTGAACGCGCTGCAATTAATGCGCCTCTTCAAGGTTCTGCTGCGGAGATTATCAAAATGGCAATGATCGAAGTAGATAAAATTTTACCTAAAGATCAGGCCAAATTATTATTGCAAGTTCACGATGAATTAGTGTTTGAGGTAGATGAAGCGATCGCTGACGAGATCGCTATTAAAATCGCAGATGCAATGCAAGGTGTTGTTCAACTCTCTGTGCCACTTGTTGTTGAAGTCGGCAAAGGGAAAAACTGGGGCGAAGCGCACTAATTTCTAAGATTCTTAAATTGTAAAAAAGGACTCATTTGAGTCCTTTTTTATAAAATTGTTAAAATCCGTAATCTAGATTTAACCAATTGATTTCAACATGATTTCAGCAATATAAAGTGTAAAGAATGCAAGGATTGGAGATAGATCAATCATCCCTAAATTTGGCATTACTTTACGGAATGGTGCCAACATCGGTTCAGCTAATTCTTGAATCACTTCAATATAAGGTGAACGTGTTTGTGAAAACATCAAAATCCAACTACATATGATGTAAGCGAACAGTAAATATTTAAGAATCGAAATTAATGCCTGCAACATTGAAAGTACTGTTGAACCAATAAAGTACAATACATCGCCTGTTGGTAAGGCATTTAAATATTTATAGCCAAATACCTTAAGAAAATACAACAACACGATCAGCACTAAAGCTGCTAGATTTACACGCCCCTGTGCCACAGTTGGCAAGATTCGTCCAAACACATCTACAATTTTAGTTGCTTTCACTGTCGATAGCACAACAGGGTTATATGGACTGACTGCCGCCAATTGCATTAAAAAACGGAAAAATACCAATAAAATCGCAACATTAATGATAATGTCAAAAAATAGCGCAGAGTTCGCACCCATACTTCAATTTTCCTAAAATTTAATTATTTAGAACTATCACTTAATTCCTGAGCGAGCTCCTGACTGCGTTTTTTTGCAGCCGCAAGAGCAGCTTGAATATTCTGTGAAATTTGCGCTCGATCAAAAACTTCCAAGGCCGCTTGAGTTGTACCATTTGGTGATGTCACATTTCTACGCAGTTCAGATGGCGTATTAGAACTGGTGATCGCCATTTGTGCAGCACCGAGAGCTGTTTGTAGCGTTAATGCTGTTGCAGTTTTCTCATCCAAGCCTAAATTTTTCCCAGCACGAATCATACTTTCCATCATATAGAAAAAGTACGCTGGACCTGACCCCGATACCGCAGTTACTGCATCAATTTGCTCTTCTGAGTTTACCCAAAGTGTTAAGCCTGTTGCAGCTAAAATCTGACTTGCCAATTCACGCTTTGCTTGGTCAACAACGTCATGAGCATATAAACCATGGGCACCTGTTTGAACCAATGCAGGTGTATTAGGCATGACACGAACGATAAACTCCGTCCCCGTTAATGCAGCAATCGTTGCAATTTCAGCTCCTGCTACAATCGAAACAATTAACTTATTCTCAAATTTATCTTTTAACGGTTTAAGAACTTGTGCCAGTACTTGTGGTTTCACCGCCAGAACAACAACATCAGCATTTTGGATCGCGTCTTCATTATTGTCTGTAACTTGAATTTCTTTTTCTTTTAATAACTCTCTCACACGTTCTACAGGATCGGAAACTGTAATACGCGTTGTTGGTAAACCACGACTAATCAACCCTCCAATTAGGGCTTGAGCCATATTACCACCACCAATGAAACAAATATTACAGTTTAACGCAACACTCATGAACGACTCTCAACCTTGATTTTATAGCGATGAAACTAACTTTGGCTGCCAACCACCGACTTCACAATACTCTGATTCAGCCAGCCAAAACCCTTTTGGCGTGAAAACACCAAGCATAACATTATCTAAGCTTAAAATTTGAATAGTATGACGCTTCCATGGAAAAATTTGTGCCTCTTGAATTGCTTTTTTTAATGGCCATTTCCCCACACGTCCATGCAAATGGACTTTTTCCCCACCTTGACGATAATGCAATGTCAAAGGCTGATTTAAAAGTTTTGTACGCAGACCATACTCTTCCTGATGTTGGCAGATCTTAAATTGACCCGAAGCTAAATTTACAACTTGCTGGATTTCAAATTTTATTTCTGAATCAGTTGTATTCGATTCTGCTAAGTATTCATCCTTAGCAACTCGATATAAGATGTTTTGGAAACGAACATAATATTGTCCATTCCAATGCAATGCTGCTTGTGCATCAGGTTTCGCCAAAATAACTTCTTCAGTCAACCGCTCTACCATCTCAAATGCAGGACGGTATTGATCCTTACCTTTCATCCAATTGGATAAAAGTTGTCTTCTTCTTGCTAAACTTAATTGATTGAGTTGTCGTAAATCTAGATGATCATCATCGCCACAGAACGCCAAATCTTGCTGTAAAACCTCTTGCAAAATTTCATCCGCATCTTGCATCAGCACACTAGTTCTCACAATCGCCTGTTGCATTTTTGGGAATCGGCTTTGCAAAATATTCCAAAGCTCATGACGGCACCAAGCTCGATCATAATGCGTATCAAAATTGGTCGGGTCATCCACGTAGGGCAATTTGAGTTGTTCTACCCATTGGCAAATCTGCTCACGACTTAGATTCAATAGTGGTCGCCAAATAATGATGTCTTCACGTGAATCTAATAATTTCATCGCGGACAACCCCTGTATTCCAGCACCAGAGAACAAACGTAATAATACGGTCTCAGCTTGATCCTGCTGATGATGTGCCAGTACTAAAATATCTGTGTCGGATAAATGATGTTTAAAAGCCTGATAACGTGCTGCTCGAGCTTGCTGTTCCAAATTCCCTTCAGCAACTTGAACTGTCTCGAGAACCACAGGGATGTGCGCTGCTATACAAAATTGATGGACGAATTCAGCCCATTCCTGATTTGCAGATTGCAACTGGTGGTTAATGTTAATTGCACGGATTTTTTGGGGAATTAATTGAGACATGAGATACAGCAACAGCATGGAATCCATGCCGCCACTACATCCCACTAAGAACGTGTGTTCATCACCAAATTTGGCAATTTGTTTTAAGAAGCTAGACCTGAATTGTCGCTGCCAAACTTCATTAAACGTTGGTAACGTGCTTCGCATCTTGCATTTGCATCCATTGGAACAAGCTCATCAAGTGCAGCTTGTAACACATGTTTTAATTTATCCATGACTACGTCTGGCTGAAGATGAGCACCCTCACCTTCATCTACAACATACTCAACAATACCAAGTTCTTTCAGTTTATCTGCAGTGAGTGCAAGTGCTTCACTCGCTTGCTCTGCTTTTTCAGCAGTTTTCCAAAGAATTGAGGCACAACCTTCAGGTGAAATCACAGAGTAAATACTGTGAGAGAGCATAATCACACGATCTGCAACGCCAATGCCTAATGCGCCGCCAGAACCACCCTCGCCTAGAACAGTCGCGATGACAGGTACTTTTAAACTTGAGAGTTGAGCTAGACTCGTAGCAATTGCTTCTGCTTGTCCACGCTCTTCAGCACCTACACCAGGGTATGCACCCATGGTGTCAATAAATGTGAAAACTGGAAGATTAAAGCGTTCAGCCATATTAAGTAAACGCTGAGACTTGCGATAGCCTTCTGGATTACTCATCCCAAAATTATGCTGTAACTTTTCACGTGTACTACGACCACGATGTTGACCAACCACCATCACAGCCTGACCATTAAAACGTGCTAAACCGCCAACCATTGCACCATCATCACCATATAAACGGTCACCATGAAGTGCATCAAATTCTGTAAAAATTTCGCTCACATAATCTAAAAATTGTGGGCGATCTGGATGACGCGCAATTTGAACCGTTTTCCATGCTTTAGATTGAGCAGCTTTATTTTTCATAAGTCGATGAATATCCCTAAATTAACTATGACGTAGTTAACTAATAAAATTCGCTTATCAGCTTCTGTTAGCCAATAAATTGTTCCGACTGAATATTCAAAACGATATCCCAATGTTTAAATTGCACCTGCTCATCATGCAGCTCTGCAACCAACAAAGGCCATTGTTTTGCATCACCAGAAACTTTCAGTTGCCATTGTTGCTCATCTAATATCTTTAATTCAATGGCAGGAAGCATCTCATCGCTTCGGCTGTGATTCAGCAAAATTGCGAGACGAAGGAGCAAACATAGATAGACAAGTTTAATTCCACCGACTTTCGTCACATCATTTTTTGCTTCAGCACGCAATTTACGGCGATGATGAGCGACCAAATGTGACAAATGATTTTGATCAATTTGTGAAAAACCAGCAATGTCAGAATGCTGAAGCAAATATGCGCCATGACGATGATAACCACTATGACTAATGGCTAAACCTATTTCATGAAGATAAGCTGCTCGACGTAGCAAATCACTATCGTCATTATTTAGACCAAGCGTTCCTGCCACGCTATCAAATAATTGTTGAGCCGTTTCAACAACACGTTCTGCTTGTTTTTGATCAGCACCATAACGCCCCATCAAGGCTTGTACGCTACGATCTCGAATATCTTCATGCTGGAAGCGCCCGAGCAAATCATACATTACACCTTCTCGTAAGGCGCCATCTGAATAGACCAGCTTATCAACTTGAAGAACTTCAAATACAGCGTATAAAATCGCAATACCCGCAGGTAGGACTGCACGACGATCTTCCTTAAGACCCTCAAATTCCATGTCTGAAATATGTTTATATTTGAGTAATTTATCTTTAAGTTTTTCCAAGCCTTCACGAGTCAAGTTTTCCTGATCATCGCTCCAGCCCATATTTACCGCAATTTGACGACAGGCTTTAATGGTTCCACTTGAACCGACAACAGTATCCCATCCTGCCGCACGATAAGTTGTCGCGATACCCGAGATTTCTTTGCGTGCAGCAGTCACCGCACGATCGAAAGCTTTTGGATTAATATCGCCGTCTGCAAAATAGGCCTTCGTAAATGCAACGCATCCCATTTGCACGGATTCAGTATGAATCGGCTCAAACTCTTCACCAATGATTAACTCAGTCGAGCCACCACCAATATCAATCACCAAACGGCGACCGCTGTTCGCCATAGTATGTGATACACCTAAATAAATTAAACGTGCTTCTTCACGACCAGCAATAATTTCAATAGGTTTAGGCAGAATTTCAGCTGCTTTTTGAATGAATTCATGCCCATTTTTAGCTTGGCGCAACGCATTGGTGGCGACAATTCTTAAGCGATTGGATTGGACTGAACTTAGGCGCCCTACAAATCGAGCTAAGCATGCTAAACCACGTTGTTGAGCAGCTTCTGTCAAATTTTTATTTTCATCTAAACCTGCGGCCAATTGGACCTTTTCAGACATCGATGCGACTTTTTTTACCTCACCATGATCAACTCGAGCAATCGCCAAGTGGAAGCTGTTTGAGCCCATATCAATGGCTGCAAGGAGTTCTTCATCAATCAAAAAATCAGACATTGTTGCGCTAAGTTCAACCAGAATTGTGCCTAGATTAATTCACATAACTGTAATTTAAAAGCCATTTATTTAGTCAATTTAACGACTATTTAAAAAATCATCATATATGACAATTGTGTTACACCGATCATGGAAATCGTGAGCATCAATTAGACATTTACAGAATTTAGTCCGAAAATAAACCCTATCCCCTACTTTGTTAAAGTGGTCTATGTAATACTTATATACATAGATAGACCGTTTTCAAAAAATTATTCGGAGCAAATTCCATGTCTGCTAATATTGTTAATACAACTGATGCTAATTTTGAAGCTGACGTTTTAAATTCTGACACGCCAGTTCTTGTTGATTTTTGGGCAGGCTGGTGTGCGCCATGTAAAGCTATTGCTCCTGTACTTGAAGTTTTAGCAACTGAATACGAAGGTAAGGTTAAAATCGTAAAAGTTGACGTAACTTCATGCGAACAAACTGCTGTAAATTACAATATTCGTAATATCCCAGCTTTATTGATGTTCAAAAATGGTGAAGTTGTTGCTCAACAAGTTGGTGCAGCTCCTAAATCTAAACTTGCAGCTTTTATTGAAGAAAATATCTAATTCTTTCAATTTTAATTGCCTTGAAAGCGTCAAATTTTTGGCGCTTTTTTTGACGGTAAAATTGACAAAGAGCCATATCTCACTTATATTGCATGATCAAGAAACACTTGGACAATTTCTCCTCGTTTCTTACAATACACAAAACATAAGATCGCCGCTCGGCTAAAGAAATTGTTTACACATTTCTCCTCGAAAGAACTTACTAGATTCTGAGTTTGTTATTGTGCAAATCAATTGCTGCTCTTTTCTTGCACTGCGGATGTCTTTTGCTTCTATTCTATCTGTGTTCCACACTTCCTTTTAATTCAATCGACCATTTATGAACTTAACTGAACTCAAGAAAAAACCGATAGGCGAACTCATCAAAATTGCTGAGTTCATGGGCCTTGAAGGAATGGCACGTAACCGTAAGCAAGACATTATTTTTGCCATTTTGAAACGCCATGCTATGAATGGTGAAGAAATTTTCGGCGATGGTGTTCTTGAAATTCTGTCTGATGGTTTCGGTTTTTTACGTTCTGCAGCAGGGTCTTACCTTGCGGGTCCAGATGACATTTATGTCAGCCCTTCTCAAATTCGCCGCTTCAATTTGCGCACTGGGGATACGATTACAGGTACGATTCGTCCACCAAAAGAAGGCGAACGTTATTTTGCACTTTTAAAAGTGAATCAAATTAACTACGACACGCCAGAAAACTCTCGCAATAAGATTCTTTTCGAAAACTTAACGCCTTTATTCCCAACTGAACAATTAGTGATGGAGTTAGGAAATGGTTCGACTGAAGATTTAACTGCGCGTGTTGTCGATTTAGTTGCTCCAATTGGTAAAGGTCAACGTTCAATTATTGTTGCACCACCTAAAGCTGGTAAGACAATGTTGATCCAAAACATTGCTCAATCTATTGTTCGTAATAATCCTGAATGCTTCCTAATCGTTCTTCTCATTGATGAGCGCCCAGAAGAAGTAACAGAAATGGAACGTACCGTTCGTGGTGAAGTTGTTGCTTCAACATTTGACGAATCACCTGCACGTCACGTTCAAGTCGCTGAAATGGTGATTGAAAAAGCGAAACGTCTGGTAGAACACAAAAAAGACGTTGTTATTTTGCTTGACTCAATTACACGTTTAGCACGTGCATATAACACTGTTATTCCATCATCAGGTAAAGTTTTAACTGGTGGTGTTGATGCCCACGCTTTAGAACGTCCAAAACGTTTCTTCGGTGCTGCACGTAATATCGAAGAAGGTGGTTCACTTACGATCATTTCTACTGCTTTAATTGAAACTGGCAGTAAAATGGATGAAGTCATCTACGAAGAATTCAAAGGTACAGGTAACCAAGAAATTACGCTTGATCGCCGTATTGCAGAGAAGCGCGTATTCCCTGCGATGAATATCAAGAAATCTGGTACACGTCGTGAAGAACGTCTCATGGATGAAGATAAACTACGTAAGGTTTGGATTTTACGTAAGCTTCTCCATCCTATGGACGAACTTGCTGCGATGGAATTCTTACTTGATCGCATGAAGGAAACCAAGACCAATGATGATTTCTTCGATCAAATGAAACGCAAAGCTGCCAACTAATACGCAAAAGGCCATCATTTATTGATGGCCTTTTATTTGGGTTGACACCATTTACATAAATACACAATACCGACTTTTGAATGTAACTTTTCTTGCAAGTATGTGATTTTTATCATCTTGTATTTTAATTCCCTTTATTTTTTAAGTATTTACTTAGTATTTCTCCAATTCAAAATGCAAAAATGATTGTAATTTTCTGTTAAAAATAGGGGCAAATTTCTCATTTTTTAAGCATTTTTTCATTTCGCCTAGTAGTAATTCAAAATACTCAGTGATAGCATGTCGGCATACCAGTTAGGCTGCTCCATGCGTTATTAACCTTACTAACGTTAGGAATAATAAAAGCACACAACAGACTAACCGGGTTTTTTGTCTCAATTTATTTTAATGAGAGTGATGCCATGTTATTCAAAAAAATTGCTATTGCTGCTGCCGTTGCTACTACTTTAGCTTTCGTTGGTTGTGCTAAAAAAACTGAAGAAGCTGCTGCTGACGCAAACGCTGCTGCATCTGAAGCTGTAGAAGCTGCTTCTGAAGCTGTTGTAGCTGCTGACGCTGCTGCTGTTGAAGCTTCTTCTGAAGTTGCTGCTCAAGCTGACGCTGCTGCTGCTGAAGCTACTGATGCTGCTGCTGAAGCTACTGACGCTGCTGCTGACGCTACTGCTGCTGCTTCTGCTGCTCAATAATCTAAAGTTTAGATTATTCGAAAAAAAGAGAACCTTTGGTTCTCTTTTTTTATGCGCTGAATTTTATGAATACGCATAAAGTTAAGAGCATAAAAAAACCTGAGCTGAGCTCAGGTTTTTTTATGTTATTTGATCAAGCGATTAATCGACTTGCTCTGTCCCTACACGCTGTCTAAACTTTTGACCAGCACGGAAGGTCACTACACGGCGAGCAGAAATAGGAATCTCCTCACCTGTTTTTGGATTACGCCCTGGACGCTGACGCTTGTCACGCAGTTCGAAATTACCAAAACCCGATAATTTGACATGTTCACCTGCAATTAATGCCTGGCTAATTTCATCAAAAAACAACTCAACCATTTGTTTAGCTTCACGACGATTTAAACTCGTCAGCTCACTCAAATGATCAGCCATTTCTGCTTTTGTTAATGCTGTCATGAGGCCCTCAATGTCGCTTGGTAAGTGTTTTCTAACACTTGTAAAATATTATCCATACCAGATTTAATTTCAGCATCCTCAAGCGTGCGACTCGGATGCTGCCATAAAAGTGCAAACGCCAATGAACGTTTACCCTCTTCTACACCTTGACCCGTATACACATCGAATAACCAAGAAGAATCAAGTAACTCTCCTCCAGTTTTTTCGATAAGTTGCTGAATTTCACTAACATTAATCTTATCACTAATTAAAACTGCAATATCACGTCTCACTGAAGGAAATCGTGATAATTCTGTAAAATTAGATACATAAGTTTGCAAAACAGACGATTGATCGAGTTCTGCTACCCATGTCGTTGCGAGATCAAGCTCATCTTCAAGCGATGGATGTAAACGACCAATATAACCAATTGATTGTCCGTCCACTAAAATTTCAGCAGATTGACCTGGATGTAACCATGAACGCTCTGAACGCACATATTCTACTTGAACTCGCCCAGCCGCCAATACAGCCTCAATTTCACCTTTAAAATCGAAGAAATCCATTGGCTGAGGTTTAGCATGCCAAGATTCCTGATTCTTCGCACCTGTTGCCACAATCGCAAGTGTAGGTATTTGCTTAAGATCATGAATACTGGTGGCTTCTTGATAATCAAAACGTAAGCCAAGCTCAAAGAAGCGTACGCGACTTTGTTGACGATTAACGTTGTATTGGACACAAGGAATTAAGCTTGAAAGTAAAGTCGAACGCATTACCGCCAAATCACTTGAAATTGGATTTGCCAATGCCAAAGGATTTACACTTGGATTTAACTGTTTTTCAAGTTTTAGATCAGCAAAACTAAAGCTGATTGCCTCTTGATAACCAAGAGCAACCAAAGTTTGACGTAATTGTGCAACTTCAAATTGATCTTGGTATTTTGCAAGTTTCACATCAATCACAGGCAAGCTGATTTGAATGTTGTCATAACCATGAATACGCGCAACCTCTTCAATTAAGTCTTGGTAGATTGCCATATCATAACGATGTGATGGCGGTACGACAGACCATTGACCTTGTGCTTTAATTGCTACCTGACAACCTAGACGTGTTAACGCATCAGTAATAAAGTCAGAGTCAACTTTATAACCAAGAAGTTGATCAACTTGCGCCTGCTCAAGCTCGATTGCTTCTCGTGTTGGTAATACTGCTGGATTTTCTGCTACCGTAATTGGACCAAATTCACCACCTGCAAGCTCAGAAATCAACTGAGATGCACGGTGCATTGCGATCATTGGAAGTTCGAAATCTACTCCACGCTCATAGCGCTGAGACGCATCTGTATGTAAACCGAAGCTACGCGCACGACCTGCGATATGAAGCGGTGCAAAGAATGCTGATTCAAGGAAGATTTCAGTCGTTGCGTCTGTCACCGATGAAGACAAGCCACCCATGATGCCCGCAATTGCTAATGCTTTTTCGTCATCTGCAATCACCATCACGTTGTCTTGCATTTCAACTTCTTGCTCATTCAAGAGAACAAGTTTTTCACCTGCAGTTGCTTGACGAACGTGTACCGCACCTTGAACTTTACCACCATCAAATGCGTGAAGCGGTTGACCCAACTCCATTAATACATAGTTGGTAATATCAACCAAGATACTGTGCTGACGGATACCAGAACGAGCCAGTGCACGCTCCATCCATTCAGGAGTTGGCGCTTTGGTGTTGACGTTTTTGATCACACGACCTAAGTAACGTGGGCAACCTTCAGTAGATACAACGACCTTCTTTTCATCAGCAATCGTTGCAGCCACTTCTTTAATTTCAGGCGCAGTCACGGGAAGTTGGTTAATCACACCAATTTCACGTGCAATCCCACGAATACTGAAACAGTCACCACGGTTTGGTGTGATACTAATATCAATCACGTTGTCATCAAGGTCTAGATATTCACGTACGTTTACACCGACTGGCGCGTCCGCGGGAAGCTCGAGTAGACCGTCGATTTTATCTTCTAAATCAATTTCAGATGCACCGCACAGCATACCCTGTGATTCAACACCACGAAGCTTACCTTTTTTGATTTTAAAATCACCTGGCAATACTGCACCGATGGTTGCTACGGGTGCTTTCATTCCTGCACGTACATTAGGTGCACCACAGACGATTTGTAATGGTTCACCCACACCAATGTTGACAGTCGTTACACGTAAACGATCTGCATCTGGGTGCTGTTCTACCGTAAGTACTTCACCTACAACCACACCTGTAAATGGTTTTGCAGCAGGAGATAAATCATCTACCTCAAGGCCAAGCATGGTCAGTTGGTCAGATAAAGTATCGCTATCGATGGCTGGGTTAACCCATGTGCGTAGCCAATTTTCGCTAATTTTCATTGATATAAAACCTGTAATTCAAATCTCTAGAATCCTCCCTCTAACCCCCTTTGCTAAGGGAGAGAACCCCAAATGATTCTGTGGAGTTCCTCAAGTTAGGAGAGGATTTAATAAAAAGTTTTAAGCAAACTGGCGTAAGAAACGCACATCATTTTGGTAGAACATACGCAAGTCGTTTATGCCATAACGAAGCATTGCAAAACGTTCAACACCTAAACCAAATGCAAAGCCTTTGTACTTGTCTGGATCAATACCCGCTGAACGAAGAACATTTGGATGTACCATGCCACAACCTAATACTTCTAACCATTTTCCTCGCTCATCCATGATGTCGACTTCAGCACTTGGTTCTGTGAATGGGAAGTAAGATGGGCGGAAACGTACTTTCAAGTCTTTTTCAAAGAACTCATTCAGCAAATTAACCAATAATCCTTTTAACTCAGCAAAGCTCGTATTTTCTGCAACGTACAAACCTTCAATCTGGTGGAACATCGGAGAATGTGTTTGGTCTGAGTCACAGCGATACACACGACCTGGACATACAATACGAATTGGTGGTTGCTGTGTTTCCATCGTTCGAATCTGTACACCAGAGGTATGCGTACGAAGCAAATGGTTTACATCGAAGTAAAAGGTATCGTGCATTGCACGCGCAGGGTGATGACCAGGAATATTTAATGCCTCAAAGTTGTGATAGTCATCTTCAACCTCTGGACCAGTCGCAACAGAAAAACCTGCTTTCGTGAAGAATTGACAAATACGCTCTTGTACTTGGGTCACTGGGTGGATACTGCCCACCTGTTGACCACGACCAGGCAACGTGATGTCGATCTGTTCACTTGCTAATTTTTGTTCTAGTGCAGCTTTTTGTAATGCAGTTTGACGCTCAGTTAATGCGCCATTAATCGCTTCTCGAACTGAATGAATCTGCGCACCAAAAACCTTACGCTCTTCCGGATCCATTTTACCCAGTGCTTTCGATTGTTCAGCAAGCTGGCTTTTCTTACCCGTAAATTGCACTCGAACCTGATCGAGTGTTGCAAGGTCTTGAGCTGCTGCAATGGCAGCGAGCGCTTCAGTGGTCAGGGCTTCCAGTGACATAGTAACTCTCAAAGCAACAAATATAAAAAATAATATAACTGCGCATTCTAACAGCTTTTATAGCTCCGTATGAAGATCAGCAAGTGTTAAAATTGGATGTGGAATTAAATTGGAAATTACATTTATAAAAAGTTTAAGATATGCGCAATGATCATTGAGAAGATATGTCATGGCATTAGATCAAATTTGGAAACAACAGCTCACACTCGTGACTTACGGCAATGAGTTTTTAAGTCAGGATTTAAGTTTTCAACACTGGAAAAATCATGCGATTTTTAATCAGCACCATTTCCTTTTTCGAGATTTAAATACGCAACACTTATTGGCACAACATTTCCAAGTTTGGTTAGAAAGCTTAAAACGTCAGGGTGTCACACGCTTAAGCCTACATAACTCAAGTTTATTAATCGATGAAAAAAATCCCAATCCAAATGTTGAGCTTTTACCATATCCCCATTTCATTGTCAGTCATCACCGCAATGTAAAAACAGCATGGATCTGTGGTAAAGAACTTGCCGAATGGTATAGTTCTGAACAAGACTTCGACATACCAAACAACCAAACACTCCCTGCACGAATTGAAACATTTTGGCGTTTTGATCTATCCACCCAACATATCAAACGTGTTGAGGCAGATCTTCAAGCACCTAATTGGAATGATATTCACGACTACACAGAGAATGAGCTGTTCGATCGCGCATTAGCACAAGGGGTGGAATCCGTTAAACGTGGCGCAATCTTTTATGGTACTGACGATCAATCACCCTCCAACGCTGGAGCTGCCTTACCATTACTGCCACAAGATTATGCAGCACCTTATGCCAATGAAACCTTAGTGCGTTTCATGCATCTAGAACAACATTTAAAGATTCAAAAACGAAAGCTTTTGGAGCAAGATCATCAAGAATCTCTTGAGGAAGAAAAACAACTGAAGGTATTTCAACAAAAGTTAGATGACCTGAGTGCAAAATTCATTACTAAAGTAGCAAATCACTATAAAACTGCTCATTTAAAAAGCCCCGAAATTCACTCCCCTTTGGATGAAGCCTTAACACATACTCAACATGGAAAACGCTTTTTCAACAATGATTCCAGTTCTCACCAACCCACACCTAAAACAGGTAAATCAAATGTGTTTGCCCTCATTTTAGTCACTGCAATAATCTGTTTCTGCGCTTACTATTTTGGACTGTGATGTTTTAAAAATTCATCTAATTGTTCAGTTTTATGAAAATGTAGCCACTTTATATGATGATATTGAGTGGCATTCATCATCTGCAAATATTTAAGTCTATTTTTCCCATGTGTTTGGACTACCCACAATATTATTGAGTCTTTACTTAACAATTTCGCCCAATGTTCTCTATTGTTAGAATTTTTCCATATTTTCTTTTGGCTAATCACACGGTATAGCGACCTCTTAATCACACGATAAAGATTTACGCGTAGTGAAAAATCCAACCACATCACAGTGTCGATCTCACTTAAGATTAAATTTTGAATCAGAGAATAATTACCATCAATCACGAAGCCCTTATTCATAGACCTAACACGATTTATAAATTTTTCTTGAAATTCTATTGAAGATGACTCAGTCCAGTTATCCAACCAAAAGAGATTATCAAGTTCAATATGATCGACTTGCAGTTGAACAGCCAACTTACGTGCAAAGGTTGTTTTCCCAGATGCTGCTGTACCGACGACCATAATTTTATTCATACTAATCTCTTGGCTTTATTTGGTCGTAAACAATGAAAATAAAAAAGACCGCTAAAAAGCGGTCTTTTTCTCATCTACGATGATTAAGCAGCTAATGCGCCTTTAGCTTTTTCAGCTAAAGCAGCAAATGCAACTGCGTCATGCATAGCGATGTCAGCAAGTACGCGACGGTCGATGATCACTTGAGCTTTTTTCAAGCCATCGATCATACGGCTGTACGACAAACCATTTTGACGTGCACCAGCATTGATACGCGCAATCCATAAAGCACGGAATTGACGTTTCTTTTGACGACGGTCACGGTAAGCATATTGACCTGCTTTGATTACCGCTTGGAACGCTACGCGGTAAACACGTGAACGAGCACCATAGTAACCTTTAGCGCGAGCAAGAATTTTTTTGTGACGGCGATGAGCCTGTACACCACGTTTTACACGAGCCATTTATAATCTCCTTAGATGTACGGGCACATACGACGAACTGAAGCAACGTCACTTACGTGAACCATTACACAGCCGCGCAATTGACGAATACGCTTAGCAGATTTTTTGGTCAAAATGTGGCGTTTGAACGCTTGTTTACGCTTAAAACCGTTAGCAGTCGCTTTGAAGCGTTTTGCTGCACCACGGCGAGTTTTCATCTTAGGCATAACAACCTCTTTTGAACACCTGTTCGGCTCGTTTGCACCATTACAATACGACCTGCAGGTAAGGGAGCGAGTATTCTATAGCATCTTTGCGCAAAACAAAAGCACCGTTAATCTTGATTCAGACAAATTAATCTTGATGAGTTTTACTCTACGAAAATTTAGAACAAACCAAGATACACCCAGTAAATAAATAGATATCGACCTGTTTTCGCTATACCCACCACGAAGATAAATTTCCAGAATTTTTCTTTCAAGATTCCTGCAATTAAGGTGATTGGATCACCAATGATAGGCACCCAACTTAAAAGAAGTGACCATGTACCATACTGCTGATAAGCCCGTTGAGCACGAATCATTTGATCTGACTTAAATGGAAACCACTTTTTGGTTTTAAACTGCTCTATTTTTAAGCCCAACCACCAATTAACGCATGAACCCATCACATTCGCTACACTTGCAACAAAAATAAGCATCCACGGCGAAAATTGTTTTAGAGCAAATGACCCCAACAATATTGCTTCGGACTGTAAGGGCAATAAAGTTGCGGCTCCAAAGGCACTTAAGAACAATAAAATCAGATTCATTTACTGGACTTATTCACCGCTAGAAGTTTCTGAGTTTTACGATATTCTTTTATCGACCAAGCAATTGCTAACACTACTATGATGGCACGTAGCACCGTATATTTACTCGTTGTCGCTGGAATCACCTGTTTTAATTGATCCCTAGAATCTGGTTCGATTGCTGCAATGATATTTTGCACATGAAATATTTCGACGATATAAGAAGCAACACAGAGTAAAATACCAGCAATAATTGCCCAGTATACTTTTGAATTAGATTCAACAATTTTGCTAAAATTTAAAAAAAAATCCTTCATGGCAGTTCTCCATAAAAAAACCACCGAATGGTGGTTTAGATATGTAGAGTTTATCACACTTAAATCCGTGATCTACTTTAGTAGTGCAAGCGCCTTTTGTACCGCTGGTCTCTGTTGGATACGTTGAATATAAGCTTCCACTTCAGGAAACTCTGCTAAACGAATACTTTGCCACTCGTGCCGCATCAACCAAGGGAAAATTGCCATATCCGCGATAGAGTACTCACCTGCCACATAGTCTTGCCCAACTAACTGCTTATTGAGCACTCCATATAATCTTTTGGTTTCTGTAATGTAGCGCTCGATCGCATAAGGGATTTTCTCTTTAGCAAATTTAGCGAAATGATGATTTTGACCTAACATCGGTCCTAGACCACCCATTTGCCACATCAACCACTGTTCGACCTGAATCCTCGCGATTTCGTGCTGAGGATAGAATTGTCCCGTTTTACGTCCTAAATATTGCAGTATTGCACCAGATTCGAAAATCGAAATTGCTTGATTATTCGGTCCATTTTGATCAACTATCGCAGGAATTTTATTATTAGGAGAAATCGTAAGAAAGTCAGCTTGGAACTGATCATTTTCTAAGATATTGATTGGATAGATTTGATAATCTAAAGCCATTTCTTCGAGTGCAATTGTTATTTTTAATCCGTTGGGTGTTCCCCAATAATATAAATCGATCATTACAGTTCAGGCTCCATATGCCCTTTGTTGATTGATTTATCCACCATAAATCATTTCAAACCAAACAACAAGGATAGAAATTTTTTATTTATAAGTTATAAAAAATCAATTATTTATAAAATATTTTTAAAAATTTTTAAATTTATTATTGAAAAATTTCGGTCTGAACCTATATAAAAAATTGCCAGATTTATGATGATCATCTGGTTCTGTTGATGATAGTCATGACAGAACAACATTCTTATTTTTATGACTTTGCTGACCTCAGGAGGTTTTAATCATGAGTAACTTAAATCTTCATCCATTGTTTCGTCGTAGCATTGGTTTTGATCGTTTAAACGATTTTATTGATTATGCAATGCAAAGTGATGCTCCAAACTACCCACCTTATAACATTGAAAAAAAAGGTGAGAATAAATATCGCATCGTCGTCGCTACTGCAGGATTTAGTCAAGATGAGTTAAATATCAGTCTTGAAAATCAGCTTCTCTCGATCACAGGAAAACCAGAAGCTATTCAATCTGAACAAACCGAATATCTTCATAAAGGAATTGCGCGTCGTTCATTTAAATTATCGCTTCGCTTAGATGAACATATTGAAGTTCAACAAGCAGATTATGAAAATGGCTTATTAGTGATCGACTTAGAGCGTATCATTCCAGAAGAGAAATTACCTCGACAAATTCCAATTGGCAAAAAACTTCTGTTAGAAAATACAGAGTCTACTGAAAAAACAGTTCATGTCGAATAAAGCATCGAACTTAATGAGTCACAAAAAAAGCCGATGCAAAAGTATCGGCTTTTTTTATAGATCAAATCTACAGGTACTTTGAGCAACGAATTTCCTGATGTGCTGATGTGCAATATAAAAAATCCTTTTTGGGTCATCTTTCAAGACAGTAAACACTCTAAACCTATTCAGTTTTACCATCCATCTAGAATTTTCTATGCATAAGTACGAGTTTACCTGTCGAAATAATTACATTTTTTACTCAAGCCACAAAATGATTCGAGAAGTTTAAAATATAAGTTTATTAGACTTCACTAAAGTACTGCCTGATGGAAATATTCAACTGATGATTTATACCCCAACTACAGTCGTTCCTCTCTTTACTAACTCAGGATGTACCTATATCCCTTCAATCAACATATAAAAAAGCCCTGCATGTGCAGGGCTTTTTCTCTAAATCGGTTTTACTTTTTCTTTTTAGGACCAAGTAACATACCCATTTGACGGCCTTCCATTTTTGGTGCTTGTTCCACTACACCGATTTCAGCCACATCAGCTTCAATCTTTTGTAATTGAGCAAGACCCAATTGTTGGTGAGCCATCTCACGACCACGAAAACGTAGAGTAATTTTAACTTTGTTGCCTTCTTCAAGGAATTTCAGAATAGCACGCAACTTAACATTGTAATCACCAACGTCTGTACCAGGACGCAACTTGATCTCTTTAACCTGAACTTGATGCTGCTTTTTCTTAGCATCTTTTTGCTTTTGCTTCAGATCAAATAAATGCTTGTTGTAATCCATGATTTTACAAACAGGCGGCTCTGCATTCGCAACGATCTCAACGAGGTCAAGATCAACTTCTTCTGCAGCACGCAACGCTTCAGCAAGTGAAACGATGCCTTTTTGTTCTCCGTCAGCGCCAACGAGACGCACTTCTTTCGCACGAATCTCATCATTTAATGCAGGACGATTGCTTTTAGCACCTTGTTGTTGGTTACGGTCAGGCTGTTTAATCTTTCTTACTCCACAATATACCGGCCGCGTTCGGCTACGGCTACTTTCACTAAGTCAACGAATGCATCGATAGACATAGTACCTAAATTTGTTCCAGAGCGAGTACGTACATTCACTGTACCTTCCTCTACTTCTCGATCCCCAAGCACCAATAGGTATGGAATACGCTCTAAAGTACGCTCACGAATCTTAAAGCCGATTTTCTCATTTCTCAAGTCTGAAATCGCTCGAATGCCATTTTCTTGCAATTTAGCGACGACTGACTGACAAGCATCTGCTTGAGAATCGGTAATATTCATCACACATGCTTGAATTGGTGCCAACCATGGTGGCATAAATCCAGCGTAGTGTTCAATAAGTATACCAATAAAACGTTCAAAACTGCCAAGAATTGCACGATGAAGCATCACAGGATGATCACGATCGTTGTCTTCAGTGACATAAGATGCATCTAAACGTAATGGCAAGTTAAAATCGCATTGGATTGTACCGCACTGCCAGATACGACCTAAACAATCTTTCAAAGAAAATTCAATTTTAGGACCGTAGAACGCACCCTCACCAGGTTGTAAATCCCAAGCGAGACCTGCTGCATCCAGTGCGTCAGCTAAAGATTTTTCAGCAACATCCCAAAGCTTATCATCCCCTACACGCTTTTCTGGACGTGTTGAGAGTTTCATTTGCACTTCTTCAAAACCGAAATCTTTATAAACATCTAAAGTCAGTTTGATAAAGTCAGCAACTTCTTGACCAATTTGCTCAGTTGTACAGAAAATGTGTGCGTCATCTTGGGTGAAACCACGAACACGCATAATCCCATGTAATGAACCCGATGGTTCGTTACGGTGACATGAACCAAATTCAGCAAGACGAATTGGTAAATCACGGTAAGATTTTAAACCTTGGTTAAACACTTGAACATGACATGGGCAGTTCATTGGTTTAACGGCATAGTTACGGTTTTCAGAATGTGTAGTAAACATGTTTTCTGCATAGTTTGCAGCATGTCCTGATTTTTCCCACAGACTAAAATCGACCACCTGAGGTGTGCGAATCTCTTGATAACCATTGTCCTGCTGAACTTTACGCATGTATTGTTCTAAAACTTGATAGATCGTCCAGCCATTTGGATGCCAGAACACCATGCCTGGTGCTTCTTCTTGCATGTGGAACAGATCAAGCGCTTTACCAATTTTACGGTGGTCACGCTTTTCAGCTTCTTCAATACGTTTGATATAAGCAGCCAACTGCTTCTTATCCGCCCAAGCCGTACCATAAATACGTTGAAGTTGTTCGTTTTTCGCATCACCACGCCAGTAAGCACCTGACATCTTCGTCAACTTAAATGACTTTAAGAATTTAGTGTTTGGTACGTGTGGACCACGACACATATCCACATATTCTTGATGATAATAAAGACCCATTTGAGTCTCATCTGGCATATCTTCGATGAGGCGTAATTTATAATCTTCACCACGCTCAGTGAATACTTTGATCACTTCATCACGAGGTGTCATCTTTTTAATGACATCATAATCTTGATCGATGAGCTTTTTCATACGCTCTTCGATGGCAGCCATATCATCTGGTGTAAATGGTTTTTCACTGTAGATATCGTAATAGAAACCATCTTCAATGACAGGTCCAATCACCATCTTTGCTTCGGGGAAAAGCTGCTTCACTGCGTGACCAACTAAATGGGCACAAGAGTGACGAATAATTTCAACACCTTCATCATCTTTAGGCGTAATGATCTGCAACGTGGCATCATCAGTGATTAAGTCACATGCATCAACTAGATGGCCGTTTACACGACCTGCAACCGTATTTTTTGCAAGACCTGGACCGATGCTTTGAGCAACTTCCATGACAGAGACAGCTTGATCAAATTGTTTTTGATCGCCGTTTGGCAAAGTAATAATTGGCATAAAAAATCCTTAAGGAGTGATGCCCCGTACAATGGAGCATGTCACCGCGAGATTATGATCGAGGCGAACCTCAAAAGATAAAAACGGTGGATAAATAAAATCGCTAGAGATTTTACACGTGTCACGTTGTTTAATAAACCGTTAATCGAGCATTAGGCGATAGCAGTTTTAATTGTGACAAAAATAGTTAAAATATATTCCCAATTTAATATTTAAACCAATATTATCCCAATTATAGAAAAATAATCTTTTATACTTTCTATTAGATGATCAACATACTTTTAAACAAATAAATATAACCCACTGAAATCATTAGGCAGGTCATATGAAATCTCACCCACTAATTGCTTGGTCTACACTCCAGCCGCTTAAACCCGCATATGCTTTAGCAGCCAATGTGGATCTTGTTGTTCTTCGTCTTGAAGATCATGATGAAGAAAAAGTCGTAGTCATGTATGGTCGTTGTCAGCATCGCGGAGCACTCATGTCCGATGCCCATATTCAAGGCGACAAAATTGTATGTGGCCTTCACGGCTCTCATTACCTCTATAAAACTGGCATTAACCCGAGATATCTCAATAAAAATCTGCAAAAATTTAAAGCTTGGATTCATGATGATCATGTCTATGTTGACTTAGAAGAAATCGAAGCTTGGGAAAAAAGAAATCCACAGCAATTCAACCGTGATCGTTATCAAGGACTCTACGCAGATTCTCAGCCTGCTCCTGAAGAGCCACACAATAGATTCATCTTAGAATTAGCTCGAAATGGTCTAAAAAATTTCGGTCATCATGGTCCTACCGCAGCCATGGGTGTGCCTTTTGACAAACTTCCAAAATGGGAAGATATTCAACTGGTCACAGCTCAACTTTGGAAAGTTCCTCTACTGGATGATGCCCCCGTTGCAAGCGAAGTGATTATTGGACCAAATGCAAAAAAACCATTGAGACTCAATATTCCATTATTTGTTTCCGACATGAGTTTTGGAGCTTTATCGCAAGAAGCAAAAACTGCACTGGCAATGGGTGCGGAAATGGCAGGTACTGGCATCTGTTCTGGTGAAGGTGGAATGTTAGATGATGAACAAGCCTCGAATTCACGATATTTTTACGAGTTGGCCTCTGGTCGTTTTGGCTATGACATTGAAAAAGTAAAAAAATGCCAAGCTTTTCACTTTAAAGGTGGACAGGCAGCAAAAACAGGAACAGGCGGACATCTACCCGGGCATAAAGTGGTCGGAAAAATTGCAGAAGTACGTGGTTTAGAAGAAGGACAATCTGCGATTTCTCCCGCAACCTTTCCGGATTGGACTGAACTTTCACAGTACAAGGAGTTTGCAAACTATATACGCGAGCAGACAGGTGGCATTCCGATTGGCTTTAAACTGTCTGCACAGCATATCGAAAAAGACATTGATGCTGCGATTGCGATAGGTGTGGACTACATTATTTTAGATGGTCGTGGTGGTGGTACAGGTGCAGCACCAACATTATTCCGTGACAATATTTCAGTGCCGACCATTCCTGCTTTAGCACGGGCACGCCGTCATTTAGATCGTTTAGGACGTCGTGACATTAGTTTGGTCATTACAGGTGGCTTACGTGTCCCTGCTGATTTTATTAAAGCCTTAGCGCTGGGTGCAGATGCCATTGCCGTGTCTAACTCTGCCATGCAGGCAATTGGTTGTTTGGGAATGCGCGCGTGTAATACAAATGAATGCTCTGTCGGTATTGCAACACAAAAAGATCATTTGCGTCGAAGACTCGAAATAGAAAAATCAGCACAGCAACTCGCCAACTTCTTCAATGCTTCAGTCGAGTTGATGCAAGTAATGGCGCGTGCTTGTGGGCATGACCATTTAAGTAAATTTAATTTGGATGACTTAACCACTTGGAAAAAAGAAATCAGTGAATTAACGGGCATCCATTACGGCGGCGTCCAATAAATTTCAAACCAATGCTAAAAAGGGATGATTAACTTCATCCCTTTTTTTCTTTTAATCACTACTCTCTAAAATTTTCCCAAGGTTCAAATCTACTCGTTTCCAAATCAGATGAATTCCACTCATTTTCTTTTCGATAAAGGTACGTGCGATTGAACTGCGGGATGACCACCTCACTCTGGCTCGGTCGAATAAATACATAGTCATCAGGATGGATATCAATTTTACGATCGACACAAATCATTTCCTGGTTGGTGCTTCGTCCATACAATAAATGAGGATGAGATTTTGCTGGATAAACATATTGACCCATCCAATAGCCACCGTAGATAAAAACCGCTTGATGCTTCTGAAAGAATTTTATTTTTTTAAATGAAGGTATCCCTGGCAATGAGACTTCGTCTAATACTTTCAGTACGGGACTCGCAATATATAAAGCGGGTTTAAGCAAAGAAAGATGTTCAGAATCAAAATCGCTGGGCTTTAGCAACATTGAGCCAAATGACAGATCATTACACACACTATGTTTCACGTGAAAACTAAAGGTTGGACTTCCTCCTCCGTTAAAACACAGCTGAGCATGATTTAAATCTGGGAATTGGTGTTTTAAGATGTGCTGATAATTTTGATAAATATGTTGAGACTCAGCATAAGCTGTTTCTGGACGCTTCACCATCTTAGGTAGTTTAGTAACATGCGCATCGTAGCCCATTAAACCACTTAAATTTAGCGTTTTTTGATGCTGCTGAATATAATTGAGCATTTGTATAAATTCAGCAGAATTTTGAACGCCTCCACGATGTAATCCCACATCAATTTCAAGATTGATATTGAAGCTAAATCCCAGTTGATCAGCCAAGGCATGATATTGTTGCAAACGAGCAAAGGAATCAATTAACCAATGTATCTTGCATTTGATTGGCGTGTGATGGTTTTGATAAAACCTTTCTACTGCACGAATTGGCATCGGCTTGCCAAAGAGTAAATCAGCTTGATCAAAATGATTGAACATCAATTGTAAGTGATCAATATGAAATACCATAAAGTGTTGGGTGTCTAAATCGAAACTTAGCTTTTTTAACAAAGGCAAACAAGCCAAAGATTTAACGACTAACCGCGGTTTTAAGTGCTTTGCCGAAGCTAGCTGCTGTTTTACATAAGCAATATTAAAGTTTAATGCATCGTCATCGATCAAGAGCATAGGTTGACCTAAACCATGTGCCCGCAAATCATCATTCATTTGATTAAAAAAACTATTCATCTCTCATCCTTGTTGCCCAAGTAATAGTTTTTCAAGATAGGGATTGAGAAACTTTCGATGGGGATCGAGCGCTTCTCTGATTTGCATAAATTCATTCCATTTCGGATAAAGAGCTCGCATCTCTTGGTGAGACAGTTGATGCATCTTAGCCCAGTGTGGACGGCCTCGATATTTTTGAAAAATCGGCTCAATAAGATCAAATACTTTTTGAGGTGACTGCTTATAATATTGATGGATTGAAATCGAAATACTGTCTTGCTGATAGAAAGGACTTAGCCAAATATCGTCCCCTTTGACCACGCGGAATTCGATAGGGAAAAAAGAATTTATTTGATATTTTCTAAACGTTGCAATCACTTCTTTGATGCATTGAATACCATTCTCAATTGGAATTTGATATTCCATTTCATTGAATTTGGTATTCCGAGGTGTTGCAAAAATATCACCCGACCAATCAATGAATTCTGTTGGCTTCACAAAAACACCGACTAATTTTTGAAGATATTTCGTCAAAAAAGGGGCTTTTTTAGAAATTTCACAACACCATGTTAAAAGTTGATCCTCAGATGGCCAAGAAGTTTCTCTTGGCTTCACCTCACCCTCTATAACATCAAGTGTTTTAAAAATTAACTGATCTGTAAAAGGGAAAATAAAATACTCCAAATGCCGATGTTGGTGCATCAATTGGAGAAATTGATCAAGGCTTTCTTCTACAGGGGCTAAATGAATTTTCTCTTTCAATTTATATCTAGGGCGGTTTTGCATGGTTATTTTCGTTAATATCCCGAGCGATCCCAACGATACTCTACCTGCCTGAAAAATTTCAGGGTTCTCCGTCTTTGAGCATTGGATTAAATCCCCATTTGCCTGTAATAGCTCAAAATCTTCTACATAGCCTGAAATAGAATATAGCGCTGCACCTGTCCCGTGTGTTCCTGTAGATACAGCACCAGCTAAACTTTGTTGATCAATATCACCCTGATTCATAAGCGACTGCTCATAAGGCGCAAGATGCTGGCCTAAATTGAATAGTCGAGTACCTGCCCATAACGTCGCTTGGCATTTAGCCTGATCAGCATTTAAGACACTTGAAAATCGGTCTAAAGAAATAATAGACGCATCCGTTTTTACCAACGGAGTAAATGAGTGCCCTGCACCAACCACACGAACTTTAGGATGTTGAATCACAATATCCTGTAATTCATGTAATTGGTCTGGATATAAGATATGTTGCGGGTTTGAGTGGCAATATCCCGACCAGTTAGACCAATAATGATGTGTCAGATTACTCATGTTGCCAACTCCTTTTGTGCAACGGCGGTTTGAACATTTCCCCGATTGGTTCTTTTCTCTAATTCTTTTTGAGGTACTGCTTTAGGTACGCAATTTGATAATTGACGTTGTTCAGGTGGCAAACAAATCTGTTTAGCCAAATGTTTAAAATAGGTTTGAAAAGCTGCCAAAGTCCATTGACCAAATAAAGTGTGTCCACCTTCATAGGCTTGTTCTTGATATTCTTCGAATGTCGTGACATAGCCCATATAGTCATTACAATAAGATGCAAACCAAATTTTTGCGTTAGGAAATGTCGGTAATACACTTTTCTGAATGGTATTTAATACGCGCTTACCTGAAGTTGTTGTAAACTCTCCGGGAACACATACCAAAAAAAGTTGACCGATTCGAATGAGCTGAATTGGCACAATATGTGGCACTAAATCGCTTTCTTGAATTGCGCCGGCGTGAACTTGAGCATTCATTTCAGCAATGAGTGGATCTAAAACACCAGGAAGTGAACCTAATTTTTTTCCTAATATCCGATGCTGACCCGATTCAAAAATAATATTTTTGGGTCCTTGAGCATGATAAAGCTTCTGATAATAAGCACTTTCCACTGGATCTTTTGAATTCAATTTACTTCGTTTGAATTGTTTTGAAAGTAAATTCATAGCCATGATCAATGGCTTTGCAGCACCCACACCATCGACTGGTGTGCCCGCAATAAATGCTGTCCCATGACAAGCTTGGCTTGTTATCGCATTGCTATATCCACCTGAAAACTCTGGATCAGCCACAGTATTTGCCATATCCACATACTCGAGTACTGCATCCAAATCTTGATATTGGATGTTTTGATTCTGTTTCTCAAGTAAAGCGGCTAAAGCATACTCACTCTGTATACGACCATTGTTTCTCGCATAGATGTATTCTGCTTCACCTTTTATCTTTTTTCTGATCTTAGTCTGATTCTTTCCATGGAAGTGTGGTGACACATCGCCTGCTGTTGCTTGCGCAAATATACAAACTGGTCCATCCACCCCAGCAGCACTTAAGGTCTCTTCCGAAAGTGTTGCGGCATAGCCTTTATTATCACCATCATGAGCGTCTAATTGATTGCCCAAACATGTCGCATGCACACCAAAAAGTGACAACAGAGAATGAAGCTTTTCCCCACGATAAAAGCCAAGGACTTGCATTTGTCGATTGATTGCTTTGTAAGTTTCAGATTCATCGACGAATGCAGTATCGAGATTTCGATTATACGCTTTTATCGAGCGATTCCATGCCACAGGGACTTGCTCAGGAATGTCAATTGTCGCTAATCGAATCTCTGTAAAATCGCGATTGAATAATGCCTGTTGAATACTGGATTGCACAGCATCCACAACTGCATCAAGGTGCTCAGGCACAAATCCTGGTGTCGGCATATTATAAAGAGCTTCATAACCACAACCGCCTGGACCTGAATGGGTATGCGTTGCCATTAGGACCAAACGATGCGGATCGAAACAATCCCTCAACGTTTCATTCAAGCGTTGGATTACATTGATTCGAATTGCTGAAGTAATACAGCCAAAATCTAGACAACATAATATCAATGGGGCATCTTGATCTTTTTGAATGGTCACTGTTCTCGCATACAGCGCAGTTCTTTTTTTATAGGCACGGTGATGCCACATCCCATAGCCAAACATGGCATAGCCTTTGGGTTCGATGTTAATTTCATCTTTCCCCCAACCAACAATATACATATGCAAAATCCTTTTGCTTTTATTATTCGATTTTGAAACTTAAAATCTGTTTAAAATTTACCCTACTTCTCGATCAATTACATTATTCAGCACAAATAAATATCACCAACTTCACGAATAAATCGCAATAAAATGAAGTTAAAAAATATGAAATTTCGCCTAATTGACAAAATGTCACGTTTGCTCGACTAAAGGATAAATGTATTCCGTTTATTTTTTGCTTATCTTTTACTCAGGATTATAAAAATGAAGATGGATACTAAAATGAATTTAAGTCCGTATGACGAACTACCTAGAACGCCAGCAAATTTTGTTGCCCTTTCTCCACTCAGATATTTAGAGCGTGCGGCCTATATCTACCCTCAGCAAGATGCAATTATTCATGGTACACGCCGGATTAGCTGGAAAGAAAAGTACAAACGTTGCCGTCAATTTGCCGATCAGCTGCAAAAGCTTGGTATTCAAAAAAATGATACTGTGTCGGTATTACTTCCAAATATTCCAGCCATGATCGAAGCGCATTTTGCAGTGCCTATGGCAGGCGCTGTACTCAATACATTAAATACGCGCCTAGATGCAAAAACACTCGCATTTATGCTTGAACATGCTGAATCAAAAGTACTTTTAGTTGACCCTGAATTCTCAGAATTAGCACAGGAAGCTTTAGCACAAGTTCCTCAGGACATTTATGTTATCGATGTTGCAGATACTGAATATGAATTCAATGATCAAGCGCCCCGTATTGGAAAAATTGAGTATGAATCTTGGCTTTCACAAGGTAATCCTGAGTTTGAGTGGCAATTACCACAGGATGAATGGGATGCCATCAGCTTAAACTATACCTCAGGCACAACTGGGAATCCAAAAGGTGTGGTCTATCATCATCGTGGGGCTTATATTAATGCAGCGAGTAATATCATTGCTTGTGGTATGACACCCCGTGCCACCTATTTATGGACTTTGCCTCTGTTCCATTGTAATGGATGGTGTTTCGCTTGGACCATGGCCGCCAACGGTGGCACAAATGTTTGTCTTCGAAAAGTTGATCCAGCACAGATCTATCAATTGATCGCGGATCATCAAGTCGATTACTTCTGCGGTGCACCAATTGTATTGTCCATGTTGATCAACACACCAAAAGAGCAACAACGCGAAATTAATCATCGAGTCGAAGTGATGGTTGCTGGTGCAGCGCCACCAGCTGCCATTATTGAAGGTATGCGAAATCTAGGAATCAATGTTACCCACGTCTATGGTCTCACTGAAACCTATGGACCATCAGCACTATGTGCTTCGCAAGCAGGCTGGAGTGATTTAAGCATCCAAGAACAAGCTCAACTACATTCACGCCAAGGTGTACCTTATCCACTTCAAGATGGGATGAAAGTATTGGATCCTGAAACAATGCTGCCTGTACCGAATGATGGTCAGACCATGGGGGAAATTATGTTCCGTGGCAACATTGTCATGAAAGGGTACTTGAAGAATCCTGAAGCCACCGCTGAAGCATTTGCTGGTGGATGGTTCCATACTGGCGATCTTGCCGTATGCCAGCCTGATGGTTATGCCAAAATCACAGATCGCTCGAAAGATGTGATTATTTCTGGTGGTGAAAATATTTCTTCACTTGAAGTGGAAGAAGTACTTTATCAACACCCTGCCGTGCTGACAGCTGCAGTTGTTGCAAAACCTGATCCACGTTGGCAAGAAGTTCCATGCGCATTTATTGAATTGAAGCAAGGGCAACAAGCTACACCTGAAGAAATCATTGAATACTGCAAACAACATCTTGCTCGATTCAAGGTACCTAAAGACGTAGTGATTACTGAAATCCCTAAAACTTCAACAGGTAAACTGCAAAAGTTTGTGTTGCGAGATTGGGCAAAAGATCGTGCTGCACTCTAAATATTAAGCATCTAAGAAATAAAAAAGGTCTGAAACATCAGACCTTTTTTTTGACCATTAACGATCAGAGATAAGTGCAACTTGCTGAACGTAATTCAGCAAATTTAACTTAGATTGTGCAACAGCATCCTCACCTAAGTTTTTTTGAATATCACGTTCAATACGAAGTAAATGCTGACGTATTGCATGATGCTCTGCAGCATTGTAAGTCTTCATAAATTCTTTAATAACAGGCTCACCTTGTGCAATCATACGATCGACCCAGCGGTGCAATTGTGCTGTCTTTTTCGCCCCTTGTTGAGGTGTCAAATAAGATAAGATCATGCTCTCGTCTTCATTGCGTAATAATTTACCAATACGCAAAAATTGACGACGACGAGCCTCACCTGATGTTATCAATTGAACATCCAATAAAGCTTCAATTAAGCGCTCTTCCACAGGAAGGCTTTCAATCTTTTTTTTGGGTAACTCAGCAAGTTGAGCCCCTAAAGCAGCCATACGTTGTACAGCTTTCTTTTGTTCAGTTTTACTTGCACGTCCTTCTAAAGACTCAAAATCATCTTCAGTAAAACGTTGCGATCGACGTGCCACGATTATTCAGCCTCGTAAAATTTTGCTGCGAATAATGCTTGAACTTCAGACAAAGCTTTCTCTTCATCTGCCCCTTCAATCACTAGTCTTAATGTAGTTCCTTTGCCTGCACCGAGCATGAGCAAAGACATAATATTTTTGGCATCGACTAATTTATCGCCCTTACCAATTTTAATCGAACTTCGAAATTTGGTAGTGACCTCAATGAGCTTGCCTGACGCACGCGCATGTAATCCTAATTTGTTAATTACGTCAACAGTTGTGTCAATCATGACCAGTGCTTCATTTCTCTATGCAAGACCTGAATAGACCATTGTGCCTCAAGCGCCTTTTTGAGTCTATCCACAATAAATACAGAGCGGTGCTGACCACCTGTACATCCAATCGAAACCGTAATGTAATGGCGATGCCCTTCTGCAAAGGCAGGCAACCACTTCTCTAAAAATTGCTTTAAATCCTCAAACATCATATTCACTTGGTCAAATGATGTCAGGAATTTTTCAATGGGCTCATCTAAACCCGAATATTTTCTAAGCTCTAAATCCCAATGTGGATTGGGTAAATGCCGCACATCAAAAATAAAATCAGCATCCAACGGAATACCATGCTTATATCCAAAAGACTGTAAAATAACAATTAAGTTATCTACCTGCCCTAAGCGGGATAATAATGTATCTTTAAGATCATGGACACTTTTATCTGATGTATCAATCTGTACAGTTGCTCTTAATTGAATCGGCAACAGTAATTGTTTCTCTTCCTGAATGCACTCATTCAGACTTTTAAAACGATTCGCCAGTGGATGAGGTCGACGCGAGGCACTAAAACGAGCAATTAACTCTTGATCTTTGGTGGTGAGATAAATCACCTCGACCTCACCATGTTTTTCCAGTTGCTGATAAACTTGCTCAAATTCTTGCAAATCAGCGCGTGTACTCCGAACATCAACCCCTAAAGCCAATTGTTCTAAATTATTTTCTTGATCTAACTTTCCAACGATCTCAGGAAGTAATGCTAGCGGCAAATTATCGATACAGTAATAACCTAAATCTTCGAGAACCTGCAATGCAGATGACTTCCCTGAACCGGATTGTCCTGTAACAATAAGAATTCGCTTCATGCACCACACCTGACGATCATCATCGAGTTTAATCCTGTTTTAATGACTGATTTGTAAATTGTCGATCAAGCGTGTCGAGCCAATTTTCGCAGCAACAAATAACACAATATCTTGGTCAAATTGCTCAACTGCCTGCAACATTGGATTACGTGCTTCAACATAATCCACGACAAAGCCAGCATTACTTAAAGTTGATTTTATCTCAGCAAGAACCTCTGTAAGCGCTTGACCTTGTTTTAAATTTGTTTCAGCAGTTTTTAAAGATTGATAAATCACTGGTGCAATTTGACGATGTTCAACCGAAAGATAACCATTACGTGAACTTAATGCCAAACCATCTTCAGCACGTGTAATTGGCACACCAATAATTTCAATCGGCATGTTCAAGTCACGTACCATTGTCTTAATCACAGCCAACTGCTGGTAGTCTTTTTGACCAAAAAATGCAAAATGTGGTTGTACGATATTAAATAACTTCGTTACCACTACCGCAACACCATCAAAGTGCCCCGGACGTTGAGCACCACATAAATCATTGGTAATTTGACCGACACTAATGTTAGTTAAGCGAGGTTGACTGCCATACATTTGCTCAACTGAAGGTGCAAAAATAATGTCACAACCCTCTTCAGCCAACAACTGACTATCTTGATCAAGTGTGCGTGGGTAACTGTCATAATCTTCATTTGGGCCAAATTGAATCGGATTCACAAAAATACTGACCACAACCACATCACATAATTTACGTGCTTCACGTACTAAATTTAAGTGACCTTGATGTAGATTCCCCATGGTCGGGACAAAACCAATAGTCTTTCGTGCTTGACGAGCAGCATGAAGTGATGCGGTTAAACCATGGATTGTTGTTTCAGTTTTCATGATTAAAGCTCAACTTGGAACGTATGTTCTTTAGCAGGGAAAGATTGATCTAGTACAGCAGCATGATACGATTTGATTGCATCAAGAATGGCTGTTTCACCAGACTGTTCTTTCATAAAATTACGTACAAAACGTGCAACACGACCGAAGTTTAATCCCAGCATATCTTGAACAACCAGAACTTGCCCATCGGTTTGTGCCCCAGCACCAATACCAATCACAGGTACATGCGGAAATAGTTCTGTAATTTCTTGACCCAATTGTGCAGGTACACACTCTAGCAATAACACTGCAGCCCCAGCCTCAACAACGGCTTTACAATCAGCAATCAGTTGATCCGCAGCTTCACGCGTTTTGGCTTGTAATTTATAGCCACCAAATACATGAACGGATTGTGGCGTTAATCCAAGATGGATACACACTGGAATACCATTGCGAGTCAACACTTCTACCGTTTCAGCAAGCCAAGCACCACCTTCAAGCTTGACCATTTGTGCGCCAGCTTGCATCACTTTTTTCGAGTTTACTAATGCATCATTGAGTGTGGCATAACTCATAAAAGGAAGATCAGTTAAGATGAAAGCATGGTTATTTCCACGACGTACAACTGAGGTGTGATAGACCATATCTTCCACATTCACAGGCAACGTTGAATCATGGCCTTGAATAGTCATCCCAAGCGAATCACCAATTAAAATGGTATCTATTTCAGCAATTTCCATTGCCTTCGCCATACTGGCGTCATAACAAGTCAGACATGAAAATTTTCGACCTTGCTGTTTGAATTGTCTTAAATCGCTCAGACTGATCATAAGATGTCCTCTAACACAGTTCCTTAGAACATTTTAAAGTTTAAATATTGATCCAAGATGAATCTGCTAAAACATCCAATTGGCTGTGTTTTGCAATATTCGTTTCTCGAATTTTCTGTCCATGAATTTCTAATTCGACATCCAGATCTAATAACGGCAGTATGACAAAATCTCGCTCAAATATCCCGATATGCGGAACAGTTAAGCGATCATTTTGAATCGTTTGATCACCATATAACAATAGATCTAAATCGAGTGTGCGTTCACCCCAACGACGTAAACGCACCCGCCCTGCTTCATTTTCTATTTTTTGTAATTCATCCAATAATTCAAGCGCCGTTAGACTCGTATCTAAACGAACGACCGCATTGTGGTAATGTGGTTGGTCTTGAGGACCCATAGGTGGACTATGATAAAGCCTTGATGCTTTCACCACACCCAGCATTGCCAGTTTCGTATAGGCTTCTGCCATCAACTGCTGAGAATCACCTAAATTACTTCCCAGTCCAATATATGTTCGTACTGTCATTGGATAGGACCAAACACCACTGTATTTAAATCGCGTTTGACACGTTTACGCTTCAAAATAGGATGATCAGCTGCAATACCATTATCCAAAGCGATACTCGCATTTTGCTCTGTTCTTCGCTCATTCGCTGAAGCGGCCTTACGACTGCGGCGGCTACGTGACTCCGTTTCTTTAACTAGCGGTTCAATCTGCTGAGGCTTTGTTTCCGCAACATCTTCGGTCATGGCAACTTTACGTCGTGATTTAGTCCGTTGACGATTGTACTGCGCAATCACACGCTCTTTTTCGTCCAAAGACATCAACTGATAAGCATCCCACCATTGACCCATGCCATTGGTCGTCTGATCTCCAGACTTTTCACGCAGCAACATAAAGTCAAAACCTGCTCTAAAACGAGCATGACCTGAGAGTGCTTCAATTTGCTGAGGTTTTGGGTTCAACAAACGAGTTTGCATTTCCCAAACTTCACGAATAAATGTTTCTGCAAAACGCGGGATAATCGTGCGTGTCGCTTGGCGCTTCAGCACATCTAAGCCAGCTTGAGCACGTGCTTCAGCTGCCACAACACCTTTGTGCATATAAAAATCACAACGCTCAAGGAATGGTTTCCACAACAATACCGCATAGAAAAATGCAGGGTTGATCGTTTTACCAATTTGAATTCGCTGATCTGTATTTTTCGCTGCACGTTCAATAAATGCATCAATATGAGGAGGAATATCTGCAAATAATTGCTTCCAGATTCCAAACTCAATCAACATCGGGAGCACACGATTCAAATGCCCCATTGTGAATAACTTTTGAGATTCATCATATAAACGATGTGGTGATACATCACGTAAAAGCAAGGTTGCTTCAGGTGTAAATACGTCTAAAATTGCATGATCAATTTTAAAGTTAAGTTTCGCAGCAAATCTCAGTGTTCGTAACATACGAACTGGATCTTCTTCAAAGCGTAACTTTGGATCACCCAATAAACGCAATGTTTTTGTTTTTATATCATCAATAGCGTTACAGAAATCAAGAACGATACCCTTACGCGGTTGGTAATACATCGCATTGATTGAGAAATCTCGACGAGCAAAATCTTCCTCAATTGAGCCCCAATTATTATCTCTTAGAATCATCCCTGCAGCAGAAGTCACTGCTTTTTTAGGAGGAGCTCGGAAAGTGGCCACTTCAATTAATTCACGACCAGAATAGACATGAGCCAACTCAAAACGACGACCAATAATTCGGCAACGACGACCAAATACTTCTTTGATTTGTGAAGGTGTCGCATTGGTTACAGCATCGAAATCTTTAGGCGCAAGTCCAAGCATCAAATCACGGACACCACCACCGACGATATAAGCTTCATAGCCGGCTTTAGTTAAAGAATCAATAACATCTAAAATGGAAGAAGGTAATTGTGCAGTGGATAAACCGCACTTTGACGCGTGCAAAGTTTGCAAAAGACGCTGTCTCCTACGTCAGAACGTAAAATCATAATTGTGCTAATCATAGCTCTAACACAATCAAAGGGCAATTTTATTCTCCAAGATTCACCGTCAAAATTGATTAAATTTCAACACCCCTTAGTGCCATTTGACCTCTATAAAAATGTGTTAGAGGGCTAACTGGTTGCGATTCTTTTCGATAAACTTTGGACCTATTCCTTTGACATTTTGAAGTTCATCTACTGACTTAAAACTGCCATGCTTTTGCCGATACTCAATAATTGCAGCAGCTTTCTTCTCACCCACTCCTTTAATCATTTGTAGTTCAACCATTGAAGCCGTATTAAGACGAACTTTAGTTGATTGCCCGACACCACCAGCTGATTGCTTTGATGATGTATTTACGGCTGGTCGAGATAAATAATGGTTCGCACTTTGCCGGTTAAGTCGTTGATCATGAGCTTCTTGCTCTGCTTTCCATTTTAAGTAAGATTGATCAAACTGTTGTGGATATGCCGAACTGATTAAACTCACACATGCAGTAAATATCAGAAGAAGAAAAGAAATGATGCTATTCATGTTGAACCTGAATTTTATTGTTATGTTGCTTTAGATACACTTTTGCCTGATCCCACAATTGGTCCATTTCTTTGAGACTCATATTTTCAATGGGCGTATTTCTATTTTTTGCCTGCAACTCAATGTATGAAAAACGTTGTTTAAATTTGTGGATGGTTCCAAGTAGAGCCATCTCACTTGAAATGCCGATTTTACGTCCAACATTGATTAAAGAAAATAAACAATCTCCAAACTCCTCTTGTATTTCGTCGGAATTTTGATGGTTGAGCGCCTCTCTCAATTCAGATAACTCTTCATCTAACTTTTCATACGCTTGCTCAACATTTTCGAAATCAAATCCAATCTGAGCTACATTTTTTTGAATTTGTTCGGCTTGATCTAAGGCAGGACCCGCTTTAATTTCATCTAAACGTGATTTAGTTTTGTCTTTTTTCTCTTCAGCCTTAATTTTTTGCCAAAGTTCACTCACCTGCTGTTCATTCAGTTGTTCAAATTGAGCCGATTGAAAGACATGAGGATGTCTTCGAATCAACTTGTCGCACAGTGTTTCCACCACATCATGAAAATTAAATGCTCCTTGCTCACTATACATTTGCGATTGAAATACAACTTGCAGCAGAAGATCTCCTAATTCCTCTTTTACATGCGCTGTATTTTGTGATCGAACTGCTTCTTCAACCTCATAAGCTTCTTCAATCGCATAGCGAGTCAAGCTTTCAGGCGTTTGTTTTTGATCCCATGGACATTTCGCACGAAGCTCTTGCATGATATTTAAAAGTTTTTCCATGAAAGTTGATCTCTAGTGAATGATGAGTTTAAAGTTATTGTTGATTCAATGAACAATCTTATGCTCAACTAGGAACATAAAATGATGTAAAACAACAAGGATTTTCGATGACATCTAGCATTTTTATCAGTGGCGCAGCACAAGGGATTGGCGCAGCTACCGCAAAACTATTCTATCAGCAAGGTTATAAAGTCGGTATTTATGACATCAATCTCGAACAAGCTGAACAATTGGCTCAATCTTTAGGGCCAAATGCTAAAGCGGGTTTGCTAGATGTTTCCCAATACGACCAATGGCAAAGTGCTTTAACTGAGTTCAACGAATGGGCTGGTGAAATAAATATATTATTAAATAATGCTGGCATCTTATATTCAGGGGCATTCGAAAATACAGATATCTCATCGCATCATCGAACATTTAATATCAATGTTAACGGCGTTCTCAATGGCTGTCACGCTGCGCTCCCTTTCTTAAAACAGGCCTCCCACGCACGTATCATCAATATGTCCTCTGCTTCTGCTATCTATGGTCAAGCTGATTTAGTGTCCTATTCAGCAAGTAAATTTGCTGTTCGCGGCATTACAGAAGGTCTTGATGTTGAATGGCAAAAATATGGAATACGCGTATTAGACATCATGCCATTATTTGTTCAGACTGCCATGGTAAAAGGCATGGATGCGGGTACGATTCAAAATATAGGAGTCAGTCTCAGCGCCCAAGACGTTGCTCAGGAAATTTACCGTGTCGCACGTTTAAAAAACCATCACTTAACCGTGACTCACCATACTGTTGGCATCAAAACTGAACTGATGTATCACCTGTCAAGATTCAGTCCTCAATTGATCAATAGAGTGACAAATTTAATATTAAGTAAAAAGAAATGACAAATTAGTCACATTTGTGTAATATTCTCTCGCCCCAACAGGGGCATTTATAACAATGCGTTACAAATGAGAATATATAATGAAAAAAATTTTAACTTTAGCTATCGCTACTGCTTTAACAACGACTCTTGCTCAAGCTTCGGGTGAACTACCAACGAAACAACACTCAACTGCTGAACTCAAGGCAATGGATTGTGCAACACTAGCTGTTGAAAAAGCCAATGCTAAGCGTAACTTAGAAAATGCTGATAAAAATATTGCAGCTGCTGCAACCCAAACGCCAGCTAAATCATTGAGCAAATGGGCGGGTATGGCAGGTAATGCATTATCTACTTTCGGTGGCAACTCAGAAAAAGCAACAAAAATGGGGCAAGTTGCAAACTCTGTAGCGGGTGAAAGCGATACTTCTGATGCTGCAAATATTCCATTACAGCAACAGATCAAAGCTGCATCGCAAGCAAACATCGATAATATTGGAATCTATCAAGGTTCTAAAAAATGCAAAATCTGATTTAACTCTATTTGAGTGATCAGTCATAAAAAAGCCTGCTAAAGCAGGCTTTTTTTTAATTTCCTTGAACCAAACGTCTTGCGCTAATGATGCCTGGTTGCTGTTCCAATCGAGCCAACAAGCGAGACAATTGAGCCAAACCTTTGACCTCAATCAATAGTTTCATATTGGCAATACCATCCGCTTCCGAAATAGTATTCACTTGGCGAATATTAATCTGATCTGAAAAAATCACTTGGGTTAGATCCTTCAGCAGTCCTCGACGATCATAAGCCTCAACCACAATTTGGACACTCTGTCCTCTTGTCGGTTGCATTTCCCAATCTGCTTCAACAGCGCGTTCAGGTTCTTGGCTGATCATACGCACATAATCCGGACAAGCCACCTTATGAATACTCACGCCACGATTGAGTGTGATATATCCAGCAATCGACTCACCATGAACAGGCTGACAACATTGTGCAATATGTAGTTCAACATTATCCAAACCGTCAATCAGAATCCCATGCGCTGATAATGTATGACTCGCCCGTGGATTTAATGCTGGCTTCAGCACTAACTCAGGCTCATCTTGATCCAAGTGCATATGACGATTGACTTGATTAATCAATGCATGGAGACTGATATCTCCACTCACCAAGGATACAAGAATGTCCTCACCTGTTTTAACATTAAAGTGAGCACAATAATCACTCAAATCAATACTTTTTGGGTGAATTGCAAGACGTGATAATTCCTTGGTGAGAATCTCTCGACCGACTTCTAAGTTCTTACTACGGTCTTGCTGTCTGAACCAATGGCGCAACTTGTCTCTTGCACGTGCTGTCTTGATATAACCTAAAGAGTTCACCAACCAATCACGATTTGGCTCACGATCTTTCTTGGTCAGAATCTCGACTTGTTCACCTGTTTTTAATGTATAAGTCAGTGGCACATAACGTTGGTTCACACGTGCTGCATAACACTTGTTGCCAACCTCCGTATGCACATGGTATGCAAAATCTAAAACGGTTGAATTACGCGGTAATTCTTTAATGTCACCATCACGACTAAAAACATAAATTTTTTCAAAATCTTCAAAATCTTGAAGCTGATTGAAATTTTCAGTTTCGTCTTCATTCGGATGCGCACCTGCTTCATTTCGTTCTTGATAATGCTCAAGCACCGAACGTAAAGAGTGTAAACGATGATTAAATGAATAATCTGTAGTTTTCGCACCTTCCTTATAATTGAAATGAGAACAAACGCCTAACTCAGCTTCTTCATGCATTTCAGTGGTTCTGATTTGAATCTCTAAAGATTTATTTTCAGCAATCACTGCGGTATGTAAAGAGCGGTAACCATTGGCTTTCGGGTTAGTGATGTAATCATCAAACTGATGGGGAATATGACGCCAGATTTGGTGTACGATCCCCAAAGCGTGATAACACTCAGATACATTCTGAACCAGTACACGAACAGCTCGAATGTCATATAGCTGATCGAAACTTAAGTTCTTGCTTTTCATTTTTCGATAAATCGAATAAATGTGTTTCACACGACCTGAGATTTCAGCCTCAATACCATGCTTCAGCAACTCACTTTTCAGTTTATCGACCACGAATTGAATATATTGTTCGCGCTCTAAGCGTTTTTCATTGAGCAAAGATGCAATTTCTTTATAGCGCTCTGGTGCTAAATAACGGAATGCAAGATCTTCAAGTTCCCATTTTAACTGCGCGATACCAAGACGATGCGCCAAGGGTGAGTAAATGGTTAAAATTTCTCGTGCGACACGCTCTTGACGCTCTTTTGGAGAGTTTGCCAACTCACGCAAAGCCAGCGTACGCTCAGCCAACTTGATTAATACAACGCGAACATCCTCTGTTACTGAGATCAACATCTTGTAAATCCCAGTTAAATGTTCACGCTGATTATTATTGAAATGATCTTCTAAACGTTTATTTTTTTCGATCAGCTCTGACAACTTACCCATAGCCAAAGTGCCTTTCACCAAATTGTAGACACTTTCACCAAAGCTTTTACGAATCTCCTCAAGCGACGTCATGCCCTCACGCACACTACGATAAAGCATCGCTGCTGACAAAGTATCTTCATCAACATGTAGGTGAGCCAAAATATCTGCCATACCTAAGCCAGTCGCGAAGGTATTGGTTTTATGATGGTGATCAGAAGTCAGTTCTTTTTTTAAAACACTAAGAGCGACTTCTTCTAATTTTTTAAGTTCTGCACCGTCTAAAATAATCCGCGCACGGTCTAGCCAAGTTGCTAAACCAAGTTGCGCTTCAGCGGCATGTTCTACAGTCGTTTCCTCAGACAACTCAGTCAGTCGTCCAGGTAACTGCTCACGTACTGTGACCATACCCTTCTCCTTTTTTAAATCTAATCTTCATTTTATTAAATCAACACTTAGCACTAGCTTTTTTCAAATAAAGCAATAGATTCAACATGGCCTGTATGACTGAACATATCCATCACACCAGCTTTCTTCAACTGATAACCATGTTGTACTAAAATCCCTGTATCACGTGCTAATGTAGCAGGATTACAGGAAACATAGACGATTTTTTTTGCACCAAAATTTGGCACATAGTGCATAATTTCTTCAGCTCCAGCGCGTGGAGGGTCTATTAAGAGTGCATCGAACCCTTGATTTGCCCAAGAATGTTGCGAAAAATCTTGCGTTAAATCCTGAGCATAAAATTTTACGTTTGTGATGCCGTTTTTCAGTGCATTTTCTGTCCCACGCATCACCATTTCCTCACTTCCCTCCACCGCGACGACCTCACCCCGTGTTACAGAACGTGCAAGTGGCAATGAGAAATTCCCTAAACCACAGAATAAATCAAGAACACGCTCATTTCCGCTCAGGTCAAGCAATTCACATGCCAGCTTCACCATTTGTGGATTAATGGTGGGGTTAACCTGAGTAAAGTCAGTCGGTTTAAATCCAAACGTCACGTTAAAATCCGGTAGTGAGTAATGTAATCGCTCAGATAGGTCACCATCCGCACGATGAACACTACTTACACCAGCTGGTTGCAAATAAAGCTGCCATGATCTTTCTAACGCAAATTCACGCAGTTGGTTGACATCATTTTGCAGTAATTTGTTGGTATGACGTATCAAAAGTGCAACCTCTTGATCTCCTTTCGCCAATTCGATATGACCTATATCTGCTTTTGCTTTTAGATTTTCAAGGAGTACCTTGAGGTGAGGTAACGCAGCATCTAGCTCTGCATCTAAAATTTTGCAGGTTTTAATTTCAGTAAGCTGATTAGATTGAGCCTCACGAAAACCCATGACTAATTTATTTTTTTTAGCAATGTAGCGAACGCCAATACGAGCCTTGTGACGATAATCTTCACGTGTCGAACGCAATGGTTCTAGCCACGACTCTGGAAGAGCACCTGCAAAGTGGGTGAGATGCGACTCTAAAACTGATTGTTTTAAACGAATTTGTTCATCTAATTTTATGTGCTGCATATTACAGCCTCCACATTTTCCAAAATGTGGACAAACTGGCTGTGTACGAATTGGACTCGGCGCCCCAATCAACTGCACACAATCAGCTTCTTCTAATTTTTTTGCCTGATGGGTAATTTGAGCTTCTACTGTTTCTCCTGGCAGTGCAAAACGAATAAAGACCTTTTTACCCAATTTGTCTTGAGGATGTTCCTGTCCTTGAAAATGTGCGATCCCTCGCCCTTCGTGTGAAAGTCTCTCAACTGTAAATGTATAACGAGGAAGTTGAGATGAGCGATGTGCGGCACGTTGTTTCAAAGAGATAACCTAATGTTGAGTTGATTTAAAATCCGAAGCGGTGAAGTCAGTTTTTTCAGCAGTTTCTTGCCAAATACGCAAAAATTCTGTTTGCTGTGGTTGACCTTGAAGATAATGAATCGTCGCTTGAATCCAGAGACGATGATCTTCAGGCAAAATCTGTCCTTTTAACAATACATAGCGCAGATAGACTAACCATGTGTTTAAAACATCCCCTTCACAATAACTGGTTAATTCTATCCAATTATTGTTACGAACATATTCAGGGATAAAATAACCTGGTGTTCCGCGCTTACCCGGGTAACCGAGCATATAGGCGACATCATCCAGTTTTTGGAAGTGACGCGCATTAAACATTGCCATAAAATCCATCAAATCAATATGACGATGATGGTAACGATTCTGGTAGTTATTATAGCGCTTTTGTGTATCAATTTCGCCTTGATCAAACAGACTTGGCGCAGACAACCCATGATACATTGCTCTATACATAATAACAGGCAGATCAAATTGGGAGCCATTCCAACTGACTAAAGTCGGATTACGTTTATCAAAAATTGATAGAAATTTTTGTAAAATTTCAGGTTCTGAATAATGTTCACGACTGAATGAAAATAATTTCATTCCCGCCTTTTCATCAATCCATAGTCCTGAAATACAGACAATTTCATGCAAAGCAATTCGCTGAAAGTCAGTGCCCGCTTCTTGACGTCTTAACTTACTCAGCGCTTGTTCAATACTATCTTCTGGTAAATCTAAGCCATATAGATGCGCTCCTGATTTAAGATCGGTCAATGTTTCAATATCAAACACTAAAACAGGTAAGCGCATATAGATTTACTCGAATTTATTGTTCATCTTCTACAGAGAATAACCCCGTAGAGAGATAACGATCACCACGATCACACACGATACATGCAATCACAGCACTAGGATGTTGTTCAGCGATTTTTATTGATGCCCAAACTGCACCACCAGAAGAAGTACCAGCACTAATTCCTTCCTTACGTGCCAATTGACGAGCCATTTTTTCAGCTTCAATTTGTGGAATATCCATAATTTGATCAACACGAGAAGCATCAAAAATCGTCGGTAAATATTCTTGAGGCCAACGGCGAATACCTGCAATATTCGACCCTTCAGATGGCTGTAGACCAATAATTTGAATATTTGGATTTTGTTCTTTGAGGTATTTTGAAATCCCCATGATGGTTCCCGTTGTTCCCATCGAACTTACAAAATGCGTAATTTTACCGCCAGTTTGTTGCCAAATTTCTGGACCAGTTGTCAAATAGTGTGCTTGGACATTGTCTGGATTACCAAATTGATTGAGTACTAAACCTAGACCATCTTTTTCCATTTGCAATGCGATATCACGAGCTTCTTCCATATTCTCGGATTCAATAAGCTCAGCACCATACGCACGCATTGCATCTTTGCGCTCTTGACTCGAGCTTGCAGGCATAATCAATTTCATTTTATAGCCACGCATTGCCGCAACCATGGCTAATGCAATACCTGTGTTACCGCTAGTCGCTTCGATCAGCGTATCACCTGGCTTAATGTCACCACGTTTTTCAGCTTGCATGATCATGTTATATGCTGGGCGATCTTTGACAGAGCCCGCTGGATTATTACCTTCCAGTTTTGCCAATACAGTCGCTTGAGTATGACTTGCCAGACGCTGTAACCTAACCAATGGGGTTTTACCCACATAGTGGTCTAATAAAAAATCGTCTGATTGAAAATCTACTTGTGTATTACTCATTATTTGCACCCATATTGAGGTGCAGGTATTGTATGAAAAAAAGTATCTCACTGCATCAATTTCAAAGGCTTTTTAATGAGGGTGATTAAAGCACCATCATTTTTTTAAAGCGTGCTAATATGCCCAACATGGGGAATGAGTCACTCTGCACATGTCGAATTTGAATAAAAAAATCTTCAATCGCTTAAAACTAAACCATGCTTATGGGCAATTGATTGCCCTCATTTTTGTACCCATTGCGGTACTGGCAAGCGTCGGCTCTGCACTGGTACTCACAGAAACGTCTAATTCCGCAAAATCAGAACAACGCTTTGCCGCAAATGCAATTTTAAGTCGTTATAAATACACGACAGAAAACCTACTTATTGCGCTTGAAAAAAACCCCTCACAAGCGCAACAAGACCGCGCTAAAAGCATCTTACAAAAGATGTTTAATGAAAAGTATTTACTCAGTGTCGCAGTCCTAGACCAACAACAAAAACCTTATTTTGGGTTAGGCTATCGCAATGAAAAACCTTGGCCTAGCTTCCCGACCAATGTACAAACATTTGGTCCGATTAAAGATCAACATAATCATATTTATGGCTTAGCATTAAATACGCCTGATCAAAGTAAAAAATGGCTTGTTATCGAGCTAGATAATCAACCTCTCGCCATCTCTCAATATCGTGTTTTCATTGTACTGATCACGACGGGTTTGTTGACACTTTTACTCTTATTACTGTGCTTGAACTTTTATTCACGACGTTGGATTGCACCTATGTACGAAATACGTATGCAATTACAGCGACTCAATGCAGACACACTCGACCAACACATGGTCATCAATAGTACTGGCGAGTTAAGGTTACTCCAACGTGATATTGCGAATGTCGTGAAGCGTCTACATTTCAGCTTTTTAGAGCTGAAGGAACATACCGAGCAGACCGAAGACGATTTAAGACGTACGCTTGATACACTTGAAGTGCAAAATATTACTTATAAACAAGCACGCGATCAGGCCATTTCATCCAATCAGGCAAAATCTGTTTTTCTTGCCAATATCAGTCATGAGTTGCGTACCCCGCTGAATAGTATCGATGGTTTTATTCACTTGTTATTGCGCCAAGAGAATCTCAGCAATGATCAAAGCCTGTATTTGCAAACGATTCGCAAATCATCAGCACATCTTTTAGCACTGATCAATGACGTCTTGGACTTTTCAAAAATTGATGCCGGTAAACTTGAATTAGAAACCGCATCATTTGATTTAGAAGAAGCGATCTTCGATGTTATGGACATGTTGTCGCCATTAGCCGCCCAAAAAAATATCGACATGGCCTTCTACTATGCCGATAACATTCCAAAGTATGTGATTGGCGATGCTTTACGTTGTAAACAGATTTTGACTAACCTGATTTCAAATGCCATTAAATTCACCCCTGATGGTGAAATTATTGTACGTGTTCGCATGGAGCATGACGATCTAGAACATTGCCTATTACATTTCAGTGTTCAAGATAGTGGTATTGGATTAAGTGGTACAGATCGGAAACGGTTATTTGAATCTTTTTCTCAAGGCGATGCTTCCGTCACTCGTCAATTTGGTGGCACAGGTTTAGGCTTAGCAATCTCAAAACAATTGGTTAATCTGATGCATGGCCAAATTGGCTTTGAAGATAACCAAGAACGCGCCCCAACTGAAAAGGGTTCAACATTCTGGTTTACTGCGAAATTTGCGGTTGATGAATATGAAATTATTCATCCGCAATTCCATGACATGCGTGTCATCTCCTATTTAGCCCACCCTGCAACTGCGAATGTTTTACGTCATTATTTAGAAAATTATGGTGTTGAACACACAGAAGCTCAATCCATTCTAGATTTATTCAGCCGTCTAAATGGTTTGACACATCAACCTGAAAATACGTGGTTGATTGTAGATCACAGTGGTGATCCAGAGGCTTTATTAAAAGAGATTCGCGGACGTTATCAAGGTCACTTAGCCGTATATGGCTATCAGATGGCGCTCGACCTCAACATGTTGAATGAATACAAAGCGAGACCACTGTATCAACCTCTGAGCCGTTCATCATTAATTCAGCTTTTGGAAAATCAGCCAATATTTGAAGTAGAACCTCATGATAACTTTAAAGCCCTTAATTTACATGTGCTTGCAGTAGACGATCATCTACCAAACTTAATCGTTTTAGAAGCTTTGCTCGGCGAAATTAATGTTCAAACAACTAAAGCGCAAAGTGGACAAGAGGCACTACAAATTTTACAACAACAGATTCAAAATGATGAAAAGCCGTTTGATCTGATATTTATGGACATTCAAATGCCAGTGATGTCTGGCATCGATACGACTCGTGCGATCAGATCGTTAGAATCCACCATCGAGGGACGTCACACACCAATCATTGCACTCACAGCACATGCTTTAGCAGATGAGAAACAAAAATTACTTAAAGTCGGCATGGATGACTATGTCACCAAACCAATCCAAATGGATCAGATTATTCAAATTCTGACCCATTGGAGCAGTGATAAGTTTATTCATCCAATTAAATCCCAAGAAAAAACTTTACGTATCGAAACCTTAGATCATCAGGTTTTAGATTGGAAACAGTGCGTTCAATTGGCAGCGAATAAAGAAGACTTAGCACAAGATTTATTGAAGATGCTGGTGGACAGCTTCCCGAATGAACTTGCTGAAATAGAACAACTCATCGAACTTGAAGATTATCCGCAGCTCGAACATGTATTACACCGTTTGTATGGGGCAACACGCTACGTCGGCACTCCGAATTTACAAAGCATCACAGGTGAATTTGAACAGTTCGTTTCAACGCTGCGTAAAGAGCGTAGAAAAGCAGATGAGCAATTTATTGAAAATGTGATGAAACGACTGGATGAATTAAAAGATGCGATTGTACAAGTAAAAGAAGCAGCCGAGTCTATTTTGAATCATTAATAGACGATCAACGCACTGTATTAGGCAATACGTGATGACTCTACTGTCACGACAGTCTATTTTGGACATGTTATGCTTAAAACAAGGAACAATAAACTCGAGTCACAATAATGGCTGTAATACGTGTAGAAAAAAATAATGGAATTGCGACGGTTTTTCTGAATCGTCCCGACAAACGTAACGCGATGAGCTTTCAACTTTTGAAAGAGTTGGTGCAAGTCGCAAAAAAAATTAAATCTGATCGTACTATCCGCTGTGTGATTCTCACTGGTGAAGCCAACGTATTTAGTGCAGGTATTGATTTAACAGACCTGAATAATCCACAAAATCGTGCTTATGCCGCATGGGAACTCATTAAGCCTGGTCAAAGTCTATTTCAAAAAGCTTTTTTAATCTGGCAAGAACTCCCAGTTCCAGTCATTGCAGCTATTGAAGGGTATTGCTTCGGTGCAGGTATGCAATTGGCTTTAGCGGCTGATATTCGAATTGCTCACCCCAACACCCAAATGTCGATTATGGAAACCCGTTGGGGCTTAGTTCCAGATATGGGGTTAACACGCTCAATCAAAGGTATTATTGGAGTCGACCTAGCCAAAGAATTATCATTAACAGCACGTGTATTTGATGGTCAATATGCCAAAGAAATTGGATTGATCACACATGTTGATAACGCGCCGATGCAAAAAGCTCAACAGCTTGCCGACGAAATGTTGCAGCGCTCACCTGATGCCTTAGCTGCAGTAAAACAAGTCTTAGATGCGATGGAACACGCACCCAAAAAATCACTTCGTCTTGAGAAAATTTGGCAACTCAAATTACTCCTTGGCAAAAACAGTCAAATTGCGCGTAAAAAAGATAAAAATCCAGATTTGGAATTTCTACCACGTCAATTCAAATAAATTGGTTTTCAAACTTAGATCAGGGATTAGCTTCAATAATGATTAACGGTCAAACTAAAATCGCATTCTTAGGTATGGGTTTAATGGGTAGCAGAATGGCGACTCGATTGATACAGGCTGGGTTTTACACTGCTGTCTGGAACAGAAGCCCCAACGCATGTGAGCCGTTAATCCAGCTTGGGGCACATCCCCTTCAACTCTCTGAGATAGCACAATTTGATCTGATCCTAACTTGTTTAGCCGATGACAATGCGGTAGAGGCTGTTTTTTCTCAAATTGAATCACTGATTCAACCCGAGCAGATTATTGTGGACTTCTCGAGTCTATCTGTGGATAAAACTAAAAATCTTGCACAACGTGCAACTGCTAAATCAGCGCATTGGATAGATTCTCCTGTGTCAGGTGGAACAGCTGGTGCTGAAAATGGCAGTTTAGTTATTTTTGCTGGCGGACCATCGAGCATCATCGAATCTTTACAACCAATGTATCAAGTTCTTTCACAACGTGTAACCTGTATGGGTGGAACTGGAACAGGACAAGCCACCAAAATTTGTAATCAACTCATCGTTGCTGCAAATAGCACACTCATCGCAGAAGCTGTTGCTTTAGCAGATCAGGCGGGTGTTGATACTCAACTGCTTGCACCTGCCTTAGCAGGTGGATTCGCCGACTCTAAACCTTTTCAAATTTTAACACCACGTATGGCAACGCATGAGTTTGAGCCTGTGCAATGGAAAGTTCAGACCCTGTCTAAAGATTTAAATAACGCCTTGAGTTTGGCTCGACAATTTGACCTTAATATTCCTGTCGCTCAACAAGCCTTAGAACAATTGAAAGCGCATCAATCCAATGGCTTTTCTGAATCAGACCTTGCCTCAGTCATTCTGCAAGTTGAACAAAACAATAAATAGGTCGCATTCAATATGAAGCTCGCTGTTAATTTATCGATGATCTTTACAGAAGTTCCACTCATTGAACGCTTTGCGCTGGCTGCTGAATATGGGTTCCAACATGTAGAAATTCAATTTCCATATGAGCTGAGTATTGAGCAAATTCAGCATGAACTTAATGAACATCAACTTAGCTTGTGTCTCATCAACGTTCCTGCCGGAGATTTAATGCAAGGCGGATGCGGATTAGCAAGTATCCCAAGTAAAACTGATGAATTTAAACAAGCTGTTGACTTAGCGATTGAATATGCATGCTCACTCAATATACCTCGAGTGAATATTTTGGCTGGCAAGCAACCAGATAATGTTGAATATCAGGTCTGCTATGAAACCTTAGTCTCAAATCTTAAATTTGTCAGCGAGATCTTCACAGCGCATGGGATTCAACCCGTTTTTGAGATGATTAATGGCTTTGATATGCCCAACTTCATGATTCAAACAATGCATCAAGCCAAAGAGTTACTGAAAGACGTCAATCATCCAGCTCTAAAAATGCAATTCGATTGCTATCACATGGCTAGAATGCAAGAAGACCTGATTCTGTCACTCAAAGAAAATATGCAACACATTGGGCATATCCAATTTGCAGATGTACCAGGTCGCCATGAACCACTCACAGGGATAATTGACTATCCCGCTATTTTTGAATGCATTGCAAATAGCATGTATGAAGGATTTGTCGCAGCCGAATATCGCCCCCAATCTCATTCAACAGATTCTTTCGAATGGAAAAATAAACTTCTTTAATATCATCATATTGTGGTATAAAATTTGTTCAAAGTTTGAATTTTCAAGCAGAAAGCGCTATAGTAAAAGATGAGTTATAGTCAGGAAAATACACTTCTCATGAATTTAGAACCATCGCCCGGCGCTTCTAATTCTCACGAACTCTCTTTGAATTCTCCAAAACAAGACGTTCAAGCTTGCTTAAAAGTTGTTCAAGAAGCATTGCTTGACGTTAAAGCAAAAGAAATCACAACGATTGATGTTAGCGAAGTGAGCAATGTTGCAGATGCAATTGTCATTGCTTCAGGTACTTCTACACGTCACGTGAAAGCGCTTGCAAACAACGTCGCTGATGAAGCACGTAAAGCAGGTTTTCGCCCTATCGGTATTGAAGGCGAAAGCGATGCAGAATGGATCCTTGTTGATCTTGGCGCTGTTGTAGTACATCTGATGTTACCTACAGCACGTAAGTTTTATGATTTAGAAAACTTATGGCGTAATGCTTCAACTACAGAGTCTGTAGCATAAACATATTAAAGCGACCTTCTTGGTCGCTTTTTTATACTTTGCATTTTATATTAATAACAATAAAGCCAACAAAAAAGAACTCACTAATTTGGTTTACCTTGATATGACCATGATAAAAGCCACAAGAACAGATCACGATGCATTGGTAGAAACATTAAAGCAATCCTTTTGGAACGAAGAGTTTTGCAACTGGGCGATCCAAGCTGAAAAACTGAGTTTCCAACAAAAACATGCAAAACTTGAGCAATTCTTTAGTATTCAATTGAAAGATATCGCTCAACCATATGATGAAGTCTATACCAATCCCGATCGCTCAGTTGCTGCACTTTGGATTCCGCCAAATCAGTGGGATTTAAACCTCATTCAGCAGGTTAAACTACTCCCTCAATTAACGAAGATTATCGGTTTAAGACAACTGGTGAAATTTATTCACATCATTAATCTGGTGCAGAAACATCATCCCAGTGAGGCGCATTATTATTTACAACTCATAGGTGTAAGTCCTGACCACCAAGGACAAGGCTTAGCCAGCAAAGTCTTAACACCTATTCTCACAAAGAGCGATCAACACGGTATCCCATGTTATTTAGAAACTGCAACACCAAGCAATGTTGGACTCTATCGTCATTATGGATTTGAAGTGATCTTTCACCTTCGCGATCTGCCCTACGATGCACCTGAAATTTGGGGAATGTGGCGAAAACCTACACATGAAAAATAAAAAAACCACCCGAAGGTGGTTTTTTTTAAAACATTCTATAAATTAGTGACCTGTACCATTAATGGCTTTCGTCATATCTTCAACAACTTTCTTCGCATCACCAAAGATCATCATTGTTTTGTCGTTATAGAACAAGTCATTATCAAGACCCGCATAACCTGTCGCCATAGAGCGCTTGATCACCATAATGGTACGAGCTTTATGTGCTTCAAGAATAGGCATACCATAAATTGGCGAGTTTGGATCATCTTTCGCTGCAGGGTTAACGACGTCATTCGCACCGATGACCAACACCACATCTGTTGCTGGGAAGTCTGAGTTAATCTCATCCATCTCTAAGATGTCTTCGTACGGAACATCTGCTTCAGCTAAAAGGACGTTCATGTGACCAGGCATACGACCTGCCACTGGGTGAATCGCAAAACGTACAGTTACACCTTGCTCTTTCAATAAATTTGCAAGCTCTTTCACCGCATTTTGAGCACGACCTTGCGCCATACCATAACCCGGTACAATTACAACACTGTCTGCATTTGACATTAAGAAACCAGCATCGTCAGCAGAACCAGAACGGTAGTTGCGTTGAACTGCTGCACCAGCTGATGCTGTCGGTGCTGCAGCACCACCCATTGCACCACCAAACAATACGTTGATGATTGAACGGTTCATTGCTTTACACATAATATAAGACAGAATTGCACCTGACGAACCTACAAGCGAACCTGCAACAATTAACATGTTGTTTTCAAGCGTAAAACCAATCCCTGCTGCCGCCCATCCAGAGAATGAGTTAAGCAAAGACACCACAACTGGCATATCACCACCACCAACAGGCGCAATCCATACCCAACCAAAGGCTAAAGCAAGTGCTGTCATTGCCCAGAACGAGGTCATGTTACCCGTCAAGAAGAAGTGAATCCCTGCTGCTAGCATCGCAATAAAAATCAAAGCTTGAACAGGTTTAACCCATGCACCTGAAATCGTTTTTGCCCATTTCTTTGCCGCCAATTTACCATAAGCAAATACCGATGCAGTGAATGTAATGGCACCAACGAAACATCCTACGAATAATTCGAATAAATGTACGCGACTCATTTCATGGAAGTTCACACCATTTGCAGCCAGTAAGTCTGGCCCAAGCTCGACGAGCTTGTTGTTGTGAATAATTGCAGCGATCGCAATCAACACTGCAGCAAGACCCACGAGTGAGTGCATGAGAGCAACTGTTTCTGGCATTTGTGTCATAGGCACTGTACGAGCTCGAGCAATACCAACAATCGCACCCAATACCATTGCACCGACAATCATCCATACCACAGGATTATCAGCAACAAAGAAAGTTGTTAACACGGCGATTGCCATTGCAATCATACCGTAACGGTTACCTGCAATTGCTGTCTTAGGACCAGACAAGCCACGCAAAGTTAAGATAAAAAGAACGGCACCGATTAGGTAAAACCAATCCGCATACTCACGAATAAATTCCATGTATTAACCCTCTTTTTTCTTTTGCTTTGGCTTAAACATTTCAAGCATACGAGCGGTTACAGCGAAGCCACCGAAAATATTAATGCTTGCTAAGAAAACAGCGATCGCACCTAATACACTCACCACATTGATGGTTTGAAAATCAACAGCCCCCTCAACACCCATAACAGGTAGACCAACAGTTTGGATCATCGCACCGACAATAATAATTGAAGACAATGCATTCGTTACGGCCATCAGCGGCGTGTGAAGCGCAGGTGTCACTCCCCAAACAACGTAATAACCTACGAAGATTGCGAGGACAAAAATTGTAATAGTTTCAACCATGATCAGTCTCCTTAACCACGCTTCAACAGCACTTGACCACCATGAGTGACAAGCAATGCTTTTTGGATTTCATCTTCTTGATTAATGCTGTAGTTTTTATCTTGATCAAAAAGCGTTTCAACAAAGTTATAAACGTTACGTGCATATAGCGCTGAAGCTTCTGTAGAAACGGTCGCTGGAATATTTGGAATACCCAAAATTTTCACGCCATTATCAGTCACAACAGTTTCACCGCATTTTGAGCCTTCAACGTTACCGCCAGTTTCAACTGCCATATCGAGGATGACTGAACCTGGTTTCATTTTGGCAACTGTTTCAGCTTTAATTAAGCGCGGTGCATCACGACCTGGTAAAAGCGCCGTCGTGATCACGATGTCAGCATTCGATACCGCTTTGTCTACAATTGCAGCTTGGTCTTTAATATATTGTTCACCAGGCATCCAACCATAACCATTTTTTGCAGCTTCATCGGCACGCGCTTGCTCTTCTGCTGACATTGGTACGTCTAACCATTTACCGCCTAAAGATTCAACTTGATCTTTGGCTGTTGGACGTAAGTCTGTCGCTTCAACAATAGCACCTAAACGTTTGGCTGTTGCAATCGCTTGTAAGCCTGCTACACCAACACCCATAATGACTACACGAGCTGGTTTAACCGTACCCGCCGCTGTCATTAACATTGGGAACATACGTTGGTACTCTGCCGCCGCAAGAAGCACAGATTTATAACCTGCCAAGTTTGCTTGTGATGACAACACGTCCATATTTTGGGCACGAGATAACGTACGTGGTAATAACTCAAGTGCAAATGCAGACACTTGCTGAGCAGCGAATTGATCAAGTTCCGTATTACGGTACGGATCAAACATCGCAACCACTGTGGTGTTTGGGGCTAATTTTTGTATTTCTTCGCCTTTAGGTGCGCGAACTTTTAAAACCAATTGACTGCCGGTATAAGCATCATCAACAATTTTTGCACCAACCTGTTCATAGGCACTATCAATATAAGCAGCTTTAACACCTGCATTACGTTGGATAACGACACTGTGACCAGCACCAATTAACTTCTTTACTGTTTCTGGTGTCGCAGCTACACGACTTTCACCAACTACAGTTTCGGTAGGGATTCCGATCTGCATGAGCATTCCTCAAGCTAATTTTTCTTAAAGTAGATATCGCATTCCTGCGATATACCCCTGGATGTATTCATGTGAATTTTTTGGATTCTAATTGAACTTTTTTAAATTACCACCCAATATTTATTTAATAAATACCCTCATTTTGAACTCATGATTCACGATCATCACAAAATTTCATGGTATTTGATCTATCATTTTCATAAAAAATAGTTCCAGATTCGTTCAATTTTCGATCCATTTTTTAACAAAAAAGAAACTTTTTTCTAATTTATCGTCAGTATAGGGAGCTTGACTTTATTAAGCTTTGATCATTCTGACATTTTTTAGCTTTCTTTTTATCCCTTTTGATTGTGTTAAAGCGCCGTGCATGTCACAATTTTAGTTGCTTCTTTCATTCTCATAAATCTCAATTTGCCGAATTGACAAAAAATCAGACTAATCGATTCAAATTCTCACGACATTCTTAAAAATTATAAATAAGACAAAATTTAGATAAATCTTGGTTTACACATTGGGCTTAGATTTTGGCTTAAAGATGAAATACAAGATGACAGCTTCTTGAAAAGAATGCTTACAAACCGTGCAAAAAAAATTTGAAATATTTTTTTGATGTATTTTTTGGGTTGATAGACCACTGTTTTTTTCATATTACGCACCACAATGATGCATTTAAACAAAAAATCAAAACTTCTTATGTCGCTAGGTAGGTGATTTAGCGAAAATTAGAGATTGAATTTTAGAGCTTACAATGAAGATTGGCTTATACTTTCATTATTTAAAATTGATTTTTAACATTTATGGTACTTAAGCTGACTCCCACTCAGTTAGGGAGTTTATGTGCGCTGTTGGCAGCATTCTTGTTTAGTAGTAAAGCGATCTTAATCAAACAAGTTTATGCAGTTTCTGAAGATGTTGATGCAACATTGCTGGTTGCCTTAAGGATGCTCAGTGCCTTACCCGTTTTTCTTTTTATTTGTTGGTTGAACCGAAACCATAATCGTGGATTTTCAGCGCAGGATTGGGCCCTACTCCTCGTTGCTGGTTTGATTGGATATTATTTTTCAAGTTGGCTCGATTTTATGAGTCTGATGTACATCAGTGCCTCTTTGGAGCGTATTATCCTATTTCTATATCCCACCATGACAGTAATTGCATCAAGTGTAATTTTCAAACATCCTCTTTCACTGAAGACTATTTTTGCAATTGGACTAAGTTATGGCGGCACGCTTATGGTGATGCTCCAAGAACAAAGCAATGTGCCTCATGAAAGTAATTTTTGGCTAGGTGTGAGTTTAGTTTTCGCAAGCGCGATTTGCTTTGCGAGTTATCTATTGATGACTCCAAAATTAATTCAAAAATTTGGATCGTGGAATTTTACGGGCTTAGCGATGTCTATCGCCTGCTTAGGGACGATTCTTCACTATTTTATTGCTCAGCCAAGCCCTGTATCCAATATCCTTGAACAACCCATGGAAGTAATCGGATATGGTGTTGCATTAGGCATTGGGGTAACGGTGATTCCAACTATTCTCATTGCGCAAAGTATTGCTCGTTTAGGTGCTTCTCAAACAGCCATGATTGGTTCACTTGGTCCAATTCTGACCATTATATTGGCAACTATCTTTTTAGGGGAATCAATGAATATGATTCAATGGTTTGGTTGTGCGCTGAATATATTGGGTGTGATGATGATTACGCTTTCCAAAACTAAACTGAAATAAAGACAACATTAACCTCACAGTTCAAATTTCAAAATAATGCTTCACGATCAAGCTTAGTCTTCATAGTGAATTTCTATTTTCCCTTGATCATCGTCAAATTTAATGTCGAGTGGAACAAAGTGGGAACCCGACGATGTAGACCCCATTTGATCATTTTCATTTCTTAGTGGGCATTCAGTTAAAGATAAGCACCCACAACCAATGCACCAATCCAGTTGTTGACGAAGTTGAAGCATATTTAAGATTTTTTGATCTAAAATTTTTTGCCATGCACTCGATAATGCGGTCCAATCTGATTTAGTCGCGGTTTTATTCTTAGGGAGTATGTTAAATGCTTGCTTCACTTCAGAGAGTGAAATCCCAACCTGCTGTGCCACTTTGATGATGGCAATCCTTCTCAGCATATATCGTGGATATCGCCGTTGATTTCCTTCCGTCCGCACACTCCAAATAAGAGCTTTGTCTTCATAAAATCTGAGTGCTGCGACCGATACACCACTTCGAGCAGCTAACGCGCCTATACTGAGCCACTGTTGTAATTTTTGTTCTTCCATGCTTGACCTCAAGTTAAGTTGAGCTTTCATAATTCTTTTCTAAGCTTAATCCAGAGAAGATAGAATGACAAAACCAAATAAGCCAACGTTTAGTTTAACCACTAAAAATCCACCTCAGCTTTATTCCCCAAGGCAATTTGGATATAGCCACATCTGTGAGGTCAAACACTTCAACACAGTCGTTCATATATCAGGTCAAGGTGGTGAAAATGCCGAAGGACATTATTCCACTGATTATTCAGAACAACTCAACCAAGTCTTCGAAAATCTCAAAATCGCTCTCAGCTATGCACATATCGACTTTTATAACATTGCCGTTCTAAGCGTTTTGATTGTCAATTTTGACCAACAAAAACATCACCTCTTAAATCTGAAAATGAATACAATATGGAAAGATCAAAATTTCCCAGCATGCACACTAATCCCTGTGTCTCGCTTGGCATTAGACGCCATGCAAATTGAAATCGAAGCCACAGCTTACTGCTCCTCATCCACTGAGCCATTTATTCATGTATAACGATCTTGACGATTTAAATAAAAAAGACATCACGAATGACACTGCTTTACTTTGGTTGATGGCCATTGCTTGTGGTATTTGTGCAGGCGCTAATTATTATTCGCAGCCCTTAATTCACTCTGTTCAACTTTACTTTAATGCCCCTGCAACAGATGTAGCATTAACTGTTACTTTGGCTCAAGTCTCTTATGCTGTCGGACTGCTTTTTATCGTACCACTTGGTGATATTCTCAATAAAACGAAATTAATCCCATTTTTAATGTTCTTTGCAGCAGTGGGATTATTTATTTGTGCTTTTTCGCTCAACCTTTATATGTTATGGGCTGGCACAATTATCACTGGGCTTTTCTCGGTTGCAGCACAAATTTTGATTCCGTTTGCCACGATGGCGGTTCGACCAGAACGAACAGGCGAAGTTGTCGGGTTACTGATGAGCGGATTATTGGTGGGTATTTTGATTTCGACCAGTTTAGCTGGTTTGTTATCCAACTTATTTAATTGGCAGCTCATTTATATCGTCAGTGGAATTTTGATGTTAATGGTCGCTGTGGTACTTAATATTCGTCTGCCTTATATTCCTAGCTCTAAAATTAGTTATTTTGCTGTATTTAAATCCATGGGGTTGCTACTTAAAGAAGAGCCTCGTTTAATCTATCGCTCTATCATTGGTGCCTTTGCATTTGCAACGATGAGCATCCTCTTCTCGACCATTTCTATTTTACTTAAATCCTCTTTTTCTCTTGAAGATGTCATGGTGGGTTTAGTCACTTTGGTTGGCGTATTTGGCGCCTTGTCCACCAAGAAAATTGGTAAGATCGCCGACCGTGGTTACGTCAAACAAATCACTTGGTTTGGCATTTTAATCCTAGGTAGCGCATGGATATTCCTTTATTTAGGTGCATTCTATTTAAGTTGCTATATCATCGGTTTTGGACTGATGAATCTCGGTCTAGCATTGGTGCATAGTAGCAACCAGAATGTGATTTTTAATTTAAGACCGGATGCTAAATCTCGTGTAAATTCACTTTATATGACCAGCTATTTTATTGGTGGCGCAAGTGGTTCCGCGCTAGGAATTTATGCTTGGGATCATGGTGGATGGGCAATGGCGTGTATCGTAGGATTAATCTTGGTCAGTTGTACAGCACTATTCACGCTAGTGGATCAACGTTATCATCGAACCCAACTCAGCTAACTCATAAAATATGCATGTTAAGCCTCTATAAATGGAGGCTTTTTCACTAATTTAGCCTCTGCAGTCATCATTCAGTCCTCTAAAGCTGTGTATCTCTTGTGCGTAATCACACACACTGTTCACTATCATTATAAAAAATATTCGTGAACAAGAATGAAAGCAGTTGTATGTCATCAAAATGAATTAACACTTGAAGATGTCAGCCATCTAACACCATCACAAGGACAAACTTTATTAGAAGTTGTGCGATGTGGTATTTGTGGCAGTGATTTACATATGCAACATAGTTGTGACCACATGCATGAACTTACGGCTAAAGTGGGTCTAAAAGGTGTTGCAAAGTCAACAGACCGTTTTGTCATGGGGCATGAATTTTGCGGTCGTATTCTAGATTATGGTCCTAAAACTAGAAAAAAATTTAAAACAGATACCTTAGTTTGTGCGATGCCACTATTGAAAGTTGATCAGTGGGGTTATCAAGCGACTGGTCTTTCCCCTCAAGCTTCTGGTGGTTATGCCGAACAAATCTTGGTGCAATCTCAACTCATGTTTGCGGTGCCAAATGGATTACATCCCGATCTTGCGGCAATGACCGAGCCAATGGCGGTAGCTTTACATGCAGTACGTCGGAGCAGAATAAAGAAATCAGAACCCGCAATTGTTATTGGTTGTGGTCCAGTAGGCTTAGGTGTCATTTTAATGCTCAAAGCGATTGGTGTGAAAAAAATTATTGCCAGTGACTTTTCACCAAATCGCCGTAGGCTGGCTCAACTCTGTGGCGCAGATGTCGTCATTGATCCTAAACAATCATCGCCTTTTGAGAGTTGGAAAGAATACGGTTTATTGGGTGATGCTTCTGAAGCGATTAACTATGGAATCGGTATTTTTGAAAAGATTCAGTCTATGCATATTCCATGGTGGCATGCGTGGCGTGTGGCTGACAAATTAGGTGCTTTACCCAAACGTCCTGTGATTTTTGAATGTGTCGGGATGCCAGGCATCCTTCAACAGATTATTAACGGTGCGCCGTTATTTTCTAAAATTATCGGTGTGGGTGTATGTATGCAATCCGACAGTATCGAACCCGCTTTGGCTTTAAACAAAGAAATCGAAATCCAGTTTGTGATTGGTTATACGCCACTTGAGTTCAAAGATGCGCTCCATATGATCGCTGAAGGTCAAATTGATTGTTCTCCTCTGATAACGGGCGTTGTAGGTCTTGCAGGAGTTAAAGATGCTTTTCAGGCCTTATGTGATCCTGAACAACACGCTAAAATTTTGGTCGACCCCAAAAAAGATCGGATCTGATATCAGTGCACTTTAAATATTCTTTAGGTTCTATACGACATAAGTGCTCAGCGATTTTTTTACTATGGAGCTCAAACTTGATCAGAGTCCCTTATTCATCCTGCATGATACTCAATCGAACTTTAAATTTTTAATTTCATCTATGAATAGATCTTAAACAAGGAAGTTTTATGTCAAATTTAAATCACATGCCTTTCAATGTTGAAGCAAGTTGTTCTTGTGGCGCAAATACTTTTCGCTTTTCTCATGCCCCTATCGCACATTTTATTTGTCACTGCCAAGTTTGCCAAGAATATACAGGTAAGGCATTTTCCGATGTTTTAGTATTCTTGAAACAAGATGTTTGTGATTTAAATATTGAACAGACTAATTTTAAACGTTTGAAATCACCACCCAATATCCGTCGTGGGATATGCAAACAATGTCATTCCCCTTCTATTGAATTTGGAATATTAGATCAGTTGGTATTTATTCCTAAATGGAACTTAAAAGACTTCTCGCAAGTTCCCCCTGAAAATATGCATATTTTTTACCATCGTCGTGTGCAAGATGTAGCTGATAATTTGCCAAAATATAATGGTTTTATCCAGAGTCAAACTCAAGCAGCTAAGTTTATTTTAAAAGGGTTAACTAATAGAATCCTAAAATAAAATCACTAATAAAATATGACTTCACTTGAACACTGTTTAAACCAATGATTGAAAAATTTAAATTAGATCTCTTTCATAAATCAAAAAAAGATCTATCCTTTACTGATTATTTGTACCGAATAATTTTAAATATTCATACATAATTTACGAATGAAATACATCGACTCAAAGAAGCTTTCTGAAACACATTTTAAGCGATATACAGGCATCTCATGGTCAACCTTTGATTTAATGGCTGAACAGCTAAAAATGCTTGTACCTGCTAAAGGTAGACCATCTAAGTTAAGTGTAGAAGATCAAATCCTTCTGTGCTTAAGTTATTGGCGTGAATATCGAACATTGTTTCATGTCGCAACAAGTTATGGTATGTCAGAGCCTACTGCTTCAAGAATCGTCCTCCACGTAGAGGATTGCCTGATCAAGTCCAATCTATTTAATTTACCCAAGAGTTTGCCTGAAGGCTAAGGTATCGACTGGAATGTAGTGATCGTAGATGCTACAAAAATTCCAATACAAAGACCTAAAAAAACAGAAGAAAAGCTATAGTGGTAAGAAGAAAGCTCATACTTTCAAAGTACAAGCCCTTATCCATTATAGAACACAGCAAGTTCTGAGTTTATGCACGAGTTGTGGTGCTGTACATGATTTCGAGCTTTTCAAACGCAACATGAATCAAATTCCTAAAGGGTCTTTTATCCTTGCAGATAAAGGCTATCAAGGGATTTATACGGTGTATCCAAATAGTATATTTCCATTAAAAGCAAAAAAGTACTGTAAACTAGATCCCGAGCTAAAAGTTTACAATCAAGAAATCAATAAAAGAAGAATTGGGATTGAGCATGTATTTGGGACTTTGAAAACCTTCAAAATCCTTGCTGAGCGATATCGCAACCGTGGCAAAAGATTGGGATTAAGATTCAGTTTAATCGCAGGGATTTATAATTTAGAACTGAGTAAAAATGATTTATGAAAGAACCATAATATTTATAGCAAGCAAAAAAATATAATAACCAAGAGGCTTTGTTTCAAACAATAATTCATAACCGCCTGATTCAAATCAATTAAAATAAAAAATTATATCTCCTATAATAAAGATTTATTCATATAAAAAGATTTATATAAAAAAAGCCAAAGCTTCTGATAATATTTAAATTAATATTGAAAATATCCAACCGCCTATAACATTGATATAAGAAAAAAAATACCATCTAATTTTAAGTAGATTTAATTTAAATAAAAAACTAAATATCCAAAAAAATGTATTTAAAGCAAAACATATACAAAAATAAGTGAGAATTAATGTTAGTTCCCCAAAAAATGAATTCTGATAGTGATCAAACAACAATTCAATACTGAGTACAAATGGAAGCGAGCCAATTACAATATTCCAGTTCAATATCTTTTCTCTTTTCTCTTTTAATTGCCAACCAAAGAGAGTCAATGTAGCCTGAAAAATAAAAAAATAAGCCAAAATGAGTAAAAAGTCTCCTGGGTTTTTAAAACCACTCATCATTTTGAAAACCCACATTTGGCTTCATAGCCCATATCCACACATCCTTCATCTATTAGATAAAGCAGTGTATTAAACTTCCTCAAAGTCTGGCTAAATATACCGTCCAGTTTAATACATGACGCCACATCACTTTGACCAATAAGTATTAAACATCTCTTTGATACCATCATCATCTTCCATATATTCCTCAGGTGATATTTTTAAAGCTACACCACTCAAATAAATTATTGCTTTCCATAGAAGCTTCTCTTCAGTAGGAGGATCAAAAAACAATTCATTATGGTCAAGCGCATTCATCCTTATTCTTGCCCACTCTTCAGCTTCCTCTCGACTGATTTTATGGGTCAATAAGCCGCTGAATACTTGTTGTACATCTGATAAAAATATTTTCATAACACCATTTCCCAGTATATTACCCATTCTTATCAAATAAATAATGTGTTTTAGTTCCATTATTAAATTCTGGGCGTATCTGTCTAATATTACCTGAATTATCAAGTGTTTCATGCCCCTCCTCAATGAACCATTTTTTAAATTATGGTAAGATGCCGAGCTTTTCACGATTTACAAAATCTAGGTTTTATCATGTCCAATATCCAATCCTTACAGCCTCGAATTTCCGTCGCACCCATGATGGATTGGACGACTCGTGATTACCGCTTTTTTGCACGCCTATTCAATCCAAATATCATCATGTACACCGAGATGGTAACCACAGGCGCAATTTTATTTGGCGATGCAGCCCGTCATTTAGATTACAGCAAAGAAGAACACCCTATTGTGTTACAGCTTGGTGGATCAAATCCTAAAGACCTCGCAACCTGTTCTAAAATGGCTCAAGATTGGGGCTATGATGAAATCAATTTAAATGTTGGTTGCCCTAGTGATCGTGTTCAAAACAATAAAATTGGTGCTTGCCTCATGGCTGAGCCTGAGCTGGTTGCTGAATGTATTGCTGAAATGCAAAATGCAGTTGATATTCCCGTCACGGTAAAACACCGAATCGGCATCGATGATATGCAATCGTATGAGGAGATGCTGCATTTTGTCGATACCGTTGCAAAAACGGGATGTCAAAATTTTATCGTGCATGCACGCATTGCTTTACTACAAGGTTTGTCACCAAAAGAGAATCGAGACATTCCGCCTTTACGTTATGAAGATGTCTATCGTTTAAAGCAAGATCGCCCAGAACTATTGATCGAAATCAATGGTGGGATCAAAACATTTGCTGAAACTCAACAACACTTACAACATGTGGATGGTGTCATGATTGGTCGTGAGGCTTATCACAATCCTTATCTACTGGCTGAACTAGGACAATTATGGAATTTGTCAGCACCTGATCGTTTTGAGATCATGCAGGAAATGATGCCATATATTGCAATACGTTTAGCTGATGGTGCGCCACTTTCAGTGATTACACGTCATATTTTAGGCTTATTTCAAAACCTTCCTGGTGCACGAAAATGGCGACAAGCCCTGAGCGGGGGTAACGCGAAAACATTAAAAGATATTGAAAATGCCTTAATCGGTATGCAACAAGCCATTCAAAGACATGCTGAACAAGAAAGCTTAAAAATCAATGCTGAATAAACCAATATAATCCGTAAAAAAGGTCTCTTGATAGAGACCTTTTTTGATAATCACTTTTAGGCTTGTTTTGCTTGAATCGAATCTAATCGTTTTAACACTTCAGCCACAGCTACCATTGCAAAACTTGATGTCACCACCACGGCTGAACCATAACCACCACATCTTAACCCAGCACTCGCACAAACATCAGCATTCGAAAAAGGATTATCCACCGAATAAATACAGGTGATACCGAACTTCTCTTTCGGCTTTTTACAGATACCTTTTGAGCGTAACTGACTTCTTAATTTTGCCAGCATCGGGTCGTATTCTGTTTTTGACAAATCTGCGACCCGAATTTTGAGTGGATCTAACTTACCACCAGCACCACCAGATACAATCAAGGGGACTTTATTGAAACGACAATGTAGCATCAATGCGAGTTTTGCTTTGACATCATCAATGCAATCCAAAACAACATCTGGATTTGAACTCAAAATCTCCGTTACATTTTCAGGCGTTAGATAATCATCAATTAAATTGATTTTTATACGTGGATTAATTTGGCGACAACGCTCTGCCATCACTTCAATTTTTTCATGACCTAATGTTGATGTCATCGCAGGTAACTGACGATTAATATTTGACGCTGCAACAGAATCCATATCAACTAGTGTTAACTCGCCCAAACCTGTTCTAGCCAAAGCTTCGACAGCCCAAGAGCCAACACCGCCAATACCAATCACCATGACATGACTGTTTTCATAATGCTGAAAATTTTCTTCACCATAAATTTTGGCTACACCCGTAAAACGGCGTTCATATTCATCATCATGAACTAAGTCAGTCATATTGCTCTAACACTATTTGGAAAAGGCGTATTTTAGCAAAACTTCGGAGGAATAGAGAGTTTTGAACTCACGACAATTTCAGTTCATTTTTTAGGTTGAGTGCAGACACACTATTCTCCCAAACACGTTGCGCAATGTCTTCGACTCTTGTATTTAAACTATGTGCCAAACCTTCTAAAACATAAATTAAATTCTGTGGGGTATTACGGGTACGGTGTTCAGTTGAAGCTTGACAACATAATGGCGTCATATCAGGACAGTCTGTTTCAATGACCAGATGTTCAATACCAACATACTGAACTATTTGGTGTAATTTTTTAGCATTGGGATTGGTAATCTGTCCCGTGACCCCTAACTTAAATCCAAGTTGAATAAATGCCTTCGCTTCTTCTATCCCTCCACTGAATGCGTGGGCGATACCACCGTGAACAAATTGCTTTGCTTTTAACAGCCTTAATGCTTCAGCATGAGATTTACGAATATGTAACAGCACAGGAAGCTTAAATTGTTGAGCCAAATCGAGTTGTTGCGCAAAAAAATCCTGTTGCTTAGCGAAAACTTCCGACTGCTTATGTTGCTTGAGAAAAGTATCTAAACCAATTTCACCAACGGCGATGCATTGTTGTACTTCAAGAATTTTTTTTAAATCGTCTAGATGATGAGGCTGATGTTGTTCGATATAAAAAGGATGTAGACCAGGAGCGAGATAACTCCTCGGTGCCTGATCTAAACCATTTAACCAATGGTGTGTTTCAATCAATGTATGAAAGCGTTGGTGTTGAAACCCGATCAGTACAAGGGCATCCACTCCCTTCTGTTTAGCCTGATACGCAAGTTGCTCACGATCGAAGTCAAAATCTTCTACATCAAAGTGCGTATGCGTATCAAACAAACGTGGCATGGACATGTTATTTTGCTTCACCTGCAGCTTGAGGTACAGCAACTTGAACCGAAGGATGAACAGCCTCCAGCATTTCAGGTTTAATCACACCCTGTAGCTTTTCATAAGGAATCGTAAGTCTTGGCAAACCCACCACATAAGGACCAATTTCATATTCACCGTATTGAAGAATTAAACCCTTCTTACCCAAATAATAATTATCAGTGAGTTTAAATTTCCAAGCCTCTTCATACTCTTCAACGTTATCTGCTAACTGCGAATCTATGACCCATTTTTTAAATTCATCATGGGCCAATTGATTTAATTTATTCTTTTGGTCTTTCACCAAAATTTGATCCAGTGACACTTGTTTCTGCTGTTTCAAATCAAAATTAAAGTAAGTTTGTGAAGAAGAACCATGTGCACCTCCTAAATAGTTACTCGTATTCAATACGACGGTTGCAAGTGGTCCTTGTGAATTTAAAATTTTAGGACTAATACTCAAACTAATTTGATGTCCAACCCCCAAGTGCTTTAACTCTTTATCTAAACCCACAAAGTTATCAATATAGGGCTGAATCTGCTCTGCAAGTAACTGCGCTGCAGTTTTATATTCAACAACTTCACTTGCGGCTTGAGTATCTTTGTCTTTAGACAGCGTCTGCTCAGGTTCGAACAACTCTAGCGTTTCTTGTAAATTTTTGATAATCGCTTGATCAATTAAGCCATCTAACACAAATTGATTCGTTCTCAATCGATCAATTGAAATTTCTGGACAATTGTTACCATCACATTCTACCAACCGAACAGGCACTTTTTCAGTTTCACCCTGAAGCACGAGTATCTGAACTTCCGATGCTGCTTGAGTTTGAGTGTCAGGTGACTCTTTAGGCCCGTCCCCTTTTGGCTGACATGCGCTCAGCGTAATTGCGGCAGTAAGTACAGATACAGTCCAAACTATTTTATTTTTTAACATCTCACAACCTTGAGGAGAAACGGTCATTTATCATTGATTTAAGCCTAACCCGATGAAATTGATAGCTCAAGCTTCGTTTGTATGGGTTTAACTGCAATTGTATAGGCTACATTACAATATTTGTAATATTTCAAAACATCTTTTGAAAGATCTGCGGCACAACCACTTGCTTGGTTTGAGCATGATTCAAATAGATATCCAATTGCTCACCACCTTTGACAATTTCGTTCGCGCGAATATGAATACCAATCCCTTCACCATCAAAGAACCACTCCTGATTTTTCCAGCTAAGATTCACTGGAGCGATACTTCTCACTTCACCACTCTGGGCCTTTAACCATTTTTGATAGGACACTTGAAGTATTCTTTCAAAATCATTTATTTGGTTCTTTTGAATCACATCCTGCAACTGTAAAACTTTTTTCTGCTTTCGATCCAATACCATAAAGTAACCACGATCTTTAACGATCACTTCAGCTTGTTTTGTGTTAACAATGAATTGGATCAACACATATTGATTTCGTTGGGTGGCGACTTGCGTCAATATATCCAACTCATAAGGCTGATTCAGTGAAAACTCCTTCATCCATGATTCAGATCGACTTATATAGGTTTCGATGGATTGATCCAAACTCAATTTTTCTTTTTCATTGATTTGATCTTGAATCACAAAAGCCAAATGGTTGTTAAGTTGTTGATTGACCCACTGATCTGCTGTTTTTAGACTTAAAATTTCAATTTTTTCGCAGACCGATTTTGTGCAATTTTCGCTCTTTATTTCAAATTGAAACGCGTCATCATTTAAGTATGGTAACACATCAGCGTTTTTAACTTGGGCAGACTGCCCTGACTTTTGTGTCGTAGACTCTGGTTGTTTTTCACAAGATGCCACCCCAATGACTAAGGTAGCAAGAAGAATACGCAATCGTTTTTTTTGTAAATTTAGAGTAATCACAAGAATCAACCAAAATTAAAGCATTGGTTATTCTGATACAAAAACAGCTTCACGAGGAAGCTGTTTTACATTTTCAAGCAAAATTAATGTTCACGTGTATTACGGAAAACAATATCAGGATAACGCTCTTGCATTAATTGTAAATTGACACGGCTAGGTGCTAAGTACGTTAAATGCCCACCACCATCAACTGAAAGTTGGTCATGTGCTTTTTTCTTAAATTCATTAAATTTTTTCTCATCTGGACATGAAACCCAACGAACAGTGTTAATGCTCACAGGCTCGTAAATACAATCTACTTTGTATTCTTCTTTTAAACGATAAGCAACAACTTCGAATTGAAGAACACCCACAGCACCGACAATAAGATCATTACTGTTTTGTGGCATAAATACTTGAGTTGCACCTTCTTCTGAAAGCTCTTTTAAACCTTTTTGAAGTTGCTTTGATTTCAAAGGATCTTTTAAACGAACACGGCGGAACATTTCAGGAGCGAAGTGAGGAATACCTGTGAATTGCAAGTTTTCACCCGAAGTGAAAGTATCGCCAATTTGAATCGTACCATGGTTATGTAAACCAATAATGTCACCTGGCCATGCCTCTTCTAAATGCTGACGATCACCTGCCAAGAACGTTAATGCATCTGAAATACGCACATCTTTCCCAATACGGACATGCTTCATTTTCAAGCCTTTTTCATATTTGCCTGAACAGATACGCATGAAAGCAATACGATCGCGGTGTTTAGGGTCCATATTGGCTTGAATTTTAAAGACAAAACCAGAGAAACCCTCTTCAGTCGCTTCAACTTTACGGTCTTGGGTAGGATGTGCTTTTGGTGGTGGTGCATATTCACTAAATGCATTCAAGACATGGTCTACACCAAAGTTACCCAACGCTGTACCAAACAATACTGGAGTTTGACGCCCTGCTAAGAATTCTTCACGATCAAGCGGTTCATTTGCCATTTGAACTAATTCTAGTGACTCTTCAAATGCAGCCCAAGCTAATTCACCGACTTTTTCACGAAGGTCAGCATGGTCATAACCGTCACGAATTTCGATATCTGTAATGGTTGAACCAAAACCTGCTTTATAGACATAGAATTTTTCTTCGATCAGATTAAAAACACCCGCGAAGTCACGGCCTGTACCTAAAGGCCAAGTTAAAGGTACGCATTTAATCTTAAGTACGTTTTCAATTTCATCGAGTAGTTCAAGTGGCTCGCGAATTTCACGGTCCATTTTGTTAACGAAAGAAATAATCGGTGTGTCACGCATACGACACACATCCATCAATTTAATCGTACGATCTTCGACACCTTTCGCACCATCAATCACCATCAATGCTGAGTCTACGGCTGTAAGGGTACGATATGTATCTTCAGAGAAATCTTCATGCCCCGGTGTATCGAGCAGGTTGATCATTTTGTCTTTATAAGGGAACTGCATCACAGAGGTCGTGATCGAGATACCACGCTCTTTTTCCATTTCCATCCAATCTGATGTCGCAGCACGGTCAGATTTACGGCTTTTTACCATACCTGCAACTTGGATCGCTTGCCCCCACAACAATAACTTTTCCGTCATTGTGGTTTTACCCGCATCGGGGTGGGAAATAATGGCAAATGTACGTCGCTGAGCAACTTGCTCCGCTAACTCTTGCTTAAAGCTCATGAATAACACCTACTGCAGACATGCAGTTTAGAAGATCAAAAAAGATCAAAATAAAAATTGGCGATATTGTAGCAGATCAATACCGAATGTGAATGTGATGAATCAGAAACTGACCAGAAGTTAATAGTTCTTAAATGTGCTTTCTAAACGATCCACAGGTAATGGCATACCCAATAAATAGCCTTGTAATTGCTGACAACCTAAACGTTTTAAGATATCGGCTTGTTTTTGAGTTTCGACGCCTTCAGCTGTCACCACCAAACCTAAACGTTTAGCCAAGACAATAATACTTTCTAAGATAATTTCATCTTTTGTATTGGGTGAAAGATTTCGAATAAATTCACGGTCAATTTTAAGTTCATCTACCGGGAGATTCTTTAAATATAAGAAGCTTGAATGACCTGTTCCAAAATCATCAATCGCAAGTCCAATCCCCAGGTTTCGCAGGCTCTCAAAAGTACGAATACTGACATCGATATGATGCATTGCTGTCGATTCAGTAATCTCAATAATTAAATGGGCTGGATCGATCTGGTATTGCGTGATTAAACATCTTAATGTATCTACCAGCGCTTTATGTTCAAATTGAACAGCTGATAAATTTACAGCGATCGGGCAGAAAGGCAATTTCTTTTTTTGCCAAGCTTGAATCTGTATACACGCTTGTTCAAGAGCCCAGTAGCCCATTTTAATAATAAGACCTGTTTGCTCCGCACCCTCAATAAACATATTTGGTGCTAGAAGTCCTAGACTTGGATGCTTCCAACGAATTAAAGCTTCAACGCCACAAATTTTAAAATCTGCTGTGAATTTCGGCTGATAAAATAAAATGAATTGTTGTTCTTCAACAGCACGATACAAATCATTAATAAGTTTTGATTGGCTACGTGCGATTTCTTGTTGATCTAATGAATAGTTAAACACACTGTAAGTATTGCGACCTTGCTCTTTGGACATCAGCATTGCAGCATCAGCATTCACCAACAAATCATGTAAATCAGCACCATGATCTGGATAATAGACCACACCTAAACTTGCTGAGATATTGATTTCCTTCCCAGAAATCACAAAGCCTTCTTGGATTTTACTCAATACTAGATTGGCAACTTGATCAATTTGGTCTGTAGAAAAGTCTTCAACAACCAATAAAAACTCATCACCACCAATACGAATTAATTTTTGGTTTTTTTCGAGTAATGCATGAAGTCGATGTGCTAAATTCACTAAAAGCTGATCACCAATATGATGTCCAAAAGCATCATTTACTGCCTTGAAACGATCCAAATCAATATAAATGAATGCAACTTTATGATCTTTAGATTGGTGAAGTGAAAATAATGAAGTGGTGTAATCAAGCAAAAAAAGTCGATTTGGAAGTTTGGTCAAATTATCTTGAAGGGCAAGGCTTTCCAATTCCTTATTCATTTTGATTAGTTGTTGATTTCTCTCTTCAAGTCGTAATTCTAAAATAGCGACAAAAAAACTGACCACTAAAACCAAGCAGGTGACAAATATAATGACAAAAAGTAATAAACCTTGACCTTCATGGAGTTGATTCAATGCTGCATATTTGGCATCCACGGGTTGGAAAGTCGCAGCCGCCATACCAATATAATGCATTCCCACAATACTAAAAGCGATCATGAATGCCACGGCAAGCTTGAAAGCCAATTTATTGTGATAGGTACGCTTATATTTAAACATCAGCCAGAATGACAATCCTGAACCACATACAGCAATCAGTACAGAAAAAATCACCAAAATGGTGTCATAACGAATAATGTAGTTGGGAACGATCAATCCCGCCATTCCAGTATAGTGCATACCTGAAATACCGAAACCCATCAGAAGTGCACCCAAAACTAATCTAGCTAAAGGAAGTGTAGATCTAGTCGTGAGCCATATGGCAAAAATTGAAGCGAGAGCTGCGATCACATAAGAGAATAGCGTTAAACCTATATCGAAACTATGATCTTCGGGTAAATGACAAGCCAGCATTCCAACAAAATGCATGACCCAAATCGCAAGACCAAATATCATGCCACTTACACCGAGCAGCACTTTTTGACCAACTGGGTTTTTGTGGGTACTAATGAGTTGTTCAAATGAAATAGCAATAAAGCAGACGATCACTGCCGCCACAGCAGAACCCGCCACCATTGCATAATCGTAACTCATATGAATCATATAGAGACTTATCCGTACCTGAACCTGTTTTTATTTTATTTAAACCCCAAAAGTACAGCAAATAAATGTAAGAAGGTTCAACTTTTTAATGAGCATTTGTCGCCTACAACAATATCACCATCTCATTGAACGTCAAGTTGTTTTTCGGCGATATCCATAAAAAATGGCGTATCGAAATACGCCATTTTTTAAGTAAAACTTAACAATAAATATTTTTATTTTTGCAAGGCAATGTAATCGAGCAAGATATGAGCTGATTCAGTGACAAATGCCTCTTCTTCAGGTAAAGGTGGGCGTTGATTAGTTTTCATCTTAGCACGCGATTCAGCCAAAGCTTCCATCGATGCCTGATAACTTTCCCAATTTGGATAAGCAGTTTTACCCATTGCTATACGGCGTTTATTTTCTTCTGCCAACGTTTCTTTTTCCAAAGCGATGAGTTCAGCTTTACGTTGATCGATATCCAACACGATTTGTTTATTCTCTTTAGCTTTCTGCGAAATCGCTTTACGCGCTTCTAAATACTTAAATTGAATATCATTCGCAACACGCTGTTTTGAATGAGCAGCTAATTTTGGTACAAAGGCTTGCACTTCTCCCTCACGTTTGAAAGGAGCTGTAGGGATGGTATCCCACTCTAAAGCATTCTTAGCTTTACGCTCCCCAAACTCTTCATCGTAGATATCAACCAATTGAATATCAGGCACAACCCCTTTATTTTGTGTGCTTCCACCAGTAACACGGTAAAACTTTCGTTGCGTCAATGTCGCTTGACCATACGCTAAGCTGTCCAATTGAACTTGAGCTGTACCCTTACCTGTCGTAGTACTTCCAATCACAATCCCACGACCATAATCCTGCACAGCAGCTGAATAGATTTCACTTGCTGATGCAGAAGCCAGATTCACCATGACAGCCAATGGACCTGCGTAGGTTTGAGCGCCTCCATCACGATCTTCGAAGACACTGACGTTACCATTCCCATCCCGAATTTGAACCACTGGACCAGATTTAATCACTTGCCCAATCATTTTTGCCACTTCTTCGAGTGAACCGCCAGGGTTATTACGAAGATCGACGATAATGCCATCGACATTTTGCGCAGCTAAACTTTTCAATGCATTATTGGTATCTTCAGATACTGAACGATAGCTTTCACCAGCACGACGGGCACGGTAGTTGTAATAGAACGATGGAATTTCGACTACCCCAACTTTATGTTTCTTGCCATCTCGTACAATTTCTACTGTTCTTGAACGTACACCTGCATCCTCTTCTTGAATCACATCACGTACGATAGTTACGGTACGTGCCTGACTCATAGATGCTCCAGGTCCGAGCAATTTAATGGTGACTTTAGTCCCACGCTTACCTCGGATCAATCCAACGATTTCAGAACTGGTCCATCCAATGACGTCGACCATTTTGTCACCGTCTTGCGCGACACCAATAATACGATCACCAGACTTAACCTGTCCTGTCTTAAACGCAGGACCACCATCTACGATCGTCTCGATACGCGTATAGTCTTCATTCCCGCGTTCTGGGCGGATCGACACACCAATCCCCTCAAGCTGCAATGTGGTCTGACGATTTAACTCAATTGCATCGATTGGTGGGAAATAATTACTGTGCGGGTCATAAGTCGCTAACATAGCATTGAGCGTTTTTTCTAAAACGTCATCGCTTTTTGTACGCTTCATACGTTCTAATTGACGCATATAGCGCTTGGTCAAAGTCTGAACTGGCGTTAAATCTTCAGCTGAAGTGAGATCTTGCCCTGCTGCTAAAGAAGGATCATCTTTCAGCGCTTTTTGCTTAGCCAAATCTTCTTCTTTAGCAATCGTTAAATTGATTAACTGAGACACCAGCATTTTGCGCCATTGATTTTCTTGCTCAGCTTTATTTTTGAAAAATGGAGCCTTTTCACGATCAGACTCGATAAACACATTAGGTTGATTTAGGTTTTGCGGTTTTTTTAACTCCGCCAACATAAACTCATAGAATGACTTTAAACGATCACGATATTGAGCGTGAATGGCATAAGGTCCTTCAAGGTTACCCGCTTTGAGCGCCGCTCCAAAAGTTGGTCCGTATTTTTTCTTATAGTTTGCCACTTCATCTGCCAAGAAAAGGCTATGGTCAGGATCAAGACTATCAATATACATATCAAAAATACGTTGTGAGGTCGTAGCATCTAAACGCATATTTAAATAGTGCTGACGATCCACCAAAGTTGCTAATTGTCTTGAAACTAAAGCTTGTTCTTGTGTGGGCTTTATATTCTGAACCTGTTGAACCGCTGGTTCATTCGCTGCGATCGCAACATTAATTGTATGACCAAAAAATAAACCACCAGTGGCAATGGCTACCGCGCAAGCGATTGTTTGAAGTTTCATAACGAATTTGTCTTTCCTTGGATAAACCAAATTTACACTATTGTTTTCAGATAGAAATATTAATATTCAAAACCTTAAACAACTTTTTTATTTCTGCCGTATAGTTTTATCATAATCTGTACGGAGAAAATGTAGCAAATCATTGCAAAATTCGGGTATTGTTTTCTCTTTTAAAATTAGAATCACGGATTCCACTATGATTGGCGCATTGATGCTTGATATTGAGGGCACAACACTTAATCAAGAAGATATTCAACTCCTTCAATCTCCACAAGTCGGTGGAGTCATTTTGTTTGGAAGAAATATTGAATCACCTCAACAAGTTCGCGCCTTAACGGATCATATGCGCCAAGTTCGCCCCGATATTTTAATTGCAGTCGATCAAGAAGGTGGACGCGTACAACGTTTAAAACAAGGCTTCACTCTCCTTCCTGCTATGGGACGTTTCGGTGAGCTCTATCTAAGACAGCCAGAACGCGCAATTGAATTGGCTGAGCAATGCGGTTGGCTCATGGCTACCGAAGTTCTTGCAGTCGGGATCGATTTCAGCTTTGCACCTGTATTAGACCTTAACGACATTAGCGATGTTATTGGTGATCGTGCTTTTGCTAAAAATATCTCAGATATCATCCCTTTAGCCCAAGCCTTTATGCAAGGTATGAAACGCGCAGGTATGGCAACCACAGGGAAACACTTCCCTGGCCATGGCTCGGTTAAAGCAGATTCACATATTGCTGCAGCTGTGGATACACGAAGTTATGCTGAAATTGAAGCTCAAGATATGCAAAGCTTTATTCAACTCCAACCTCAACTTGACGCACTCATGCCAGCACATGTGATTTATGAAAAAGTAGATCCAAATCCTGCTGGTTTTTCTCAGTATTGGGTTCAAAAAGTACTTCGTGAAACACTTGAGTTCGATGGTGTCTTGTTTTCTGATGACTTAAGTATGCAAGCAGCTTGTGTTGCAGGTGGTGCAGATGCTCGCATCAAAGCCGCGCTTGAAGCTGGCTGTGATATGGGCTTAGTCTGCAATAATCGGGAATCTGCATGTGTCGCGCTCAGTGCCATAGAGAATTATCCATTGCCGAACCAAGAACGCTTAGAGCGTATGCGCGGTAAGATTCAAGAGATTCGCATTGGTGAACAACTTGACTTAGGCAACGAATGGAAATCTGTCAAAAAGGTCATTGAAGATTTTAGACAATCATTTTAATAATAAAGGGAGCATCTAAATGCTCCCTTTATCTTGACCAATCCAATAATAATCATAGCTAAGGATGTGTATGTCTCAATCAAAACAATCAAAGCACCGTCATATTTCGTTTACTGCTCACTACACTGGCTATATTTGGTACCAAATGGGTATCTCTCACGAAGCATTTGCGACTTCGAAAGGTAAAGCGTTGGCGCAATTCGCTCACCCTTTTGAAAGTATGGCTGAGAAGTTTATCGGTGGAAGTATGCGTTCAACTCTGAAGACACGACATACATTATTAGACGACCATTTAAAATTATTAATCAAACAATATCCAAACCTGCAAATTTTAGAAATTGCAGCGGGACTTTCACCTCGTGGTTGGTGGTTTAGATCTCATTATCCCGAAATAGATTATCGCGAATTAGATTTACCAGACATGGCTGCCACAAAACAATCCGCTTTGAATAAAATCGATCCCGAAAGCCCTAAAGTTTTATCAGCAGACTTATTCACGGATGATTTCAAAACAGCTTTTGACGAATTCGACCCAACACGACCGCTAGTGATTATCAGTGAAGGATTAATCAATTATTTTAATCAAGATTTACTCAAACAATTGCTGAATTCAATTGTACGTTTTGGTCAACCATTCCAAACGCTTCATTATTTAACTGACCTTTATCCCGAACCTGTCCAACATAAACTGGCTAACTTAATTTGGTCGAGCAGCAAATTACTCAAATACGCTTCAAGAAGTGCATTTACCTTCCACTTTAAAGACCCTTTAGAGGTACAGCACTTTTTTAAACTGTCAGGTTTTACTGAAGTTGAAGTCATTCAACCTCAACTGTATTTTGAAAAAAAGAATCAAAATATGGATACAGATCAGCATCTTGGTGATCTAGTATGGATGATTCATGCAATAAAATAATGATTCATTCGTAGCAATATTACGAAGTATCTATTTTTTGATTCAAATGAATTCAATGACAGCCTAATCCACGCTGTCATTGTGTTTATGGGTATCTATAAATTGAAGTAAGCGATCAGCCACTTCAAAATAACCATGCTTGAATAATGCTCTTACTTCATTTCCAATAAAATCGAACATTAAGCATTCGACAGCAAAATGTCCTTGCTCATCCTCAAATTCAATTGCAAAACTTCGAGCATCTTCCTGTAAGACTTCAACTTGAGATGGGTCATCCAAAAAGAATGATACACCAAAGTAATTCAGGTCTTTAATTTCAACTTCAAAACGTTGTGCATTTGTTTGATGAATTAAAACAGAATGCGCATTTTTAAGGGCAAATCGAACTTCCCCCCTTCGATCCAAAGATTGCATTTGGTCTTTATCTAAATAAATGATTCCATCTAGATTGTGAATCGATTCGCCTTTTAAGAAACTGGTAAAAAGATTCATGGTTTCTTTACGACGTTGCAATTGAGGCACATGATCCGCATTTGCAATCATTGCAAACTCAACATCTGGACATTGCAAGGCAAAATTCGCATTCTCAAATGGCAAAGTAAAACTATCGAATTGACCACATGCTACCAATGTTTTACACATCGGAATTGGAACATGGGAAAGACGCAATAAACGATTACAGTTAATTTCATATCGCTCACGCTCAGCGATATCAAACTCAGACATCTGCTTATAAAAAAGTCGTTTAGCTGTTGGAGACATACGCGTTTGATCTAATTTTGCATGATTCACCAAATACAAAATGACAGCCTGACCAAACTCATCCATACGTTGCTCTTGCATCAATATTAATGACTCTTCAAGCAACATACGCCAGCTTTTCCGCGTCTTCTGCATGACGCCCATCAGAATTAATCGATCTACCAGTTCTGGACGATAATGAGCAAAACAGGAAGCAACCACAGAGCCTAATGACATCCCCATAACAGAGACTTTCTTAATCTCCACCAAATCCAACCATTGACCTAACATTTTTGAAAGCTCTGGTAGCTCTAGAGTACCAGCAGAAATTCCAGTATCACGATTGTGGATTTGTTGATTTGAACCTAAAGATGGTAAGTCGATTAAAATAACAGGTCCTTTCTCGAAGAGCTGTTCAACGCAATATTTATATGAATTAAAATTTTGAAATGCGCCTCCGACAATCAGCGTTGGCGTCTGATGCAGTGTTTCTGGCGATGCGATCGCCATATATTCAATTTTCCACCCATCAAGCCATGTGGTTCGTGGCGGCTCTTTAAAACTATTTTTATGGTACAGATCAAAAAAATGAGTGCTGTCTTCAGCTGAATAATCTTCAAGCTCCATTTTTATCATGGAATTCATTCCCTTATCTCCATTTGGCTTTATTGTTTTGTTTTCACAGCCGTTAATTTGATCATACTCTCAATTCGTTATGATTATGCAACATAATTAACATTCATTTCATTTTATACAGATGCATGAAATCTGCGCAATGCAAGAATTCACCTTTTATCTTTTTTAACTGCCGTTAGGTTCTAAAAATAGTTACAAGTTTTATCAACTTAGCTTTTTTCGCTGATAAACATAGATTGTTGTCATCTGCGCTGCTACTATTTGAATGAGATTTTAAAATGATCAGTTAAACTGCTATGCAAGACTCCATCGAACAGTACATGCAAGTCGTCGGTCAGAATGCGCGTGAAGCTTCACGCTTTTTGGCTGGATCTTCGACTTTTGAACGAAATAATGCTTTGACGGCAATCCATACCGCTTTGGAAGACCATCAAGCTCAAATTCTAGCTGCGAATGAACTAGACATGACTCGTGGTCATGAAAACAATTTAGACAGCGCATTACTCGATCGTTTGGAACTTACACCCACACGCTTCAGTGGAATGTTACAAGGTCTTAAAGATGTCATCAGTTTAATTGATCCCATTGGTGAAATTACCGACCTAGCTTATCGCCCGTCTGGTATTCAGCTTGGAAAAATGCGAGTGCCTTTAGGTGTCGTAGGTATGATTTATGAATCACGTCCTAACGTCACTCTAGAAGCAGCCTCTTTAGCGATAAAGTCTGGCAATGCCATCATTCTTCGCGGTGGTTCAGAAGCATTAGAGTCAAACAAAGCCATTGCTACCGCAATTCAAAAAGGTTTAGAGCAAGCTGGAGTACCAGTCAACGCAGTGCAGGTTGTAAATACAGCTGATCGTGCTGCTGTTGGGCAATTGATTACCCTCTCTGAGTATGTTGACGTTATTGTTCCACGTGGTGGCAAAGGCTTAATTGAACGTATTACACGTGAAGCAACTATTCCAGTAATCAAACATCTTGATGGTAACTGTCACGTCTTCGTTGAGGCTCAAGCAGATCTACAAAAAGCATTGCCAATTGCGTTAAATGCAAAAACTCATCGCTATGGCGTATGTAATGCCATGGAAACATTGCTGGTTGATGAAAAAGTTGCTGACGACTTTCTGCCTCGCATTGCTGAACTTTATGCTGAAAAACAAGTTGAGTTGCGTGGTTGCTTGAAAGTCAAAGCAATTTTAGGTGAACATATTAAAACTGCGACCGAAGAAGACTGGTATGAGGAATATCTAGGACCTATTTTAGCGGTTAAAGTAGTCAGTGGCGTTGATGAAGCAATTTTGCATATCAATAAATACGGATCGCATCACACTGATTCGATTATTACTGAAAACTTTAGCACGGCGCGAAAATTCCTTACTCGCGTCGATTCAAGTTCGGTCATGGTCAATGCCTCTACCCGTTTTGCTGATGGTTTTGAATATGGTTTAGGTGCTGAAATCGGCATTTCAACAGATAAAATTCATGCCAGAGGTCCAGTCGGATTAGAAGGACTCACCTCACAAAAATGGATTGTTTTAGGCGATGGCCAAATCCGTCAATAAACCTAACTTAAAAAACAAAGCCCTTTGAGTAAAGGGCTTTGTTTTTGAGTGATTCAACTCATTATAACGAAATAAAAAACGTATAAATTAGATCAATTACAAAGCAGAAGTGGTATATAAAAAATACAATACATGCTATGTTTTACGCATACAATTTAATTAAAATATAACCATCATTTATTTAATAAATGAATAAAGAAAGACTATAAATTTTAATTATTATTGCCTTAGTGGTCGATAGTGCTTAAGTCTAATCACCTAAAGTCTATCTAGGACAATAAAAAAACGCATGATACAAATGCTTCACGATCAAGAAATAACATTTTTTGTTCATTTGGAAGAAAACAAACGAAATATTAAAATTGCCAGTAAAGGAACACACCATGCCTCATTCAGTTCTTATCATCAATTGCGGTTCTTCTTCGATCAAGTTTGCATTATTACTTAAAGATCAAGATTTCCGAATTCATGGTCTTGCTGAAAACTTAGGTACGCCAGAAGCGCGCATCAAAGGCGTGACTGTAGGCAACGAACCAGTTGATATTCGTATTCCAAATGCAGACCACAAAGAAGCACTTGAAGTTGGATTATCTCGCTTAGCGAATCACAAGCCTGATGCCATTGGTCATCGTATTGTACATGGTGGTTCTTTAACTCAAGCAGAGTTAATCACCGATGAAATTATTGAAAAAATCCGTGAAGCAACACCTTTAGCTCCATTACATAATCCTGCACATCTCGTTGGAATCGAAGCGACTAAACGTTTGTTCCCAGACTTACCGCAGGTTGCAGTGTTTGATACAGCGTTCCATCAAACAATGCCAGCGCATGCCTATCGTTATGCGGTACCAAAATTTTTATACACTGAACATAATGTTCGCCGCTATGGATTCCACGGTACGAGCCATGCCTATGTATCAGATCGTGGTTCTGAGCTTGCTGGTAGTTTCCGTGAAGGTGGTTGGCTCACCGCTCATTTAGGCAACGGTAGTTCTACTTGTGCAATTTGGAATGGTAAAAGTGTTGATACCTCTATGGGATTAACGCCACTCGAAGGTTTAGTGATGGGTACCCGTAGTGGTGATGTAGACCCAAGTTTACATAATTTTTTAGCCAAAAACCTAGGATGGGACATTTACAAAATTGACAGAATGCTCAATAGCCAATCTGGTTTATTAGGACTTTCAAACCTGTCAAACGATATGCGAACACTTATCGAAGCTTCAGAAGAAGGCAATGAAGATGCTGCACTTGCTATTGAAGTATTCTGCTATCGTCTTGCTAAATCATTAGCAGCACTCAGCTGTGGTTTACCTCGTCTTGATGGCTTATTCTTCACAGGTGGTATTGGTGAAAACTCAGCATTTATTCGTGAAAAAACATTATCTTATTTGCCACATTTTGGTTTTAACTTTAGCAAAGAAAAAAATGACCAATTAGCTCGCGGTACAGAAGGTCGCATTGATAATGGTACTGGTCCGCAAATTTGGGTCATTCCTACAGATGAAGAAGGACGTATTGCACAAGAAACAGAACATGTGGTGAATCAAATCGGAGATGTGAATTCATCTGAAAAAAAGTCTGAATTTGAAACCGCGACTGCTTAAGTAGTCGCCCGCTCAGACATATTTACATATTTCTTTTTTATTTTTAGATATAGATTTTGATGATATGAAAACAATTGTACTTGTTCCAACTGGTGAAGGTGTAGGTCTGACATCAGCGTGTTTAGGCTTAATTTATGCACTTGAGTGTCAAGGTGTAAAAGCTGGTTTTGTTAAGCCGTTTTCACAAGAAGTACATGCTGAAAATTTCGATCGCACCACAGCGTTATTCCGCCATGTTTCTCAGAACGAAACAGTTGAACCAATCTCATATCAAAATGTAGTTCAGCAATTAAATGCTGATGAAAGTGATGAGTTATTAGAAGAAGCTGTTCGTCTACATCGTCAAATTGCTAAAAAACATGATCTTATTATTGTGGAAGGGTTAGTTCCAAACAGTCGTGATAGTTTTGCATCTGAACTGAATGCTCAACTTGCTCAAGCACTAGATGCGAAAGTCATCATTGTGAGCAATGCTGATATCAAACAACCAGCCTATACAGCAGAAAAAGTAGAAACCCAATTACGTAATTTTGGTGGAGCAAACAGCAACCGAACAGCTGGTGTGCTTTTCATGCGAACCAAAGGTCTGTCCGAGGAGTCTGCACAGATTCCAGTGACCATTGATCCAAATCTTCGTCTGACACAAGAGACTCAACAATTTGTTGGGGAAATTCAAAAAACACATCCACTGATTGGTTCCGAACAACTTCCTGTTATTGCATTAGTACCATTTAGTAATACTTTAAGTGTGCCGCGAATGTCTGATATCGCGCAACATATTCAAGCAGAATGGATTAACTTAGGTGAGGCTGCACAACGACGTGTTCTGCATAGTAGCTTGATCGCTTCAAATATCGAGCGCGAACTGCACAAATTCACGGCAGGTGAACTGATTATTAGCGCATCAGATCGTATTGATGTATTACTTGCAAGTAGTTTAGCAAGCAGCAATGGTATTCCTCTTGCAGGTTTAGTACTGACTGAACATTATGCGCCTAATCAACAAGTACTGGCTTTCTGCCAAGCTGCGATAAAACAGGGCTTACCTATTTTACACACACCACTGAGTACATTTGAAACTGCGACTCAATTGGCTAATTTAAGCAATGAAATTCCTGTAGATGATACTGCTCGCGCTGAACAAGTCACTCGATTTGTATCTAGCCATATTGATGCGGATTGGGTAACGCAGTTGCTGAATGGCTCATACCAACCACGTCTTTCTCCATCTGCATTCCGTCATGAGTTGGTACAAAAATCAATTGCAGCGAAGAAAAGAATTGTTCTTCCTGAAGGTGATGAACCTCGTACGATTCAAGCAGCCGCGATCTGCCAATCACGTGGTATTGCTCAGTGTATCTTACTGGCAAAACCAGAAGCAGTTTTAGATGTAGCCAAAGCTCGAGGGATTGAATTACCTGATGATTTAGAAATCATTGATCCAGACCTCATCCGCGACAACTATATTGCGCCAATGGTAGAGTTGCGTAAAGGCAAGTTAAATGAACTGCAAGCGAAAGAACAGTTACAAGATACAGTGGTTCTTGGAACGATGATGTTAGCACTAGATCAAGTGGATGGATTAGTTTCAGGTGCAGTTCATACCACAGCCAATACAGTTCGCCCTGCATTTCAGTTGATTAAAACGGCACCTGATTACTCTTTAGTTTCGTCTGTTTTCTTTATGTTATTACCAGATGAAGTGTATGTTTATGGTGACTGTGCAATCAATCCAGATCCTAATGCAGAGCAACTTGCTGAAATCGCGATTCAATCTGCCGATTCAGCCAAAGCGTTTGGTATTGATCCACGTATTGCCATGATTTCATATTCAACTGGTACATCTGGCACAGGTGCTGATGTTGAAAAAGTTGCTGAAGCAACACGCATCGCAAAAGAACGTCGTCCAGATTTATTGATCGATGGCCCCCTTCAATATGATGCTGCCTCTGTAGAAAGTGTAGGTCGCTCTAAAGCACCTGACTCTCAAGTGGCGGGTCGTGCCAATGTCTTTATTTTCCCTGACTTGAATACTGGTAATACCACCTATAAAGCAGTTCAACGCTCTGCCAATGTGGTCAGTGTCGGTCCAATGCTCCAAGGTTTAAACAAACCTGTAAACGATTTATCTCGTGGTGCATTGGTCGATGATATTGTCTTTACGATTGCTTTAACAGCGATTCAGGCTGAGCAACAAGCCCAATAATTTGATTTGCATATGAGTTACCATCCTCGCGAAAGTGAGGATGGTTTTTTCAATAAATCCCTTAGAACACTGAGATCTATGATTAACTCCTACGTGTTGTAACTTAGAATCATGAGGTTAACTAAAGACTTATATAAAAAAACAAGAACTCTTAAAGAGTTCTTGTTTAAGACAAGATCGAAAATTAACTTTGAATAAATGCAAGAAGATCAGGGTTAATCACGTCATGATTAATAGTAAGCATCCCATGTGAATAACCTGGATAAATTTTTAAAGTTCCATTTTGTACCAATTCAGCCGATAACTTTCCTGAAATATCAAGAGGAACAATTTGGTCATCATCACCATGTAAAACTAATACTGGCACTGAAATTTTCTTAAGGTCTTCTCTAAAATCAGTTTGGGAGAAAGCCACAATCCCTTCATAATGAGCTTTAGCAGAACCCATCATTCCTTGTCTCCACCAATTCTGAATCACCGGCTCAGACGGCTTCGCATTTGAACGATTAAAGCCATAAAATGGACCTTCAGGTACAGCACGATAGAATTCAGCTCGATTTTTAAATAACTGAGCCTGCATATCATCAAAAACAGCTTTCGGCAATCCATTTGGATTATCTTCGGTTTTCACCATATAAGGTGGTACAGAGCTCACAAGAACAGCTTTAGAGACACGTTCCTCACCATATCTTGCTATATAGTGTGCAACCTCTCCACCGCCTGTTGAATGACCAATATGAATCGCCTTTTTAATGCCCAAATGCTCTACAACAGCCGCAACATCATCAGCATAATGATCCATATCATGACCTTCAGACACTTGAGAAGATCGTCCATGACCACGGCGGTCATGCGCCACTACACGGTAACCTTTGTCTAAAAAGTAAAGTATTTGCGCATCCCAATCATCTGAACTTAAAGGCCACCCATGATGAAAAAAAAGAACCTCACCGTCACGTGATCCCCAATCTTTATAAAAAATTTCAACACCGTCTTTAGTCTTTACATAACTCATTTTCAACTCCTTAAATTGGTTGAATAATAATTGAATATGAAATCAAATTAATTCTTAAGCAATTGAATATTTTCTTAAAATTTAATTCGATTTATTAGGATTAGAACTTCATTAAAAACTTAAATGTGTTAAAAACCAAGTAACCATTTAGAGGGTTAAAACTGTTCTACCTCAGATTAAAGTAACGGATTTGGCATAAGTTTAATTGACTCAGATGATATAGTTTAAGTATCAATTGAATCATTTTCTGGAGATTTTTCTTTTTCGGTATTGCAAAGGTGTCTCACCCGTCCAACGTTTAAATGCTCGTGAAAAAACAGAACTCTCTGAGAAACCGAGAACGCTGACAATATGGCACATGGAAATCTCTTTGGATGCTAATAATTGCTTTGCAGTCCGAATACGATAATGAGTTAGAATTTTCTCAAAAGAAGTGTCAATATCGTTTAAAGATGCACGCAAGGTGTTGACCTTCATATTTAACTTGTCTGCCACATGCTTTAATTGAACATTGCCTGATTCGAGTAAAACATCAGCTAGAATTTGTTCTATATCAGAAATAAGTTCATATTTTTCAACCTGTCTCATCTGACGTTTTGCATAAGTTTCATGGATGGCAAATAATTCAGGCTCATACCAGTCAAATTTTAAATTCAACAACGCTGCATCAAATATAATTTTCCCATCTGGACAGCCCAACTCAACTTCACATCCCCATACGCGCTTGTATTCTATTAATGTCGCACCATATTCATAGGGTAAATAAATTTTAATTGGGCGGAATTGATCATCTGTAATGAATTTCAAAAACTTTAAAATCACACTGATCACAATCTCTAAATAGTGCCGAACAGGATGATTGAACCCTTGAATTCCAGCAACATGCTCATCTGTGAACAGGCTAAAATGAAAAGCTGAAGAAAGTAATTTTTGGTAATTTAAAGCTTTCTCTAGTCCAACTTTAAATCCCGAACTACTCAAAAACAGATACTCAATCACTGAGCCTCTAATTACAGGAAAATGCTCTCCTACATGTAAACCAATATCTCTGTCATTAGAAACTTTTTGCGCTGTATTCCAAAATCGGTACTGACATGAATTATCTCTGCGAACTGTCTTATCAGGCAACTGTGCGGGCAATCTTACATCTTCTAAAATTTGCTCTACATTTAATCCCATCTGTTGCATTGTGATATAGGCATAACTCAGAAAGACTCCAGCGTCACTTGACTTCATATTTAATTAACTTCTAGATTTTATGAAATATATAAATAATATTGATTTTTAATTATATAAATATTTACTTAATACTTTCTATTGAAAATCTTAACAAAATTTAATTTCATAAAGTCAATGTATTAGAATTATTGATGACTAAAATAGTGAAATTTCACCCATTTAATCTAAAAATATTATGAGATAAATTTGAAAAAAATTATTGTTACGTATAAAAAGCTTAAACAACTTATTACGTAAACGTATTTCCATCTAAAAAATTAATTAGCAAATATTAATTTTAACTTTTCTATGAATGAATCTGCTCTCTTAAACTTTCGCCCAATTCCTCAGCAAAAAAGCCACAATTGAATCATTTTGTCTTATAATTTAGCCCGCTAGCTATCAGCCCGCTCAAGAGATATTTGTATGACAACTATTATCAAGCAAGACGACTTGATCACATCCGTTAAAGATGCGCTTCAGTTCATTTCTTACTATCATCCACAAGACTTCATCCAAGCAATGAGTCGTGCGTATGACCGTGAAGAAAACAAAGCTGCCAAAGATGCGATCGCACAAATCTTAATCAATTCACGTATGTGTGCCGAAGGTCACCGTCCGATCTGTCAAGATACTGGTATCGTCAACGTATTCGTTGAAGTGGGCATGGACGTTAAATTTGATTTAACAATGAGCTTAGACGACGCGATTAACGAAGGTGTTCGCCAAGGTTACTTAGAAAACTCTAACGTACTTCGCGCATCTGTACTTGCTGATCCTGCTTTTGGCCGTAAGAATACGAAGGATAACACCCCTGCTGTGATCTACCATAAACTTGTTCCAGGTAACAAAGTTGATATCACTGTTGCAGCAAAAGGTGGTGGTTCAGAAAATAAATCTAAACTTGCTATGTTAAACCCATCCGATTCAATCGTGGACTGGGTACTGAAAACTGTACCAACCATGGGTGCAGGCTGGTGTCCTCCTGGTATGCTTGGTATTGGGATCGGTGGTACTGCTGAGAAAGCCATGATGCTTGCAAAAGAAGCATTGATGGAAGAGATCAACATGGACGAACTACTTCGTCGAGGTCCGCAAAATAAACTTGAAGAACTTCGTATCGAAATCTTCGAGAAAGTAAATGCTTTAGGTATCGGTGCACAAGGTCTTGGTGGCTTAACGACTGTTCTAGACATCAAAATTAAAGACTACCCTTGTCACGCTGCGGGCAAACCAGTGGGTATGATTCCGAACTGTGCTGCGACTCGTCACGCACACTTCACACTAGACGGTACAGGTGTTGCGAATATTATTGCACCTAAACTTGAAGACTATCCTGAAGTCACTTGGGACTCATCTTCTTCTAAACGTGTTGACTTAGATAACATCACACAAGAAGAAATGAACTCTTGGAAACCAGGTGATACGCTTCTTCTTAACGGCACAATCTATACAGGTCGTGACGCTGCGCACAAACGTATGGTTGATATGTTAAACAACGGTGAAGAGCTTCCTGTAGACCTTAAAGGTAAGTTCATTTACTACGTTGGTCCTGTTGATCCAGTGGGTGACGAAGTTGTAGGTCCTGCAGGTCCAACAACTGCAACACGTATGGATAAGTTCACACGTCAAGTTTTAGAAGCAACTGGTCTTTTCGGTATGATCGGTAAAGCGGACCGCGGTCCTGCTGCGATTGAAGCTATCAAAGACAATAAAGCAACTTACCTCATGGCTGTAGGCGGTGCTGCATATCTCGTATCTAAAGCAATTCGTGAAGCGGAAGTTGTCGCTTTTGAAGATTTAGGTATGGAAGCAATCTATAAGTTCGTGGTTAAAGATATGCCTGTATCTGTTGCAGTAGACGTTAACGGAACATCAGTTCACGCAACTGCACCAAAAATTTGGCAGGCTAAAATTGGTAAAATTCCAGTTGTAGATGCAGCTGCACAATAAATAATATTCGACTTGTCTCAAGTTAAAAAAGCACTCTATCATTAGGGTGCTTTTTTATACCGAGAATACTCATGAAAATTTTAAGAACATTATTTTTGAGCGGATGCATGATCTGCTCACCTGCGGTTATGGCAGCTCAAGCGACTGATCAACAAATCGAAAAACTCATACAAGTATTGAATTTAGATCAGCTCTTACAAAGTACACTTAAACAAATCCGACCTCAAATTGATCAACAGGCCTATAGCATTGTTCAAAATATTGTTAAGGCCGAAAAATTAACACCACAACAACAAGTTATTGCCAATGAGCTGGCTGATAAAATTCACCAAGAAAATATTAAGCAAACTTCTTGGGAAAAACTTAAACCGATCTATCTGAAAATTTATAAAGATGTCTATGATGCCGAAGAAGTTCAAGCCCAGATCGACTTTTATTCCTCTCCAACAGGTCAATCCATTTTAAATAAAGGTCCACTTGTTGCTCAAGAATCCATGAAAATCCTGAATCAACAACTTGCAGGCTCTTTACAATCTACAGAAAAGAATTTTGCTGAAGTCCAAAAGAAATTAGAACAACTACAAAAACAAAGTATTCATACTGACTCGAAATAAGCTAAAAACCATTCTGCTGAATCAGAGTTACCATGTGCGTGGATCATATATCTTAAAAGGTTCTGTTAAGCGCACATCATCACTGGCTTTATATTCTTTATTTTTAATTTTTTCTTTTGATTTTTGCAATGTTCCGTTCGGTTGAATAACGGCAACATAGTTAAGCCCAGGCGTTTTCAACTGAGTCATGCCAATTTCTCTTAATGCCTGTTTTGTTGGCATTTGCATCAATGGTCCAACTCTGAGGAGATCTTCACTACCATTTGGTCCACCTCGAAACTGTTCTTCTTCATATTTTAAGAAATACTGCTGCCCCGCTTTAACACTAAAACTTGCAACCAAAGGTTTTTGAAAATGCATCACAGTTAAAGGTCGACTGATACTAAGTTGATAATCCCCTTCAGCCAGCTCTATCCAATAATAATGATTGCTGATTAAACTCGGAATGCGCTTACCATTTAGAAAAAAACTCGGTGCAATAATTTCCTGACGATTCCACTTACTATCAGGACGGTACAGATACAACACTGCGGCTTGCTGATGTTGAGGTTTTACACGGCTGAAAAACTGTCCTGGTTTTTGATTTACCCATGAGCCCAGATCAAATCCTGCAACTTTATATTGAGCTAGCTTCTGAGATACAAAAGTTTTTTTCTCACTAAAATCTACCGGTTTTAACGTTGAAACCACATGAGTTTGATTATTATCGTTAAGCCCTTTATGTGTCTGACATGCCACAAGAAACAGACTCAAAGCACACACTGCTACGGTTGATCGCATGATTATCCCTCATCACGAATACTTTTTATTCTATGTCATATTTTTGTTATCGTTAGATTATCATCTCAATCCGAGATTAAAAACAAAAAACGCGCAAAAAGTGGGACTTTTTACGCGTTTCAGATGAATTACAATCAATTAAGCAGATTTAGTATCTAAAATCTTTAAATCGACCTTTTCTTCAACTTGTTGTTCTTGTTTAGGTTGGCGCTCAGTTCGATATTCTGGTTCAGCATTTTCATTGATCACAGCTTCATTGATCACAACAGTACCAATATCAGAGCGACTTGGTAAATCGTACATCGTATCGAGTAAGACGTTTTCAAGAATTGAACGTAAACCACGTGCACCTGTATTACGCTCAAGTGCTTTTTTCGCAACAGCTCGCAATGCTGAATCTTCAAATAATAGATCAACATCTTCCATTTCGAACAAGTATTGATACTGACGCGTTAATGCATTTTTTGGTTCAGTCAAAATTTGCATTAATGCTTCTTCGTCCAATTCTTCGAGCGTTGCAATCACTGGCAGACGACCAATGAATTCAGGGATTAAACCAAATTTCACAAGATCGGCAGCTTCTACCTGACTAAATAATTCAGATAACTTCTTAGAGTCATCTTTAGTCTTCACGTCAGCAGTGAAACCAATTCCACCTTTTTCTTGACGCTGTTGCACGACACGCTCCAAACCAGAGAATGCACCACCGCAGATGAACAGGATATTAGACGTATCAATTTGAATGAACTCTTGCTGTGGATGCTTACGACCACCTTGAGGTGGAATTGAAGCTACCGTGCCTTCGATCATTTTTAAAAGCGCTTGTTGAACACCTTCACCTGAAACATCACGTGTTATTGAAGGATTTTCAGACTTACGGGTAATCTTATCGATCTCGTCGATATAAATGATACCCTTCTGTGCTTTCTCAACATCGTAATCTGCTTTTTGTAGCAATTTTTGAACGATATTCTCAACATCTTCACCAACATAACCAGCTTCAGTTAATGTCGTTGCATCAGCCATCGCAAATGGCACATCTAATAAGCGCGCTAAAGTTTGCGCCAACAAAGTCTTACCCGAACCTGTTGGTCCTATGAGTAAGATATTGCTTTTAGCAAGTTCTACACGATCTTCTGACTTTGCAGTTGATTGAGTCACTTTAAGACGTTTATAGTGGTTATATACCGCAACAGAGAGCGTTTTTTTCGCAGTGTCTTGACCAATCACATATTGATCTAAAGCTGCACGAATTTCATGCGGCTTAGGTAATGGACGAGTTGCCCATTCACCAGTTTCGACTTGCTGGCTCGTCTGAACTAAATCTAAGCATACATCTACACATTCATTACAAATGTAAGCGTCCTCGCCTGCAATGAGTTTACCCACTTCAGACTGCGTTTTACCGCAAAATGAACAATGCTTTTGTCCTTGAGGATTTTCAGACATCTTCACTCCAAATAAATTTCTATGCTTTACAGCTTAAAGTTGCGGACGTTTCGTTAAAACTTCATCGACCAAACCATATTCTTTTGCAGCTTGAGCGGTCATAAAGTTATCACGGTCTGTATCACGTGCAACAGTTTCATAATCTTGGCCACTGTGTTCAGCCATTAGACGGTTCAAACGCTCTTTAATAAATAGAATTTCACGTGCATGAATTTCAATATCTGAAGCTTGACCACGGAAACCACCCAATGGTTGGTGAATCATAACACGAGCGTTTTCTAAGCAGTAACGTTTACCCTTAGCACCAGCATTCAATAAAAAAGCGCCCATTGAGGCTGCTTGGCCCATACAATATGTCACGACATCTGGTTTGATGAATTGCATCGTATCGTAAATTGCCATACCCGCAGTCACTGAACCACCAGGTGAGTTAATGTACAGATGAATATCTTTTTCTGGATTCTCAGCTTCTAAGAACAACATTTGCGCAACGATTAAGTTCGCCATATTGTCTTCAACTTCACCCGTTAAGAAAATTACACGTTCGCGCAAAAGACGCGAGAAAATATCAAAAGAACGCTCACCACGAGATGATTGCTCTACGACAACTGGAACCAAAGCATTATCAATTGTTGGAACATACATACGTTATTTATTCCTGAATTTTTTGTCACTCAATACATTTTCACAATATGAGGGATAATTGTCGAAAATGCAAAATATTCACCATTAAATATCAGATATTTTTTAATTAGGCTTTGTGAATACAGGACAAGTTGATCCATATTTTTTACAAGAAAAAAGGCGCGTTAAGCGCCTCTTCCTTCGGATAACCGATTAGCCTTGTTGACGAGCTTGTTGTTCTTTCAACAATTCTTCATAGCTAACAGCTTTATCAGTTACTTTAGCAGACGCTAAGATGTGATCTACAACTTGGTCTTCTAAAACAACAGCTTCGATTTGTGCACGTTGTTGCTTATCATTTTTGAAGTATTCAATAACTTCAGTAGGATCTTCATAAGAAGTCGCCATATCTTCGATATAAGCTTCTACACGTGCTTGATCAACTTCGATTTTTGCTTCAGCAAGAATACTGCTCACCAAAACACCTAATTTTACTGATTTTTCAGCTTGCTCTTTGAATAATTCATCTGGAAGCATGCTTGAATCAAATGCTTTAGCGCCTTGAGCACCAAACTGTTGAGTAAACTGTTGGATCATTTGTTGACGTTGACGGTCAATTTCTTGAGACAACATAGATGCAGGTACTTCGATTTCATTTGCAGCTACAAGCGCATCAAAAGTTGCACCTTTCACTTGATTGCGAAGACCGTTTTTCACTTCACGTTCCATATTTTTGCGAACGTCAGCTTTTAACTTCTCAACACCTTCTTCTTCAGTTAAACCAAAGATTTTTAGGAATTCAGCATCTACGTCAGGAAGCTTTTGTTTTTCAACAAGCTTAACTGTGATTTTGAATTGAGCTGATTTACCTGCAAGGTTTTCTGCTTGGTAATCTTCAGGGAAAGTTACATCAATTACTTTCTCTTCGCCTTTCTTCATACCAACGATACCGTCTTCGAAGCCAGGGATCATACGACCAGAACCTAATACAAGTTTGAAGTCTTCAGCAGAACCACCTTCAAATTTTTCGCCGTCAATAGAACCTTCGAAATCAAAAGTAACTTGCATGTCTTTTTTAGCCATGCCTTTTGTTTCAGTCCAAGTCGCGCGTTGCTTTTGAAGATTTTCGATCATTTGATCTACATCTTTATCATTTACTTCAGTAGATTTACGTTCAACTTCTAAACCGTCAAACTTAACTGAAACTTCTGGGTAAACTTCAACAGTTGCTTCATAAACTAAAGCATCTTCTTTGTTTTCAACTTTTTCAATGTTAGGCATGCCTACAGCATTGATTTTCTCTTGTTGAATTGCTTCGAATACTGTGTCACGAATAACATCATTTACCACTTCTTGGTAAATGCTCGCGCCGTATTCACGACGAACAACATTTAAAGGCACTTTACCTGGACGGAAGCCGTTGATCTTAACTGTTTTAGCAGTACGTTTTAAACGAGCTTCGAATTGCTCATTAACACGGCTCGTCGGTACAGATACATTTAAACGACGGGCTACGCCCGAAACCGCTTCAGAAGTTACTTGCATGGCTTCCTCGATATAGAAATAGTAATTGCAATTTTTAAAGTGCCACATTATATGACAACAATCAAAGATATACAAAATACCTTTTTCAAACCATCTTTTTTATGAACCTGAGAATATTTTTTTTGCTCACAAGGTTTGACCATATTCAATTCATATTTCTTAATTATTGTTTGTTTTTTATTGCAAATGATAAAGTTTATCATTAATATTTGCATCAAATTTGATCATGCCCTCAAGCATCACTCATACCAGCGGAAGAACATAATATGAGTAAGTTTAAGCTTCAACCTCTTACAGTTGCATTATTCGCTTTGTCTAGCGGTGTAACATTTGCAAATACCACAAATGAAAGTAGTGCTCATCAACTTTCGACAATTGTCGTTTCTGCTGCGGGTTTTGAGCAGGATATTAAAAATGCACCTGCATCTATTAGTGTTGTAACTAAAGAAGATATTGAAAAGAAAAATGCGACAAGCATCGCTGATCTTTTATCAGATGTCCCTGGTATTGATATTCGTTCTGGAGTTGGGAAAACATCTGGCCTTAACGTTAAGATGCGTGGTCTTGGTAATGACTATAGCTTAGTTCTTATTGATGGACGCCGTCAAACAACCTCATCAGATGTAACACCTAATGGCTTTGGTGAAACCTCTAATAGTTTTTTACCACCTCTAGCCGCTATTGAGCGAATTGAAGTTATCCGTGGACCAATGGCTACTCGCTATGGTTCAGAAGCAATGGGTGGTGTGATCAATATCATTACTAAAAAAGTAGCAGATCAGTGGTCAGCAAATGTCACAACGAGTGGCAACATTATGGAAAGTAATGCTGAAGCAGACTCTTGGAAATCTAGTTTTGTGATTAATGGTCCACTTATTAATGACCGCTTAGGTTTACAATTAAGAGGTAGCTATTTGGATCGTCAACGTTCTGAACGTATTGTTGAGGGTTCGACTAGCCGTGATCCACGCCCAAGTAAAGCAGATAATTATGATTATGGTGCAAAATTAGACTTTAAATTAGATGAACAAAATGCTTTATGGATCGATGGTTTTTATTCTAGCCAACGCTATGACAACACAGATCAACGTTTAGGAAACTTTATTTCTCGTGGTGGTATCGCAGGCTATAACGATGAGCTTGAGTTCAATCGAACTCAATTTGCACTTGGTCATGATGGTAACTATGATTTTGGTTTGTGGAAAACTTATCTAAGCCATAACACAACAGAGACCCAAGGTCGCACCATTCCAACAGATGCATTCCCAGAGTTAGCAGGTCAAGCTCGAAAACTCGAAAATAAAGATCTTGTGATTGACTCTCATATTGTTGCACCAATCAAAAGTCATAAATTGACAGTTGGTACTGAATACAAAGATACAACCATTGCAGATGATATTGCAGGTATAGGAAAAGAATTTACACAGGATACTTGGTCTCTCTACGCTGAAGATGAATGGCAACTCAAAGACAACTTATTTTTCACATTCGGTGGTCGCTTCGAAGATCATAGCGGATTTGGTGGACAATTTAGTCCGCGGGCTTATTTAGTTTGGAACACCAATGATGCACTAACGATCAAAGGTGGCGTAAGTACAGGTTATAAAACACCATCCGCTAAGGATCTTTACGACGGAATCAATGGTTATAGTGGTCAAGGTGCTACACCGAGTCTTGGAAATCCAGATTTAGATCCTGAAACATCAATCAACTATGAGCTTGGATTTAATTATCAACCTTCTGATAATTTTAACCTTACAGCAACTGTATTCTTCAACGTTGTTGAAGACAAGATCGTTTCTAGAACGTTCAGTTGTAACACCAATGATTGCTCTAATCTTAGTGATAAAGCAACTTCTTATAGCAAGAGTTTCAACACGGATGAAGCAGAAATTTATGGTTTAGAGACATCCCTAAATTATCAAATTATTCCAGAATGGAGCTTAAAAGCGGCTTACACCTATACCGATTCAGAAATAACTAAAGGTCAAGACAAAGGATATGCTTTAGAGTCTACTGCGAAACATTTAGCTAGCCTAACATCTACTTGGCACATTAATGACTCTTTAGACCTATGGTTACAACATGAATATCAATCTGGTCGTCCTCGATTTACTAGTGAACCTACAGACGCTGGCTCAATTAGTATTTTGGAACAAACCAATAACGAATTTTCTGGTTATAATTTATTTAATCTTGGTGCAAGTTATCAACTGAACGATAAAATTCGTATTAATGCTGCAGTAAACAATCTATTGGATAAAGACTTTACTCAAAATATGGAATATGTAGATATTAACGGCGATCTTCAACAAGCTTATAAATATCTTTCAATTGGACGTAGCTCTGAAGGCACATACTTAGCTGGTCGTAACTACTGGTTATCTATTTCATATGATTTCTAATTCTAGGTAGATTCTCTCTAGTAAAACCCTGCGCTAGCAGGGTTTTTTATTTTATTAAAATTTAATTCCCTATCAAAAATAGCCATACAAAAATGTAGAAACTTTAATTTTTCCAATATTATTTAAATTCATTTACTTATACATAAAATATTACATTATTACATTTAAGCTTCCGTTATTTAGCTTAACTTAAATCGCAAATATCAATTTTAAGACCCGTTAAAGCTAAAAAAGAATCATTATTATTCTCAACCTGAAAACAAATTCATATCAGGTTGAACATGGCCTTTATCACGACACGTAAAAAAATCGTTTCATCTGCAATAGCAACGTCATTGGCTGTTATTTCAGGTCAAACTTTCGCACAAGAAGATACAGCGCATTTAGAAACAATTAAATCAGAGGCTCAATCAGAGCAGTCATTTAAAGTCGACAAATCCTCAAACGCTAAATACGTTGCTCCCTTACTCGATACCCCAAAATCAATCTCTGTTATTTCTCAAAAACAGATACAAGATACTCAAGTGACTACGCTTTCTGATGCTCTAAGAACTGTTCCAGGAATTACGCTTGGTGCGGGCGAAGGTGGCAACCCAAATGGTGACCGTCCATTTATCCGTGGTTATAACTCTGAAAGTTCAATGTACGTTGACGGTGTGAGGAACTCTACTTCTCAAAACCGAGAAATGTTTGCCGTTGAACAGGTTGAAGTCACCAAAGGCTCCGCCTCTACTTTAGGTGGTGGAGGTTCCACGGGTGGTAGTATTAACCTAATTTCCAAATTAGCCAAATCTGGAGATGCTTTCCAAGGCTCTGTTGCTGGCGGTACTGATGCTTATGCACGTATCACATTAGATGCAAATAAAGATTTTGGGAATGGTATTGCGACTCGTGTCGTGGCAATGGGTCACCAGAATGAAAAAGCGGGACAACATAATGGCGCTGAATATGAACGTGCTGGTATTGCACCAAGTATTAGCTTTGGGTTAGACATGCCCACTCGAGCGACACTAGCCTACTACTACCTAAAGTCTGATGATAAGCCAGATTCAGGTATTCCATATAAATACGACACTGACAGAAAAGCGACCGTCGGCTCACCCGTTGATGTTCAACAGGGTACATACTACGGTTGGTTAAATCGTGATTTTCAAAAGCAAGAAAATCAAATTGGGACTCTTAAGCTAGAGCACGATTTTACCGAAAATCTAAGCTTGACGAATACTGCTGTCTATAGCAAATCAAAAAATAATTACTTATGGACTCAACCAGATGACAGTCAGGGCAACGTCGCAAATGGAAAAGTTTGGCGTCGTCTAAATACCAACCTAACAACCACTGACAGTTTTACAGATCAACTCGCATTAACAGGTAAATTCCAAACAGGCATCATAAAACATAATTTCAATTTGGGTGCTGAATACAGTAAACAAGATTCTGAACGCGGCACAAACATTGTAACCGACCCTAATACCACGTTAATAGGCGGTAGTGGTGCTAATAATGCATGCTCATTAAATATTTCAAATGGTTGGTGTACTGATCTTTATAACCCCAATTCGAATGATGCTTGGCTAGGTAAAGTTCAAGCTAATCCAAATGTCATGAAGATTAAATCTGAAACACAATCAGTATATGCCCTAAATAATATTGAGCTTAATCCTCAGTGGCTCCTTGACCTTGGTATTCGCTGGGATGAATTCGAAACTGAAATGAAATACAATCAAGATACTGGTTCAGGCACTTCAGCAATTCAAGCAGGAACAAAATATAATTCAAAACACGATTTCTTCAATTATCAAGCTGGATTAACCTTTAAACCAAGAGAAAATGGATCAATTTATGCAAGCTATGCGACTTCAGCTAATCCCGTTGGAATCGATGCTGGTAATGGTTCAGAAGGGTTAAGTGTCCCAGGACGAAATACGACTGATGCACAAGCAAGAGCAATTAACAACCTCAAACCTGAAGAAGTCAAAACCTATGAAATCGGAACCAAATGGGACCTTTTGAATAACAGAATTAATCTCACAGCTGCTATTTTCCGTACAGAAAAAGAAAATACTCGCGCTTTAGATAGTGATGGATTTACAAGAAATATTGGTGAGACACGTGTTGATGGCGTTGAATTAGGCTTAAACGGCAATATCACAAATAAATGGGCTTTATCTGCAGGATACACATATTTAGATAGTGAAATTGTTGATGCAGGTTATGTCAAAAATAGCGATGGAAGTTATTCGGCTAGCCCAACTAATGGTAACCAAGTCCAAAATGTCGCAAAACACTCTGCCACTTTGTGGACAACTTACCAAGTTCTCCCTAAATTACAATTAGGTGCTGGTGTTTTAGCTATGGATCGAGTGTATGGAGATGCTGCAAATACCAAATTTGTACCAGGCTATGTTCGTTATGACGCCATGGCTCGCTATCAAGTAAATTCAGATATTGATCTTCAATTGAACGTCAATAATCTCTCAGATACACGTTATTTCACGAAAGCTTATGCTTCGCATTATGCAACTGAAGCTGAAGGTCGAAATGCTGTATTGTCTTTAAATTTCAAGTTTTAATTTCATTTCAGCATAGCTCTATACAAGCTATGCTTTTCATCACCTAAAGCAGTGAGTGATCGTAGTGATTCATCATATTCCAAATATTCTAAGCCCTGAACAAGTTCGATATTTTCGTGAAGAAATGTCTAAAGTAGATTGGGTCAATGGAAAGGTAACAGCTGGAACACTCTCTGCAACAGTGAAACATAATCAGCAACTTTCCAATGATCATCCCCTGACCAAACATCTAGGTGATATTATTTTAGAATCCCTAGGTCAACATCCTTTATTCTTATCAGCAGCAATTCCACTAGATATCATCCCTCCTCTGTTTAATCGCTATGAACAGCATCAATCATTCGGTTTTCATGTCGACAATTCGATTCGCAGAGTTCAAGGCTCACAAGAACGCTTGAGAACAGATTTATCTTGTACTTTATTCTTGAGTGATCCGCACGAATATGACGGCGGTGAATTAGTCATTGAAGATACTTATGGATATCACGAAGTCAAACTCCCTGCAGGAGATTTGATACTTTATCCATCTACTAGCTTACATGAGGTCACTTCTATCCAATCGGGTTGTCGCTTGGCATCATTTTTTTGGGTACAAAGTATGATTCGAGATGATTCAAATCGACATATGTTATTTACTTTAGATCAATCTATTCAGCAACTTCGTATGGAATTAGGGGATCAACATGAGCAAGTCATCAAACTCACGAGCCTCTATCACAATTTAATTCGAAAATGGGCAGAACTATAATTTATTTTTCACAGTTAATTTTTATAATGAAAAATATTATTAAAAAAAAATATATTGTGAAAAAAAATTTCACATTCATCATACTTTGATCTAAATCAGGGAATAATTCTCTTGAAGATCGCACTATACTAAAAGAAAGAATTTACAAGCACTGTGACGGTATAGCTAAGCTCTATATATTCAAAAGATTTTTAGGGAATTCAGCAAAATGATGCAGTAAGCCACTTGTAAATTGATAGAATAGACACAATCGATATAAATAGCGCAGTGCCTTTACACAAGACCCAAGCATGTTGTGCTATGAAAGGAGTTATCTCATGATGTTGGCTGATCCAAGCAAAAAATACCGTCGCATGTACCAACGTGTAGACTTACCTGACCGTCAATGGCCAAATAACGAAATTAATAAAGCGCCTATCTGGATGAGCACCGACCTCCGTGACGGTAACCAAGCTATTTTCGAACCAATGAACATTGAACAAAAGTTCAAGATGTTCCAAATGTTGGTGAAAATTGGTTTCAAACATATTGAAATTGGCTTTCCATCTGCCTCACAGATTGATTTTGACTTTACCCGTAAATTAATCGAAGAAAATCATATTCCAGATGATGTCTATATCGAAGTATTAGTTCAAGCTCGTGATCACTTGATTCAACGTACATTTGAATCATTACAAGGTGCCAAACGTGCAATTGTGCATATCTATAATTCAAACTCACCAACATTCCGTCAAAAAGTATTGAATGTTGATGTAGCGGGTGCGAAAGCCTTAGCGGTGAATGCGGCTCAAAAAGTGAAAGAATATGCAGCACAATATCCTGAAACTGAATGGGTGTTCCAATACTCTCCTGAATGCTTTACCGCAACTGAATTAGAAGTTGCAAAAGATGTCTGTGATGCAGTCACTGAAATTTGGGATGCTCGCCCAGATAATAAAGTTATCTTGAATCTACCCGCGACTGTTGAAGTTTCTGGGCCTCATGTTTACGCTGACCAAGTTGAATGGATGCATCGCAACTTACAACGCCGCGATGGTGTCATTATTTCTGTACACTGTCACAATGACCGTGGATGCGGTATTGCAGCATCCGAGTTAGCGATCATGGCTGGTGCTGATCGTGTGGAAGGTTGTGTATTTGGTAATGGTGAACGTACAGGTAACGTTGACGTTGCAGCGATTGCATTAAATATGTATACCCAAGGTGTCGCTCCAAATCTAGATTTTTCAAATATTAATGAAATCATTTCTACTATTGAAGAATGTACAGGTATACCCGTTCATCCACGTCATCCATATGCGGGTGATTTAGTATTTACTGCATTTTCTGGCTCACACCAAGATGCGATTAAAAAAGGCTTTGAGTTCCAGAAAAACGAAGAAATTTGGGACATGCCTTACTTACCAATTGATCCTAAAGATTTGGGACGTGATTATGACGCAGTCATTCGTGTCAATTCACAATCAGGTAAAGGTGGTATCGCATACTTGTTAGAGTCGAACTACAACGTCGTATTACCACGTCGCTTACAAATTGAGTTCTCGCAAGTCGTGCAACAGGTAGCTGACGAAGAAGGCGTAGAAGTTTCTGCTGAGCAAATTTGGAGTTTATTCCAAAGTACATATGTAAATCAGAAAGATAAACATTATGTCGCGAAAAACTATCGATTATCTGATGAAAATGGCAATCAAGTCATTGAATTAGATATTGAAGTCGGTGGTCAAGTTCAACATCTACGTGGTGAAGGCAACGGACCAATCTCTGCAATTTTAGATGCTTTACAGTTGCCAATCGATGTTGTGAACTATGAAGAACGTAGCATTGGTTCTGGTGCAAATGCTAAAGCGTTGGCACTAATTGAACTTCAAGTCAAAGGTACAGGTAAATCAGCATTCGGTGCTGGTGTACATGACAACATCGTGACTTCATCTATTGAAGGAATTATTGCATGTACAAATCGTTTAATTGATCAAGGTGTTTTGAGCACAGATCAAGTGATCGCTGCGGCAGTATAAATATTAGCAATAATATTTAGCACGAAAATGACTTTAGAAGGATACCCTCAAGTGGTATCCTTTTATTTATTCATACTTAAGATTTTAGGCGAATTTATCCTGTGTCTTTTCCAGCTGACTCAGTGGGCATTGTTGTTCCACAAAAGTTCCAATTTGAAGAACCACTCGCATTAGAATGTGGCCGCGTTTTACCACGTTTCGAATTGATGGTCGAAACTTATGGCACACTCAATGCAGATAAATCTAATGCAATTTTGATCTGCCATGCGCTTTCTGGTCATCATCATGCTGCTGGTTATCACCATGAAGATGATAAAAAAGCAGGTTGGTGGGATGCTTGTATTGGGCCAGGCAAAGCAATTGATACCAATACATTTTTTGTGGTGGCATTAAACAATATTGGTGGTTGTAACGGATCAACAGGACCAACCTCCCCAAATCCTGAAAATGAAAATCGTCCTTATGGTCCAGATTTTCCATTAGTGACCGTGCGCGATTGGGTTAAAACTCAAGCAATGCTGTCTGATCGTCTTGGTATCACTGTTTGGCACTCTATTATTGGTGGCTCTTTGGGAGGCATGCAGGCACTTCAGTGGTCTGTAGATTATCCTGACCGATTAAATAACTGTGTCATTATTGCCAGTGCGCCTAAACTTTCAGCGCAAAATATCGCATTTAATGAGGTCGCGCGCCAATCCATTTTGTCCGATCCTGATTTTCATCATGGTCGCTATTTAGAAAAAGATAGCTATCCTAAACGTGGTCTTATTCTAGCGCGGATGGTAGGTCACATTACTTACCTTTCTGAAGAAGCCATGAAACAAAAATTTGGTCGTGATTTAAAATCTGGCAAATTCATGTATGGTTTCGATGTTGAATTCCAAGTTGAAAGTTATCTTCGTTATCAAGGTGAACAATTTAGTCGTAACTTTGATGCGAATACCTACTTGATCATGACTAAAGCTTTGGATTACTTCGATCCTTCTCGTGAGTATGAACAATCTTTAGTTAAAGCAATGTCGAATACAAAATGTAAATTCCTTGTGATTTCATTTACTACGGATTGGAGATTCTCTCCTTCCCGATCTGTTGAGATTGTGGATGCATTGATTACCAATCATAAGCCTGTGAGCTATGTTGATATTGATGCAGAACAAGGTCATGACTCGTTCTTGTTCCCTATCCCTTTATATGTCAAAACTTTAAGGGCTTTCTTAGGTGGTGTAGACCATCTTGCTTCAACCCCTAAGGAGACCGTGTAATGCGTATCGATCAGAAGCTTGCAGAAAAATGGATTAAACCTGATTCAAGCGTTTTAGATCTTGGTTGTGGCGATGGTGAATTACTGGCTCATATGAGCAAAAAGCACAACATTCGTGCATACGGATTAGAAATCGATCAAGAAAAGATTGCAATTGCAGTCAGTCGAGGGTTAAATATCATCCAACAAGACTTGAACCTCGGTTTGGGACGCTTTGCAGACCAGTCATTTGACTATGTTGTCATGGCACAAGCTTTGCAAGCTGTAGATGCACCTGATGTGCTTTTGCGCGATATGGTGCGTGTTGGGAAACAAGCAATTATTACTTTTCCTAACTTTGCACACTGGAAAACACGCTCTTTCCTTGCTTTAAAAGGGAAAATGCCTGTTTCGGATGCCTTACCCTATATGTGGTATAACACTCCAAATATCCATCTGTGCACGTTTAAGGATTTCGAAGCACTTTGTGCTGAGAATCAAATTAAAATTATTGACCGTTTAGCCGTGAATGGGAATCAACAAGGGAGTTTGCTCAGCAAGCATATCCCGAACTTGTTTGGCGAGGTCGCGATTTATCGAGTGAGCGCTCTATGAAAAAGTTATTCTTAGGTACTTCATTATTTCTAGGGTTGTTGAGTTTCCAAGTTCATGCAGATTATGTACCTCAACAACCATCAACTTCTGCACTGGCTGCACAGTATTCACGTATGCCTGTATCTGAGCTGCAAAAAGCTGCTCGAGCAGGTCAACCGGCTGCCCAGTTTTATCTGGCAACACATTATCAACATGGTAAAGATGTTGCTAAAGACCTAAAACAAGCTTTCGTTTGGTATAAGGCAGCAGCCGATCAAGGTATTTCATCTGCTCAGCTGAATGTGGGTCGTATGTATGCTGATGGTATTGGTGTTACTAAAAATGAAACCTTAGCTCGCCAATACTTCGAAAAAGCAGCAAGTCATGGTGACAATCGTGCAAGCTTCAATTTAGCCGTTATGGAAGAGCAAAAGAAAAACTATATGGGTGCTTACCAATGGTATGAGCTTTCTACACGTGATGGCATGTTAGATAATAAAGTGATCAATATGTCTGAGACGAAAAAGACGGCTTTGGCTGCCAACCTGACACCAGAACAAATTCGTACTGCACGTGACCGTGCTGATCAATGGATTCAAAGCCGTTAATTACGCTTATAAGTTTGAAGAAAGCACCTATCGGTGCTTTTTTTATTCGATCATCTTCTTCATTCTTATGAATTTCATATCTTCGAATATGTCCACTTCACTATGTGAAGTAAAACCTAATTTTTTATAAAAATGAACAGCCCCTATATGTGCATTGACTGTTATCTGTTGGATATCCGTTTGAGTTAATTGATCTAACACATAATTAAATAAATGAGTTCCAACGCCTTGAAATTGCAGATTTGGATGAACAAAAAAATGAAAAATATGGGCGGGTTGTTTGTAAGCAATCACCCCCACAAGCGACTGCTCTAATTCTACAACAAAGTATTTTATCTCTTGATGATTGATGTGCGATACAAGAGCTTCTTTTGAAAATAGGGACTTACTTTTTGGCATTTCATCAAAGTGATTCAAAGCTAAAGCAATACAGGATGCAATATTTTCAGCATCCGCGATCTCGGCTTGACGAATATGAATGCTATTTAAATTTGTCATGTTTAATGATTGGTTATTTTAAAGATGAGTTCATCTGTATCATCGCAAATATCCGTTAGAATAGCTTCAAATTTGAAACAGAAAGTGATTCAACATGGCGTCTAAAGATTGGTTAGATCAAGGTACTTTGGTTTTAGCGAGCAACAATAAAGGGAAAATAGCTGAGTTCGAAAAGTTATTTGAAGAATTAAAACTCCCTGTTAACGTTGTGCCTCAAGGACAACTGAACATTGAGGATGCGGTGGAAGATGGGTTAAGTTTTGTTGAAAATGCCATTATCAAAGCACGACATGCCTCTAAGATTTCGGGTAAACCAGCTATAGCAGATGACTCAGGTATTTGCGTCCCTGCACTTGGTGGTGCTCCTGGTATTTACTCTGCACGTTATGCTGGTGAGCATGGCGATGATGCTGCCAATAATGCTAAATTACTGGCGGATTTAGCACCATTACGTAACAATGGTGACGTGATTGAAGGGATGTTTGTGTGTGTACTCGCCTTAGTTCAACACGCTGAAGATCCTTTACCTCAGATTTTCCAAGGAATCTGGAAAGGTGAAATTTTGGAAGTAGCACGTGGCAAAAATGGTTTTGGCTACGACCCACTGTTTTGGCTACCTGAACTCAATATTAGTAGCGCTGAAATGACCAAAGAAGAAAAAAATAAGATCAGTCATCGTGGTCAAGCCATGCAGTTATTCAAAGCAAGCCTCGAAACGAACTAAACGATCAGTCCATGATAAACCATGGCAAATAAACCAATTGTCATGCAACTTACGATGGTACCCGCTGCGATATATTGGGCTGAAACGCCTGTTCCTGAATAATGTGTTTCTAAAGCAACAATATTCGCTGCGGGTGGCAATAAAAAAAACATAGACATCAGCGCAATAATAACCAGTTCGTGAGGAATCGGTAGAAGCAAATAGGCTACCGCACAGCACACTAAACCAAATAAAAATTTAATCAAAGCAAGTTTTAAACTTTCAATTAAGTCGGACAAGTGAATTTTTACTTGAGATAACCACATCCCAAGGATACACATCCCTGTAAAGGTCATTAACCACTTATCCAATATATACAATGATTGAATTATTGCATTCTGCTGAAAATGACTAACATTCCATAACGAAAGAAAACCAGCAACTAGTAAAGCTAAAATCGGTGGAGAGAAAGTCAACTTTCTCAAAATCTCCATCGCAGACTGCTTTTCAGCACTTAATACGGTCACTGCACAAATATTACCAAAAATAGAGCCCCCGACATAAAGTGCAACCATAGGACTAGATGCTTGCGCACCAAAAATAGCGAATGCAAATGGAAAGCCAAGCCAAGCCATGTTTAGGTAACTGGAACATAAGGAGACTAATTTGTCTTTTGTACGGTAATAAACAAATAAATACAGCAAAAATGAAGCGATAAAACTAAATAACATCAACCATATACTGCCCTCTTGGTAAAACACCATATTGTAAATAATGATGAGAGGAATCAGCACTTTCGCCAACAACATCGCCATAAAGGGACGAATTTTTTGTAAATATTCTACGCCAAAATAGCCGATAAGAAAGGAGACTAGTGGGAGTAGAAGAACCATATTAAATATGAAATAGATTTTTTCTCATCTTAGCACAACATCTATTTCACTTCAGGATAAGTCTCTTGCACACATAAAAAAGCCATGACTTCAAACTGAAATAATTCCGTCAACTTGCTGTCATAAAGAACTGTTGAAATCATTCAAGATCATTTTCAATAAGGAATATATCATGGCTGGATTATCAATTTGGCACGTACTTATTTTCGCAATTGTCGTTTTACTTTTGTTCGGTACGTCTAAGCTAAAAAATTTGGGTAAAGATGTTGGTGGTGCGGTTAAAGATTTTAAAAAATCAATTAAGGATGACGAAGACCAGAGCACATCTGCTCAATTAAAAGAACCACACACGATTGAACATCAAACATCTCATGATTTGAACTCAACAGCGAAACATTAAAGGTAGGTAACAGTAATGCTGAATATTGGTATGGCTGAACTATTAATGTTTGGCATCATTGCATTGCTTGTTCTTGGACCTGAAAAGCTTCCTGAGGGTGCGCGATTTGCTGGTAAATGGTATGGCAAAATTAAGCGTATGGTCAGCAATGTACAAAATGATATTGATCGTGAACTAAGAATGTCTGAACTTAAAGAACAAATGCAGACTGAAATGAAGCGCATTCAAGAATTAGAAGAAAAAATGAAAGCGCAAATGCAGGAAATTGAAAAACACACAGTATTAAGCGATGAATATTTAAATCCACCTATCCATCAACAGATTCGCTCTGAAACAAGCCCTGTTTATGTGTATTTAAACGTTCAGCAAAGTACAGCAGTTCCTTTTAGAGGACACTCTACACCTAAGCAAAGTTTTATTCATATTCAAAATTCCGCGCAACACAATAAACCGTATGTAGTCTTAGCGGAGGCAGTATGAGTCACAATACTCTCCCAAATATCATCTCTTCAAATGAGGAAAATCCTCAGCTTGAAGAAATGCCAATAACCAAGCATCTTATTATTTTAAGAAAATATTTATTTAGAATAGTTGGGGTCATTCTCGTTTTATTCTTTTGTTTATTACCATTTGCAAATCAAAGCTATCAAATGATGTCTGAGCCTCTTAGAGCTCAACTCCCAATAAATTCATCAATGATTGCAACTGATGTCACCGCGACATTTATGGCACCATTTAAGTTAAACTTCTTCGTTGCTCTAATGATCGCCATGCCATTTATCATTTATCAAATATGGGCTTTTGTCAGACCGGCGCTATATAAAAATGAGAAAGCTTTAGCTCTACCATTACTCATCGGAAGTATTACATTATTTTATGCAGGTGTTGCTTTTGCTTACTTTATAGCCCTCCCTTCGATTTTACATTTTTTCATTAGCGTTGCACCTGAAACGGTTGCACCCATGACTGACATTAATAGCTATCTAAGTTTCTGTTTAAAATTATTCTTGGTTTTTGGTTTAACTTTTGAAATTCCAATTGTGACTTTATTACTCATTATGATTGGTGTAGTTACCACAGAACAATTGGTTGAAAAAAGACGTTTTATTATTGTAGGTTGTTTCTTCGTTTCTATGTTTGTGACGCCGCCAGATGCACTCTCGATGATTATGTTAGCGATACCAATGTGGATGTTATTTGAATTGGGACTTTTGTTTGGAAAATTACTCGAAAACAGAAGAGCTAAGTCAACTATTTAATATCTTTCCGCTGTTTAATATAGGTGAGTATTAATACTCACCTTTTTCATATTCTTTAAATAAAAGCTTAATTCAACTGACATAAATCTATCACTTGATTGTCATGATTGCGCATTAAGTTGTTTGTGACGCTAAAAACTACCAAGCAAGATGCTAGGAACGAACATGACTGATTTAACACCTTTTAACGATGATTACGATAGCAATGATTCGGGGAATCCAGAATTTCACCATTTACTTGAAAAGCAAATTACGCGTAGAGATCTCATTAAGAAGACTGCTGGTGGTGCAGTAGCATTGACAGTAGCGGCTTCAGTAGCAGGCTGTAACAGTGACGACAATGACAATAACAACTCAAATCCTTCTCTACCTGAATTCGACAAATCAAAAACGCCAACTGAACTAACATTTAAAGCGGTTGATAAAAATATTAAAAATGAATTCACAGTGCCTGAAGGATATGAAGCACGTGTTATTTATGCACTAGGAGACCCGCTTTTTGAAGGTATGCCTGAATGGGATGCAGATAATATTCCGAGTGGTGCTTCATTTACCATGCGTTCAGGTGAATGTCATGACGGTATGACATATTTCGGCATGAAAAATAGCCGTTATGATCAAGACGAGTCAAATGTAGGTTTACTGGTACTCAACCATGAATATGTAGATAACAAAGCAATTTTACATCCAGCGAATAATACCATTTCAGCGGATATTCGTTCTGAAGATGAAGCATTACGTGAAATCAACTGTCACGGCGTTTCAGTGATTGAAGTACAAAAAAATCCTACAACTCAACAAGTCACTCTAAACAAACGCTCTGTATTCAACCGTCGAATTACAGCTGCAACACCGATCGATTTCGCTGGTCCTGTAAAAGGGCATGAATTGGTACAAACCAAGATCAGTCCAGAAGGCACATTTACATTAGGTACGATCAATAACTGTGGTAACGGTTATACGCCTTGGGGCACATACTTAACCACCGAAGAAAACTTTAACCAATACTTTACTCGCGATGATAAAGATCGTTCTGAAAAGGATTTGGAGTCGTTAAAACGCTATAAAATTGCTTCAAATAGTTCTTATAAGTGGCACACAGTTCAAGCACAACTGTTCCCTCAAGATGTTTATGAGCGCTGGTTAACTAAAGTCTCTGCATCTTCTGCAACTCAAGATTTTAGAAACTCACCAAATACATTTGGTTGGATTGTTGAAATTGACCCGTTTGATGGTCGTCAACGCCCAGTAAAACGTACAGCTCTTGGACGTTTTGCACATGAAGATTGTCGTGTCAGTCGTGCCATTCCTGGGCAACCACTAGCCTTCTATATGGGGGATGACTCTCAAGGCGAATATATCTATAAATTTGTTTCAGATGCGGTTTGGGACCCTAAAGATATCAACGGTGGTTATGCTGCTGGCGATAAATATATGAATAACGGTAAATTCTATGTTGCTAAATTTAACTTTAATGAAGCAACTCAAAAGACGTCTGGTGAGTGGATTGAACTCAATATCTCCAATCCACTAATTGCTAGTTATTCAAAATACAAATTTACAGATCAAGCTGATGTATTGGTAAATGCCCGTTTAGCAGGTGATGCAGTTGGTGCAACCAAAATGGATCGTCCAGAATGGGTTGCAGTAAACCCAGAGAATGGTGAGGTTTATGTCACCTTAACCAATAACTCATTACGTGGAAGTGAGCATACAATTGATGCTGCCAACCCTCGTAATTATGCTGATAATGATAAAGGTGGTAGTCCTCGTGGTAATATCAACGGACATATTATCCGTTTCCGTGAAACTGGTGATACTGTTACAGCAAAAACATTTGTATGGGATATCTTCTTATTTGGCGCAGAAGAAGATTCACTTCCGGGTGTAAACCTATCTGGACTCACATCAGCAAATGATTTCTCAAGTCCAGATGGCCTATGGTTTGATCCACGTGGTGTCTTATGGGTACAGACTGATGATGGCGCTTATACAGATGAAACGAATTGCATGATGCTTGCTGCACTTCCAGGTCAAGTAAGTGATGGTAAAGTGACTTCTGCAAATGCTGGTTCAAATAATGCCACTCAACTTACTCCTGCTGGCGCACAGCTTGATGATTCAAAGTTACGTCGTTTTTTAACAGGCCCTTCAGGCTGTGAAATTACAGGTGTAACGATGACACCAGACTATAAAGCTATTTTTGTGAATGTTCAGCATCCAGGTGGCACTTGGCCTGCAAATCACAGCAACACTATCAGCGGTGGTAAAGGTACACGTCCTCGCTCTGCGACGGTCGTGATTACACGTAAAGATGGTGGCGAGATTGTTGGGGAAAGTCTAGAAGAGAAAGAAAACACTCCTGCTGCTTAATTCAAACATTGAAATAGAAAATGCCGACTACGATGTCGGCATTTTTTTTGAGAGATTCAGATCAATTTTGACTATGTGATTCTGATGTTCACCTTGCTGCGTTTTTTCAAGCCAAGTCCATTGGTTTCTTTTCAACAACAGGTAGTTTGAGCATCGTGTTCCATATATCGGGCTTTGTATAAAAGTAGAAGATAACAGCTGCTCCATTTCCACTGATATGCCCGTTTGAGGTAATAAGTCTAAATCAATTTTTCTTTCATCTTGTAAGATATCCCAAACGACATACTCTAAATCATACGCTTTTTGAGCATTGGGATTTAATTGCAATAATGGTAAGAACTCTTGTGTAAAGCGTTTACGCAAATGTTTGGTTTTTTCCCATGGATCACTTAATACACCATTGGAAACCACATATACACCTTTGGCAAGCACTTGTGGAGATTCACCACGATTACTCATATAAACCGCTTGATCAGAGGTTCCAATAAACAGGTTAAATCCAGCGTAATCACATTGCTTTTTTTCTAATTCTTGGGCAAATCGGATCGGTGCTAAATCGGATTCCAGATATTGCTGAATGATATGTCCTCTTGAAGTTGGATATTCCTTCTTATCATTTGCATCACGGTAATTTGTCACAAGTGCCCAACGCCCTGCAGCAGTAATCCCCATCCATGTCCCACCAGATTGTAAATCTTGACCTGCAATAATTGGGCTATTTTCCCACTTATGAATTTGTGAAGCAGGTCGGTGATAAAACTCATCCCGATTTGAAATTAAGCATAATGGTGTTTCATCCAACACTTGCCATGCGATTGCTACAATACACATCGTTGCATCCTTAGAACTTTACACATTGAATGTACAACATTTTTTCAGTCTTTCCGTTAGAATCGACACAAAACATAATATAAAGGAAAAGCAATGCTGACCTATCCTTCTATTGACCCAGTGGCAATATCTGTGGGTCCATTACAAGTTCACTGGTATGGACTCATGTATCTACTCGCATTTTTATTTGCTTGGGGCTTGGCAACATTCCGTGCTAAGCAACGAGGATGGACACCAGACATGGTCTCTGATCTCATCTTTTACGGTGCATTAGGTGTCGTGATTGGTGGTCGAGTAGGCTATGTGTTCTTTTATGGTTTTGATCAATTCCTTGCAAATCCGATATGGTTATTCCAAGTTTGGACAGGTGGCATGAGCTTCCATGGCGGCTTCTTAGGTGTCATGTTGGCCATGTTATTGTGGTGTAAAAAATACAAAATGACTTGGTTCCAAACACTGGATTTTATTGCCCCATGTGTTCCAACAGGTCTGATGTTTGGTCGTATTGGCAACTTTATTGGCGGCGAACTTTATGGCCGACAAGTCACAGATCCAAATTTCGCATTGGGTATGATTTTCCCTACAGATCCTTTACAACTCGTACGACATCCATCCCAACTTTACCAAGCACTCTGTGAGGGTTTGATTCTTTTTATTGTTCTGTGGTGGTTTAGTTCTAAACCTCGTCCACGCATGGCTGTTTCTGCTCTATTCTTAATTGGATATGGTATCGCTCGCTTCACAGTTGAATTCTTCCGTGAGCCAGATAATGGTCAATTATTTATCGGATGGATGAGCAAAGGACAATTCCTTACAGTTCCAATGATTCTCATCGGGCTATGGATGCTTTGGTATGCCTACCAAAAGAAAGTATATGACTGGGGTCCTCTACAAAATAATGGCAAATAAGTAAATTATGTCCTCAAAGGTGAACATCTTGTTCACCTTTTTTTGTGCTAGAGTTTTGAATTATTTACTGTGATTCAGATTACTATGCTCGAGTTTTGGTTTGATCCTAAAGTTTCAATACAATACAAAGCTTTATTTTTTATTTTGATTGCGAGTGCTACCGCTACGTTATATTGGATGCAACCGCTTAACTTCGATGCCATCTTAATGTTTGTGGGCACAGGTATTGTTTTTCTTATTTGCCGTTACTGTAAAATTCATTTCGCTTCACACCATCCAACTGGGCTGATGTACCGATTATTTACTTGGATTCCTATCGCTTTGCTACTTGCCTTGATTTTCATGCATGCAAAGGATGGAGAAATTCTTTTACCTGGTGCTCAAGGATTAGGATTTATGGCTTTATCTATTTGCTTATTTTCTCCACTGTCTCTACTTCATCAACATCAGCATTAAGACGTCATTATGTTAAATTTCTGGTATTCGGAACGATGCACACGCACGCTTAAATTGATCATTTGTATATCAACGTGTGTAATGATTCTGTTGACAGCTGAAATTAAAAAACTTGATTTTCTATCGACACTAATGAGCTTATGTTTAGGCTTAAGTCTACACATTATTCATCATGTTTTGATCCAATCTAAGCGTCTAAAGCATCAGCTGAAAGCATATTATGCTTTTAGTCCTTTCATCTTGATTGTATTTTTTATCTTCATGCTTTCAGCGCTGAACTTTCAAAATAGCAGAGAGTTTTTTGCACTTTTTGTACAACTCATGGGTTATAGCGCAGTGGGATTATTCGTAGTGAGTTTATATGCATCTCGTACACCCCGCTGAATTTCAAAACAACTAAGCAAATGAAAATAAATATAAAATTAATCACACTCACTTAACGCTTTGCTACAGAACAGTATTATTTCTACTCCAAAACTGTGCCTATACTCAAAGAACGTATCTAATTTAGATTAAATGGAGTACATCATAATGAGTCAAAATTTAACGACCGTATCTAACTTCCAACTTGAACGCTATTTAGGTACTTGGTATGAGATTGCACGCTTACCAATGAAGCACCAACCTGAAGACAGTACGGATATTTCGGCAGTCTATACCTTAAACAGCGATGGAACCGTACGTGTTCAAAATCGTTGTCTTGATGGCAACAAAGAACTGGATGAGTCTATTGGCGAAGCCACAGTTGTAGATGCTGAACATGGCAAATTAGAAGTCAGCTTTTTGCCTGAAGGATTTCGTTGGATTCCATTCACTAAAGGTGACTATTGGGTACTTAAGATCGATGAAAATTATCAAACTGCTTTAGTCGGTGAACCTAATCAAAAATATCTTTGGATTCTGCACCGTGAACCTGTGTTAAATGAATCTATCAAGCAAGCGTATCTAGCATATGCTCAATCCATTGGTTATGACCTAAGCGATTTAATTCATACTGTACATACAGGACACAAAACTGCTTAAGCCCTAAAATTTTGTGGTAAATGAGAGCACCCTAAAGGGTGCTTTCTTATTTCTTTAATTACTCGCTTTCAAAGATTCTATTCCGTAAGGAAGATATTAAAAAGCATGCTGCTTTAGTATAAACTGATGCCAATGAAATTTTTGGCATTGGTTTATTCTTCAAATGCCACATTCAAATCGATCAGGACATTTATGAAAGCGTATTTAGACCTACTACAACATATCCTCGACAATGGCGGTGATAAAGGTGACCGTACTGGTACAGGTACTCGTTCTGTATTTGGTCATCAAATGCGCTTTGATCTTTCTAAAGGTTTTCCTCTACTGACCACAAAGAAAGTTCACTTCCGTTCAATCGTGATTGAATTACTTTGGTTCCTTAAAGGTGATACCAATGTTAAATATCTGCAAGATCATAAAGTTACAATTTGGGATGAATGGTCGACAGCTGAGCAGACTGCTCGTTTTGGACGTCCTGAAGGAGAGCTAGGTCCAGTATATGGACACCAATGGCGTAACTTTGGTGCAACTAAGAAAGACGATGGTTTATACGAGCAAGATGGATTTGATCAAATCAAATGGTTAATTAATGAAATTAAAACCAATCCAAACTCCCGTCGTTTGATCGTATCAGGTTGGAACCCAAAAGAAGCTGGACAAGTGGCACTCCCTCCTTGTCACACGCTTTTCCAGTTTTTTGTTCAGGATGGAAAATTATCATGTCAGCTTTATCAACGTAGTGCTGATGTTTTTCTTGGCGTTCCATTTAATATTGCAAGTTATGCACTTCTCACCCATATGATTGCGCAAGTCTGTGATCTAGAAGTCGGTGATTTTGTGTGGACAGGTGGTGATACTCATCTTTACGCCAATCATTTCGAGCAAGCACAACTTCAATTAACACGTGAACCACTTCCATTGTGCCAACTCAAACTTAATCCTAAAATTAAAGATATTTTTGATTTCAAATTTGAAGATATTGAAATCGTAAATTACGAATCGCATCCTGCAATTAAAGCACCAGTTGCGGTTTAAATATTTGAAAAGTGCTATAAAATAAATCAAATTCAAGTAACTTTAAAATCTAATACCTTTAAAAGCAGTGAAGCTGTTTAAATTATTATTTTGAAGTTACAATACAAACCCTACTTTTATTAAAGTAGGGTTTTTTTATTTGTTAATTTACATGACTTGGATTAAACGTTATGGCTTTCCAACAACAATTTGAGGTTGTACACGTGGTTGCGATGGACAATCAAAGATGTATCGGTAAGGATAACGATTTACCTTGGCATATTTCTGCAGATCTGAAGCATTTCAAAGAAATTACACAAGGTGGCGTAATTATTCTTGGAAGAAAAAATTTCGACTCAATTGGTCGACCACTACCCAAAAGAGTTAATTGGGTTATCACACGAAATAAAGAGTGGTGTCATGACGGTGTTAAAGTTGCTTATTCAATTGAAGAAGCTTTAGAAAAATCTATAGATGATGTGAAGTTATCAGATAAACCGAACACGATTTTTATAATCGGAGGCGGTGAAATTTTTGAACAGACTATTAATATTGCAGACCGATTAGAACTCACTCACATAGACCTAGATGTTGATGGTGATGTTTTTTATCCCGAGATTCCACCTGAATTTAAAAAAGTGGCATCAGAGCAACACATTGATGACAAAACAAATATTGCATTTGAGTTCGCAACCTACCAAAAATAAAGCTTTCTTACATATACATATAGCCAATAACAATGCATAACATCGGTAAAAGAGAGTTTATTCTTGCGCTTGCAAAGGGAGCTTTTCACTCCCTATTTAGTTTATTTGTCATCTTCTCTTCAATTTGGTTATGTATGGCCTTATGGGTTCAAGAGCCATTTGGCTGGTTAGTCAGTCGTATTATCATTGGCTTTTGGGTCGCTTTTGCCTTAAGTGTTTTAGGCATCTATGCAACACAACATTTTTTCAGCCGTAGTAAAGATGTTGTCTTATACATTGTCTTTTTTGCGTTCAGTTTAGTTTGGTATTTTAGTATCCCTGCCAAACAAGACCGTGAGTGGAATCCTGAAGTCGCAAGAATTCTCAATTATGAACGTCAAGGTGATTGGGTCACTTTACACAATGTGCGTAATTTTGCATGGAATGAAGACGGAACCTATCAAGAACGCTGGGAAACACGTCAAATTGATTTGAATCAAATCAGTGGCATTAACATCATTACTTCATATTGGATGGGACCACAAATCGCCCACACTTTAGTCAGCTTTGATTTCAAAAACTCTAAACCACTGACCTTTTCGATTGAAATTCGCAAAGAAAAAGATGAAGAGTTTTCTGCTATTGGTGGTTTTTTTAGAAAGTACGAAGTCAGTTTAGTTGCTGCTGACGAGAAAGACATTATTTATACACGTAGCAATGTACGTAATGAGCAGGTCTATTTTTTCCCAATCAACATGGAAGCTGCTGAAATGAAAGCTTTATTTGAGGAATATTTAGAGCAAGCAGATCAACTTAGTCAAGAACCAAAATGGTATAACACCTTGACCAGTAACTGCACCACTTTGGTTTTTGATATGGTTCAAGCGATTTCCAAACATGAACTGCCAGTGGACTACCGATTATTAGCCTCAGGTTATTTACCTAATTATCTGTATGACTTAGGGGCATTACAACATCATTGGGATATCAAAACATGGTACAACAAGGCACATGTCAACCCAAGAACAGACCAATTTAATCAATTTAAATATCAAAGTAGTGAAAATTATTCAAAATTGATTCGTCTGGGTCTCCCTCAGAGTCAGCCAGAGCTTGCACCTTAGCGTATCAGTTGATATACATAAAATTGACTTGAATTTAATTTACATTAGAAAGAAATAACACAGGGGCATTTCATATGTTAAAACAACTTTTAGCCGTATCCGTTATAAGCTCAGCATTACTTTTTACAGCATGTACCACAACACCATCTGCTGAAAAGCAACAACAAGCACTTAATCAATTGCAAAATAAAACTTGGATTTTGACACATATTGGCGCAACAGAATTTAAGACCGACCCTACTGCACACAATGTTCCAAGTATTCAATTTGACGCAGCATCTAGTCGCTTAAGTGGTGCAGATGGTTGTAACCGTTTTATGGGTGCATATAGCATTAAAGCTGACAAAATTAGCTTGAGTGAAGTTGCGACTACACAAATGATGTGTGTGAATACTCAAGAACTTGCAAATCGCTATAATGCTGCCTTGGCAAAAGTCGCGGCATTCCAAGTCTACGACAAAACGCTTCGCCTACTCGATGAGAATGGTAATCCAGTATTGCAATATGAGTCTGCAATTCAACCGCGTTAACAGTTAAGCAACCATTCCATTGGTTGCTTTTTTTGTTCTACACCCCATTATTTCAGTCATTGCAACTCAATAAGGTGAATCTCATGCAACAAGCTTTGCTCGGTGGCGGATGCTTCTGGTGTGTTGAAGCAGTTTTCCTTCAACTCAAAGGTGTCACTAAAGTCGTGAGTGGTTATGCGGGTGGGTATACGGCCAATCCAAGCTATGAGGACATTTGCAAAGGAGACACCCATCACGCAGAAGTGGTTTTAGTGGATTTTGATGAAAGTCAAATTAGCTTTGCTCAATTGCTTGATGTATTTTTTGCAACACATGATCCAACCACACTCAATCGCCAAGGTAATGATATAGGTACGCAATATCGCTCTGTCATTTATTATTTTAATGAAGAACAGCGCCAGATTGCAGAGAAAGCGATTCAACAGTTAAAAGCAGAAGGTTTAGATATTGTTACAGAACTAAGCTCAGTACCGACCTTCTACCCTGCTGAAGAATATCATCAAAATTTCTTTGCTCGTAACCCGACTCAGGGCTACTGCAATTTTAGTATCCCACCAAAACTTTTAAAGCTTCGCTCTAAATTTGAAGGTTTACTCAAAGACTAATACAGGTATAAAAAAAGCGACCTTATGGTCGCTTTTCTCATGTTAATCAGTTAATTATCTGTGGCAAAGGCAATGTCAGCAAGCCCGGCTTCGCTTGCACGTGACATCACTTGAGCAACAGTATCGTAACGTGATTCTTTATCTGCTTTAAGAATAATTGTCGGTTGTTGTGCTGAACCACCGGCATCGTTAAATCTTTTTTGCAATTCATCTAAGCTGATAATTTCTGAATCCCATGCAATCTCACCCTGTGAGTTAATGCTTACTTGAATCGATTCAGGTGGCGGATCAATGATATCCGCTGTCGTTTTTGGTAAAGTTAATGGAATTGATGGGTTAGCAACGGTCGCTGTCACCAAGAAGATGATCATCAAAACCAACATAATGTCAATTAACGGGATGAGGTTCATCTCCGTCATGCCTGTATCGTTGTCTTCACCCAATTGAAAAGCCATTAAGCTTGACCTCCAACGTAACTTTCTTGAGTCGCTTTCACTTCAACTTTTTGCGCAGAAGAATCTTGTTGCAGCATCGTGTCGATTAAAAGACTGTGAGCATGATCTTGTAGTTCATTACTTAATGTACGATTAAAGCGAATACAAATGTTGTATGCGATCACTGCTGGAATAGCTACTGCTAGACCAATACCAGTCATAATCAGGGCTTCACCCACAGGGGTTGCAACTTGTGCAAGTCCTGCTTGACCGCTTTTACCTACTGCAACCAATGCATGGAAGATTCCCCATACTGTACCAAATAGCCCTACAAATGGTGCAAGTGAGGCAATTGTTCCGAGTACAGCAACACCTTTTTCAGCAGATGCTTTTTCCAAAGCAATCTGACGCAATAAAGCTTGCTCCGCAACAGCTTTACGTTGTTCAAATCCCAAAGGAGCGAGTTTTGCTTTCAATCCTGCTAGTGCTTTAGAGAGTTGAGCATAAGCAACTTCTTTCAGTTGACGTGTTCCCATCACACGTAAAACGACAATCGTCCATGTCGCAATAGACATTGCGAGTAAAACGAAATAAAGCGTCTTACTGACTGCATCAGCATGTTGCCAATAAACTGAAAAGTTCATACTCGAACTCCTAATAAAAGTTAGCCGTTAGAATTCAACTTAAGTTCAAATGGTTGTTCCGCTCTAAACGGATAAGCCACACCATTTTCCTTATAAGGTCTGAATTTTGCATTACGCACTGAGCGTAAAATCTTTTGATCAAGCGAATCAATTCCACTTGATTTTGTGATTCTGGCATTCACTACATTACCGTTAGTGTCCGCTTCAATCGATACTACAACAGTACGATCAGAACCTTGTAAATCTCGGTTGGTATATGATGGCTTCGGTGTACGAGACCATGATATTTGCCCAATACTTAAATTCTTTGGTGTATTACGAGCTTGCTGCTCACGACGTTCTTGTTCGCGTCTTTCATTTTCCAAGCGCTCACGTTCTTGTTGCTCACGTAGCTGTTGGTCACGCAATGCTTGCTCACGTCGCTGCTGTTCAAGTAACTCACGATTTTTACGTTCTTGCTCTAAACGCTGTTGTTCCTGCTTTTGCTTTTCTAATTTATCTTCTTGAACAATTGCTTTTTGTTCGACAGGTTTAGGCTTTTCAGCAATGACTTTGGGTTTAACCACAGGAGGTGGTTCAACGACTTTAGGTTCTGGTTTTGGTTGAACTTGAGGTTTCACAGGTTCAACAGGAGGTGGCGGCGGTGGCGCATCCTCTTTAATCTGAACAAAACGAACCTTAATTGGGTCTTTATCAATAGGTTTTAATTCAGGTGTTTTCATCTGACTCACGGCAAATAAAACACCAATATGCCCGATCACCACTGCAATGAGCGAAGTAAGCACTTTCTTTTTCATTGAGATTGGATTTTGCATCATAGGAATGGAAGATGGGCTCATTAAAGTTTATGACCTGATATACATTGACGCTGTCTTCAGAAGGAAGATTTCAATCAAACTTATCGGTTAGTACAATTAAAGTACACCAATAATAAATGAGAAGTGTTTTCATTTGCAACTATTAATTCTGCAGTTTTGATGAGTTTTTTTGATCATCAATAAAAAAGGCATGCTCACGCATGCCTTAATAAATCAGTGATATTTAATTAAAAATCACTGGAATACCACAGTTTTATTACCATCAACAATGATACGGTCTTCTAAATGCCACTTAACAGCACGCGCCAAGACATTACGCTCAACGTCTTGACCTAATTCACGTAATTGATCAACTGTAAAATCATGGCTGACACGCTCAACATCTTGTTCAATAATCGGGCCTTGATCCAAATCAGCTGTCACATAATGCGCTGTTGCACCAATCAGTTTTACGCCTTTTTCATACGCTTGCTTATAAGGGTTAGCACCCACAAAAGCTGGAAGGAAAGAATGATGAATGTTGATCACTTTCATTTCCCACTTAGAGACGAACTCTTCATCAAGAATCTGCATATAACGTGCGAGTACAAGCAAATCATTACCTTGCATTAACTCATCAATTTTTGCATATGCTTCGCGCTTGTTCTCTTTATTGACAGGCACAACTTCAAAAGGAATACCGAAATTTTCCACAGACTCACGTAGATCTTCATGATTCGACACAACCTTAGTGATTTCACAAGGTAATCCACCACGTGCATGACGCCATAAAAGCTCAAGCAAGGCATGATCGACTTTCGATACCAAAATACCTACTTTCTTTACATCTGACACTAAAGCTAGACGCCAATGCATGTTGTAACGTTCAGCTACGTTTGTGGCGAAAGTTTGTAGAATATTTTCCTTACGGCTTTGCAAATTGTCGAGTTCAAACTCAACACGCATGAAATAACGCCCGCCCTGAGCTTCTGTTGCATATTGATCAAGCGCAGTGATGTTTGCCCCTTGATGATACAAAAAGCTCGATACAGCCTGCACGATTCCTGGTTTATCTTCGCAAGTAATCAGTAAACGTGCTGTGTTAGCAGTTGTCATATTCATGATGATTTATATCACTTAACAGTTAAATTGAAAAACAGCCGCGTATTCTAACTCTTTTTTTAATGCTTTCAAATTATCTTTGCTGAAATCAATCTTCTCGATCAGCAGAAAGACTAGCAAATAATTCAGATGTTCCCAACGTTTCAAGCAAGCGCTCATAAGTCTGACGACTTTCACCACGTAAATAAGGACCTTCAAGAAACACCATTTGACGCAGTGCCTGCCAAACCCACTTTTCATCTAAATGGTTGGAATCTTTTAAATGACCAGACATATAGAGAAAGTTCGTCCAATTGGTTAGGACAATCCATAGGTTGATGATCAACGCTTCAATTTCAGACTCTGTCATTTGCATGAGACCTGCATTGACGAAGGCTCTGTAAATCTTTTGACCTTGTTGCATCACTTTACCTGCGAAACGCGGGTAAATTTTTCTAAAGTCATCATTATTTTCGGTTAAATGATATACATCACGATGCAGAAAACGATAGGCCCATAACTGACTACTGAGTACTTGAAAGTATCGGATTTTATCATTGGCATTTACATCACGGTCTTCTGGCAATGCTAGTAGCTCTAAAGTTGCATGCTGATATTGCTCCATCAACTCTTTAATGATCTCTTGCTTGTTACGAAAGTGATAATAGAGATTACCAGGGCTAATACCTAACTCTGCTGCGATATGGTTAGTTGTGACAGATCGCTCTCCACGTTCGTTAAAGAGTTGCAAACTAATTTGCAAGATTCGGTCTTTGGTTTTTAACGTTTTGGAATGCGACATCCTAATACCATCTATAACAAGAATAATGACGTTTAGCCCAAGCTAACATAAAAGTGACTTGACTTTTAGAGTATTTACTCTAAAAATAAAAATCACATCAACCCTTACATTAGTGGTACTGGTCATGAACAGTCAAACAAAAACAAATTTAATGACGACTGAAGCATCGGAAGTTCAGCATTTACATGATCTTCTAGCGCTTCAGAAAGCAGCCTATCGACGTTATCCGAACCCGACAGCAAAACAGCGTATTGAACGTTTGGCTCGTCTTAAAGCAGTTTTGATTAAATATCAGGACCAAATTGCAGAAGCAATTAGCCAAGATTATGGTAATCGTTCGGTTTCTGAAACGAAAATTGGTGAACTACTCACTTCACTCGAACAAATCAAATATTACAGCAAACATTTAACAGAGTGGATGAAGCCTTCTAAACGCCATATCGGTATTTTACATCAACCTGCAAAAGGTTGGGTTCAGTATCAACCTTTAGGTGTTGTCGGTATCATTTCCCCTTGGAACTACCCTTTATTATTGGCGATTAGCCCATTAGTATGTGCATTGGCAGCGGGCAACCATGCCATGATTAAAGTTTCAAGCACCTCTCGTAACTTTGGCTATGTATTACAAAATGCTTTATCTGAAGCGTTCCCACAAGAGTTAGTTGCCGTTGTTACAGGTGGTGGCGTAATCTCTGACACATTCAGTCATCTTGCATTTGATAAATTAGTCTTCACAGGCTCTACCAATGTTGGTAAGACTGTGATGAAAGCAGCATCTGAAAACTTAGTTCCAGTTATTCTAGAACTTGGTGGTAAATCACCAGTTATCGTGCACCCTTCAATTGACTTAAAGGATGTCGCGGAGCGTGTTGCATTCGGTAAATTGTGGAATGCGGGTCAAACTTGTGTCGCACCAGATTATATTTTCCTACCACGTGGTAAAACTTCAGAGTTTATTCACCAGTTTGAAACCGTTGCGAAAACGATGTATCCAACATTACGTGACAACCAAGATTACACCTCTATAGTGAGCGATAAGCAAAATAAACGCTTACAAGGTTACTTAGAAGATGCGATTCAAAATGGTGCTCAAGTCACTGAAATTAACCCATTAAAAGAAGAGCTTGCTTCTGTACGTAAAATAGCGCCAACCCTTCTGACCAATATCAGCCCTGATATGGAAATTATGAAGAACGAAATCTTTGGTCCAATTTTACCAATCTTAGAATATGATCAAATAGACGAAGTTATCGAGTTTATTAATGACCGACCACGTCCACTTGCATTATACTATTTCGACTTTAACGATGCTCGAGCAGAATACGTTTCGCAACGTACTCACTCTGGACACTTTGGTCAAAACGCTGTTGTTACTCATGTTGCACAAGATGATCTACCTTTCGGTGGCGTTGGTGCATCTGGTATGGGCAGATACCATGGTCCCGAAGGCTTCTTCAGTTTATCAAATGAACGCTCAGTCATGTCTATTCCAAAGCTATTCAGCTTGAAATACGTACTGCCTCCGTTTAATAGACCGATCCCTAGTCTTATCCGTAAAGCCTTTCTTCGTTAAATGATCAAGGCATGATCTATCACAACAGGTCATGCCCTGTTTTTATCAATTTCGCTTGTCTTTTAAGCGTATTTTTGATATAAAACGCCCCTTGAATGAATTCAATCCGTTTTATTTTGACTGGCCATACAGGTTTGCTGTTGGCTAAATCAATGGAGTTACACCATGTCTAAGGTTTGCCAAGTTACCGGCAAGCGTCCAGTCGTTGGTAACAACGTCTCACACGCCAACAACAAAACTAAGCGCCGGTTCGAGCCGAACCTGCACCACCACCGTTTTTGGTTAGAAAGCGAAAAACGTTTCGTACGTCTTCGTCTAACTACTAAAGGTATGCGTATTATCGACAAATTGGGCATCGAAAAGGTTGTTGCTGACCTACGTGCTCAAGGTCAAAAGATCTAAGGAGCAACGAAAATGCGTGATAAGATTCGCCTAGTTTCTTCTGCTGGTACAGGTTATTTCTATACCACAACTAAGAACAAACGTACTATGCCGGAAAAAATGGAAATCAAAAAATTTGATCCAAAAATCCGTCAACACGTAATCTTCAAAGAAGCTAAAATCAAATAATTTTAGTTCTTTAAAAAAATACGACCCATTGGGTCGTTTTTTTTGCCTTTTTTTTCTTCAGGTTGTTAAAATTTAATCTCAGTTTGGCATTTTTTATGCTTATACAGCTCAAAAGCCAATTCATAATTTATAAATATTTAAGGGGTGATTAGTGCCACATGATGTAGATTTAATTATATTGCTTGCGGTTGGTTTTGGCTTAGCCCTTATTTTTGGCTTTATCGCCGCACGTTTACGTCTACCCCCTCTTGTTGGCTATCTCATTGCCGGCATTATTATTAGCCCCAAAACCCCCGGTATCGTCGCCGATATCACACTAGCCAATCAACTCGCAGAACTGGGTGTCATGTTTTTGATGTTCGGTGTCGGGATGCACTTTTCACTGAAAGATTTAATGCAAGTTCGGCGTATTGCTGTCCCTGGTGCAATTTTACAAATCACAGTGGCTACCATCCTCGGGATTGGCGTCTCCATGCTATGGGGATGGAGTTTTGGGTCAGCATTGGTGTTTGGCTTAAGCTTATCTTGTGCGAGTACTGTGGTACTCCTAAAAGCTTTAGGTGACCGAGGCTTACTGGATTCAGTCAATGGAAAAATTGCTGTGGGATGGCTACTCGTCGAAGACCTAGTCATGGTGCTCGCATTAGTTTTATTACCCGCTACAGCTGTACTCCTTGGCGGAACAGCACTGGAAGGCGCTGATCCAGATCAAAATGTCTTTGTGACTTTAGGAATAACCTTACTTAAAGTTGCGGGCTTTATTGCCTTTATGCTGATTATTGGTAAGCGCCTCATCCCTAAAATTATTCAGTTTGTCGTACGCTTGGGTTCTCGCGAGCTATTTACACTGACTGTGGTTGCAGCAGCCGTATCCATTGCCTATGGTTCATATGCGATTTTTGGCGTTTCAATGGCATTAGGTGCATTCTTTGCTGGGATGGTGGTTAAAGAGTCTGACTTCAGTCATCGTGCTGAAGAAGAAACGTTACCACTGCGTGAGATATTCTCCACCCTATTCTTCGTCTCTGTCGGAATGTTGTTTGACCCAACAATTATCGTTGAAGAACCACTTCATATTCTGGCTGTGATTGGCATTATCATGATCGGAAAAACATTAGCAGCAATGGCGCTGGTTTTGTTCTTCCGCTATCCATTGAATACCGCACTTACAGTAGGTGCCTCACTCGCTCAAATCGGTGAGTTCTCCTTTATCTTGGCAACACTCGGTCTATCTATAGGATTATTAACCCCTGAAGCTCAAAACTTGATTTTAGCCGGGGCATTATTTTCTATTTCGCTCAATTCTGTTTTATTTTCAGCCATTGAACCCGTACAGAAATGGATTCGTGAGCGCTCGCATTTGGCTCGTTTGCTTGAGCGTAGTGGTGATCCATTGGCGATGTTACCTGACGAGGTCTCACAGGACTACCTGCGCGATCAAGTGGTCATGGTCGGTCATGGAGAAGTTGGACGTCGCTTAACGAAAACACTGATGGAAAATAACATCAAAGTGGTGATTGCTGAAGAAAATCGAGAAATTGTTGAAAAACTACGCGCAAAAGATATTGCTGCAGTATCAGGTTCAGCAACAGAACCAGGCGTATTAATTCAAGCACATATTCAACATGCGAGGCTTTTAATTATCTCGCCGATGGATATTTTAGATATTCATAAGATTGTAGATACTGCCAAACTTCTGAATCCACAGATTCAAGTTTTGATCTGTGCGGAAAGTAAAGAAGAAGCTGAAGCAATACGTGCAGATGAAATTGGTGAAGTGTATTACGCAAAGGAAGAAATGGCGAAGAACATGAGTAATCATATTCTAAATCAAATTGAAATCGCACATCATCATGCACCATCTCACTAAGTAAAATAAAAACCGCGCTATTTGCGCGGTTTTTTCTTAGCTATAAAACTGTGGTTTTTCATCTACGACTTCCGCATGCCATTCATTCGATTGTTTTTCGAGAAGTGCAAATAACGCAGCCTGAATCATGTGTTGGGCAATCAAAGGCATATGATCACCTAATAAAGCTTTCACTTCATCATTAAATTGAATTTTCACAAGTGGCTCATCTTCAGATGCAGCGTGACGAAGCGCTAACTCGCCATTCTCAAGTTGCACCAATTCTAAAATTGCTTCTTGTGTTCCGAATAATTCTTTCAATTGCTCTATAGACATATACCCTCCATGATTCACATGGTGGCAAAATGCTGAATGCACTTTGCATTGCTTAGACTATTTTATATAAGTTCTAAAATTTATATTTCAAGTCTAATCGTTTAAAACTGTCATGATTACAATTAAAACTCAACCATTTCGTTACGAAAACCGTCAATAAGATGGGTTAAGTCACGATGCCACTCTCGAAGAATTTGAGTGTCTGGCAACCACGCTTGAGGTGTCTGCGTGACTTTAATAATAAGATTTGAAGAAGTCTCATCCTCAGGTTCTGGTGCACTTGGTTCAGGTGCATACTGGCACATACGATAAGCGCGCTTTAGTTCTGCAATAAAACCATCCTTTGCAAGATGCTGTAACACGGTGATTTCTGGAGAAACTTGCCCTTTAGCGGCCATATGCTCTTCAATAGATTTTAATGTAGGTGAAAAATCATTTAAACGGTAATAACGCACCAACTCTTGCAAAAATGCCAAGACCGCTCCATGCAAATGAAAGACTGCCGCTTCACGATGGGCTTGAGCTTGTTGAATATGCTCTGTCTGTTCTGCTTGCTGACATGATAGACGGGCAAAATAGAGTTTTTGATTAGTGCGATCTGCATGAAAACGAGCAACACGAGACATGAAAACTTCCTAACAACATTTATGTCATACAACTTAAATGTTGACGCCATATCACGCAATGCTTTTAAGAAAAAAATCAAGATTAATTTTAGATCAACAAGATTGATTGAAAGCCTGATTATTAATGCATACTGCTTAAATAAAAAAGCCAGCCAAATGCATGGCTGACCCTTTCGAATGAATCTAAGGTTATATTAGCGAACAATACCCTTAAAAATTCCTAATGGATTATAAGTCCCATCGCCTTTTTCATTGTCATAATGAAATTTGACCTGATCTTGATCGCCACCTAACAGTGTTCCAGCCCTGTAAAGACCTTCTGAAATCGCAAGGAAGCCAACATCAATTGCTTGATGAACTGTACCAACACCAGGAATTAGGCTCAATGGCTTCCAAATTGGAGCTTGAACATTCAATGTGCTCGAAAATAGGTTTGATGCGTTTTGAAGCGTGTCACCGATTAACGTACCTGCACCTGATACGATTTCTGTTTCTAGATGATTTAATTCTTGAATAGACATTTTTATAACCTTTTGGGGTTTTATAATGGAGCTTTTATACTACACACTTCACTCAAACTTATTCAATCTATTATTAAGATATACTTCACAATAATTTGTATATAAATGTGATTTTAAATGTATGTTTTTAATAAAAATATTAATATATAACAGAAATACATTTCAAAAATATGTCAACTCTTTAAAGTACAAAAGTTGGTCAAAAAAGCTAAAAAAGATTCATATTTATTAGTAAAATTAAATAAAATATCAAATAAAAAGGAGCAATAACTGCTCCTACTTTATTTAGACATCAAGTTATGCTTCTGGCTTTTCGTCTGCAGCTTTTACTCGAATACCTGCACCTTTAACTTTACGGGTGTTCAGCCCCTTAATTGCTTTCACAGCTTCACGGCCATGTGGCATTTCAACAAAGGCAAATCCTTTCGATTTGCCTGTTGCAGCATCTAACACCAATGTACATGAGTCTACTGTTCCAAACTGCTGAAATAACTCCAGAATCTCAGCTTCAGTAATGCTGCGCTCTAAGTTACGAACTAAAATTTTCATGAAAAAACCTTAAGAAGATAGGCAAAAAAACCAAAAAGTACGCGCCTACTCTACTTTTTGTATGAAACAATCTAGATAGTTTAATCGAGATCAATCCCAAAATCTAAATTAATCGACTGTCGCTCAATCAAAGCACTCTTAACCGTTTGCTGTCTGGTTTTATAATGTGTTTCACTTGTACACAAATGTCTTGAAAGATCATTGAGAAAATAGCTTTCAACTTTTCGTCCTTGCTCATCGACTTGTTCCCTTGCCCACGTCACCAAATTTTGCTTGGTTAAAATCAATTCATTTTGTGCACGGGTAAGTGCTACATAAAGCACACGGCGTTCTTCTTCAACTTCATCAAAATCCCCTTGAGCTCTTGCATGTGGATACTGACCAGGTGTCACATTCGCCACGTAACAAACTTTTTGTTCAGTTCCTTTAGCAGAATGTATCGTGATCAAGGTAACAACATCAGTATCTGACTGGCGTTCGATTTCACTGATTGAAACTGGATCAAGCACGTAGGCTTCTAAAAACTCACTTAACTGAGTATGTTTTGAAGCTAACTGTTTCACCAACTCAAAGTCTCCTTGACGACGCCCCCAATCCTTTTTGTAATTTTCACTCAACTGAATTTCTATTGCCTGAATTGCCAAGCTTACGCAAGCTTGAACTTCAGTCTTTAACACATTCAACTGCTTCATAATGAGTAGAGCCTCAGCAGGAATACGTCCAAATTTTTCTAGTTTTTCCGCAATGACGTCATCTTGAGGGTCCTGTAACAACTGTTGCGCTAAACGGCTTGCGCCAACATCACCGACCCCATCCCAAAGCGTCAAAAACCGCATCCATGCAATATCGTCTGAAGGATTGGCAATGACCCGTAGTAAACTCAGTAAATCCTTAACATGCGCAGTTTCAAGAAGTTTCATACCACCAATAAACCGATATGGGACATTGGCTGCAATGAAAGCTGCTTCAATATGACGAGCTGCAAAGCTTGAACGTACCAGAACCATATGATCGCGCCAAGGACTTCCCTCAAGCAAATGTCGCTCTTTAATATCTATGGCAATCCATTTTGCTTCATCAAACTCATTCGGGAAAATATGAATTTTAGGCTTTATGCCGGTACCTCGATACGCATTTAAGCGCTTGTCATATTTAATCTCACTTTGATCAAGCAACCAATTTGATAAATCTAAAATTTCTTGAGTAGATCGGTAGTTTTTTTCTAATTTAAAGATCTGTGCTGCTGGCACACGCTCTTTAAAATGATGAATGTTTTCGAAATCTGCTCCACGAAAACCATAAATCGATTGAGCATCATCCCCGACACAAAACAAACTTACTCGATCCTTTAAAGGCTCTAATAGCGCCCATTGCAATGGATTGGTGTCTTGCATTTCATCCACAAGCATATGTCTGCAAATCGAGGCCACATAATCGACTAGACCCTCAGACTGTGCTAAAGCTGATGCCACGATCGCAAGAATATCGTCATAATCAAGAAAGCTACGTGCCTGCTTTCGAGTTTCATATTCTTTCATGATTTCTGCAATCAGGTCTTTCATTGCTAAGAATTCAGGCATTTGCTTTTCTATGGCAACACTTAGCTTTTGACGCGTATTTCTAGCATATGAATACAGATCACATAATTCAGCAGGCTTCGGGAGCTGATTGGGATTCTTCTTATCATCTTTACCACGTATCAAACGAAACATCATGAGTTGATCATCACGATCAATAATTGAGAATTGCGCTAAGCCGAAAGCTTTTGGTATACGACGCAGCAAGTACATACAAAAAGTATGGAATGTTGATGCTCGTAATCCTTTTGCTTGTTCACCGAGTGCCAATTCGACACGCGCCACGATTTCACTGGCAGCACGACGCGTAAACGTCAAAATTTGAATTTGATTGGCGGGTACACCTTGATCAATGAGATAAGCAGCACGTGCCACAATCGTTTTGGTTTTACCACAGCCCGCACCCGCCAACACCAAACTATGTAAGGCTTCTGTGGTTGCAGCTTGTTTTTGTTGAGGATTTAATTCATCAATCAGGCTGTCTAAACTCATCGCTTCTCATCAATTTTACAATAACAATAGTTTAACAGAGCTAGATTTAGAAAATACAAACACGCTTCAGTTTTAAACCTCAAAGCCCACTTACATAGAGAATTAGATATACTGCCTTACGATATTTTGTACCGTTAAATCTAAATTCTGAACTGCATTTTTCAAGGATTCTGACAAACTTTGATCCAGTGGATTAATACTACAGATGTGATGAAACCCTTGTTCGTACAATGGTTCCACCCCTTCACCAACTCTACCAGCGAATGCAAACACAGGCTTGTTGTGCCGATATGCGACTTGAGCAACGGCAAATGGGGTTTTACCAAATTGAGTCTGAGTATCAATTTTCCCTTCACCCGTAAATACATAATCAGCTTGCGCAATTTTTTCAGCCAATTGAGTTTCCTCAATGATTAATTCAGCACCCGATCGAATATCTGCGCCTGTAAATGCCATCAAACCAAATCCCAAACCACCTGCTGCACCAGCACCAGATCGATGACGTAAATCGACTAAAAGCTGCTGCTCTACCACCCCTGCAAAGTGCGATAAGTTAAGGTCTAATACTTGCACCATTTCAGGTGTAGCCCCTTTTTGCGGACCAAAAATATACGATGCGCCAAGTGGACCACATAATGGATTGTTTACATCTGAAGCGATAACAATTTCTGTTTTAGTCAATCTTGGGTCGAGTTGTGACACATCAATGGAATCGATTTGGTTTAAGTTTCTACCTGTTGGCTCAAATGCTTCATGATATTGATTAATAAATTTCACGCCCAAAGCATGCGCCATACCAGCACCACCATCATTGGTCACACTCCCACCTAATCCGATGATAATCTTTTTCACACCGAATTCGAGAGCTGCGGCAATCAGTTGCCCTGTTCCTACAGTATTAGTGAACAAAGGGTTTCTTAAATGAGGTGGTATGAGATGAATGCCATTGGCTTTCGCCATTTCAATGACTGCTGTTTGTCCCTGATCAATTAATCCAAAATGAGTCATGACACGCTGATCAGCGAATGGACCTTGTACTTCGCACGCGATTTTTAATCCTGATTTTGCCATGACCAATGCATCAATGGTTCCTTCACCACCATCTGCCATTGGATTCAAAATACATTGTGCATCGGGTAAGACTTTATGGATTGCATTTTTCATAATCATGCATACCTGCTCAGCAGGCATGCTTTCTTTGAAAGAGTCGGGAGCCAAAATAAAAGTTTCTATCCTTTGCTGCATACTTTATTGCTATTCTCATATTTAAATTAATTCAGATACTTATTTATTACATTGAGATTTTCAATTTTTCAAATAGAACCCTTATATATATTGTAATAAACTTACAACTCCCCAAAAAAAATAACGGTATAACAATGCAAAAATATCAAATATTTAAAAAAACTTTAGTGCTGTGTACATTCATTTTTGTATGTAATCAAGCTACAAGCTCGTCTGCAACCAATTCACACAGTAGTGAAAATATTCAATTATCAGCACTTTCAGCCAAATGGAAATGTACTGAAGAAATGGATTACATGGGTTATGCTGCGAAAAGCGAAATAGTGTCTGAGTTCAAACCAAATGGTCAATATTTTGAAAAAAATCAAATGACCTTTATTAAAGATAACGAGAAAGCAATTGCTTATACCCAATCTGAAGCTCAATGGAGTTTACAAGAACATATACTCACAATTGATCAAAATAAATTACTGAAATTTGAAATAGACAATGCTCAAGTTGAAGAGCAATTAAACCTTAAATCAGCTTTAGCTGATCCTGATGCTGTGAAATTACTAATTAAAAAACTCGATAACAAAGAAATGATTGCGAATTTCATTCTATTTGATACAGAAATAGAAAATCTCTCAAGAGTATGTGTAAGACAATAAATTTAATGTCATAAAAAAATGCTGACCTAAGTCAGCATTTTCTGTTATTTAAACGTTAAGCTTCAATCCATTTACCATCTTGGTAAATCAAAGACCATTTCGTTTGTTTACCTTCAGGCGTTTCAGAACCAATATATTGCGCTTGGTTTTTACGACTAAACTTCACTAAAGTTGGGTTTCCATCAGGGTCAGTATCTGGCGCTTGCAGAATAAACTGATACTTTGGATCTAGCTGTTCAGCAACCGTACGCAATTCCGCGACCTTAGGAGCACGAGTTTCACGTACTTTAGGAAATTTACTTGCTGCTAAGAATAAGCCTGCTGCTCCATCACGTAATACGAAAAAGTCGTCATGTTTCGTTGAGCGCAAATGTTCCATTTTAATCGGGTCGACACGAGGAGGCGCTGGTTGACCATTCTTCAATACTTTACGTGTATTTTCACAGCTTGTGCAGGCAAAATAAGGACCAAAACGCCCTGTCTTTAACTGCATCTCACCATCACATTTGTCACATGGAATTGTTGGACCATCGTACCCTTTAATTTTGAACTCACCTTCTTCAAGCTCAAAACCTTCACAGTCTGGATTGTTCCCACAGATATGAAGTTTACGACCACCATCAATAACGTAGCTATCCATTGCTGTTTCGCAAATTGGGCAACGTTTTTTCGACATTAAATCTGCGGTTTCTGCAGAGTCATCATCAGATAGTGCAGCCAAGGACTCTACTGGCGTTAAGTTGAGTGTACCTTTACAACGTTCTTTCGGTGGTAAGTTATAGCCAGAACAACCTAAGAATACACCTGTGGTACCGGTACGAATCTGCATCGGACGATCACATTCTTTACAATGCACAGCATCAACTTCAACAGGCTGATTACGGCGCATGCCATTTTCACCCTGTGCAATAGTCAGACGTTTCTTAAAATCACCATAGAAACTATCTAACAACTCTTTCCAATTACGCTCACCATCTGCAACTTTATCCAGTTGACCTTCTAGATCTGCAGTAAATGCGTAGTTCATTAAGTTGTTAAAACTTTCATCCAAACGATCTGTTACGATTTCACCCATCTTCTCTGCATAGAGACGACGGTTATCCAATTTCACGTAACCACGATCTTGAATCGTTGAAATAATCGCTGCATAAGTCGAAGGACGACCAATACCTTTTTTCTCAAGCTCTTTCACCAAAGATGCTTCTGTGAAACGTGCAGGTGGTTTAGTGAAATGTTGCGAAGGATCTAACTTTTGAAGTTGTAGAACTTCACCAACTTTCACAGCAGGCAGTAAAACATCATCATCCGACTTGTTCTGGCCACGTACTTTCGTAAAGCCATCAAATACCAAAGTACGACCTTTAGCTTTAAGCTCTACACCGTTTGCATCGACCAAGATTGTCGAAGACAAATATTCAGCAGGTGTCATTTGACATGCAACAAACTGACGCCAAATCAGATCATATAGACGCTGAGCATCGCGATCTACGCCCGCAAGCTGATCACCCTTCAACGCGACGTTTGATGGACGAATCGCTTCATGGGCTTCTTGCGCACCTGCTTTATTTCCAAAACGATTTGGCTTTGCAGGGAGATATTTTTCACCATACTCAGTTTCGATATGTCCACGTACCATATTGACCGCATCATCACTCAAGAATGTAGAGTCGGTACGCATATAGGTGATATAACCTGCCTCATACAAGCGCTGTGCCATTGTCATTGTTTTCTTTACAGAGAAACCAAGTCGAGTACTTGCTGCTTGTTGTAAGGTCGATGTGATATAGGGTGCGCTCGGATTAACTTTGGTCGGTTTATCTTCACGGGCAGCAACTTTAAATTCAGCTTCTTTTAAAACATCCAATAAAGCATCTGTTTGTGCTTTGTTTTGAAGTTTTAATGTCTTACCTGACTGTTTGACTGCTTCTAAACGAATATCATCTTTTTTAGATTTGGTATCTGCAAAAACTTGCCAATATTCTTCAGGAATAAAAGCACGAATTTCTCGCTCACGCTCAACCACAAGTTTCGCAGCAACTGACTGTACACGACCCGCAGATAAACCACGTGCGATCTTCTCCCACAATAGTGGTGAAATCATAAAGCCAACAATACGATCAAGGAAACGGCGTGCTTGTTGTGCATTGACTTTATCAATATCTAAACGAGCAGGCTGTTTAAATGCTTCTTGAATGGCATTTTTAGTAATTTCGTTGAAAACCACACGTCTATAACGAGAGTCATCACCACCAATAACTTCTTTTAAATGCCAAGCAATCGCTTCTCCTTCGCGGTCCAAATCGGTTGCGAGATAGACCTCGTCAACCTGCGAAGCAAGCTTTTTCAGTTCTGAAACAACATTTTCTTTACCAGGAAGCACTTCATAGTGTGCTTTCCAACCGTGCTCAGGGTCTACCCCCATACGATTGATCAGTGCTAGTTGAGCTTTTTCAGCTTTCTCTTCAGCAGTCTGTTTGGTACGTGTTACTGGTTTCTTTTCCGTACTTTTTGAAGCACCTGTTGGTAAGTCACGGACATGACCCACAGATGATTTCACAATGTAGTTTGAACCTAAGTATTTATTAATGGTCTTCGCTTTAGCAGGCGACTCGACGATCACTAAAGCACGTTTTTTTCCAGCTTTTGACGATTGAGCTGTAGCGCTTTTGGATGTGGACTTAGGAGCATTCGCCATAGTGAACCGTTATTCCTATAAGATTAAAAAAATTAAATTTCAGCCAATTTATGTAAAAGTGCTTTCATTTCATCAAGTTGTGTAGCGTGAAGATCTTCTTCTTCCTTCCAGTACAAACCGACGCAATTAGACTGCATATCAATAGCATAAATCCCTTTTAATGCAATGGGGAAATCATTAAATTTCTCATTTCCGTGAACAACATTGAGTTTTTCATTTTCAACCAAAGCGCGCATTAAAGGTAGGCGACCATCAGGAATGATAACGCTGTAATACGCCACCATACTGGCACGATTTTCTGATGCCATTGGAATATTGGTCCATGAAGGTGCAGCAATCAAACGCGGGTGTAATCCCATTTTTCGCGCTTTCTCACGCATAATCCCCAAAGCTTTTTCTCTTGGATTTACACGTAATCCGAAGATCGAGCCCAGCACAAACACAACGATAAGAATCGTTATCCAAAGTCCAGCATTTTCCATAGTTCACCTTTTGCTTCTTATATTAGAGTTGCATAAGCCGAATATAAAAGGCAAGTTGAAAATTAAAAATACGATTTATAGCGGCATGAAACCAGTATTGAGACCTGAACCAAATAAGGCACGATGTGGTATAACCCACCTAAGCACAGTGCAACTGAAATAAAAAAAAAGCGATAAAATCATCGCTTTTTTCCTAGGCATATTTTAGTTCAAAAACATCTCATGGCTATAAAGTACTTCATGACCATTCCAATAAATATATCCTTTATCAATCATTTCCTTAAGCAATAAACGCACATCCGATTTTGGAAATAGTTGTTCCAATAAATCACGCAGTTCATAAATATCTTTAGGCTTTCCAGATTTTAAAGCATTCAATTTTTGGATGACTTCCAGCTGGACTGGATCTATTTTTTCAAAATTTTTAAATAAATCACTCTGAATGTGCTGAATGTCTTGCGATTCTTCAATTTCAGCTAAAATGTCTTTTGCTTCGATATGTAGCTTCGCCAATAACGCATCTACCTGACCAAGCTTGTGGTCTGCTACTAGATCTTCATCAACATTCATATCCAATTGAGCCCACTGCTTTAATACCTTTTTACGAAAGGAAATTTGCTCACCTTCTTTTTTAATCACCTTTAAATTAATGAGCATGCCAATCAATTTAGCGCTGTGCTCGTCATTTATTCGCAACGTATTCTCGATCGAGTTTTTAAGCTTAGCTAAGGTGTTTGGTTTCCCTTCCATACGAACCACAACATCACAATATTGCTTTACTCTAAATAAATCATGATTTTGACGAATAGTTTCAACTGAAGGCACATTGTATTTGAGTTTTGACACAGGTTGCTCTGGTTGTACCTGTATCAAATTACATTGAATGCCAGAAGCTCGCATCATGTCAGCCAACATCGTGCTACAGTCTCGTGCAGAAATCACATCAATCTCTGCGCCATGCTCAACCAATGCCAAGATTTGCCCCACAATCACAGCGTACTCAAATTCTTTTTCTTTTGCCTCAAGCATTTCTAAAATGACAATTTGACCACTACTAATCCAACTCGAAAATTCAGTCAAATCAGTGAGACTGTAATGAAAACTCCCTTTCGAATTAAATAGATAGGTCGTGGTGTAATGTTGCACAATCTCCCGAAATAACGTCGAAGTCGGCATGTTATTTTCAAGATCTATTAGGACAACTTTAGCGCTCATAGGATAAGATTCAGAATTCGGCAAGTGAAAAGACTATTACAACGACCTTCATATCAAAGGTCAAACTATTTACGCATACTTCTTAATAAATAATCAGTATTTATGTCACGTCTTAATAATGTGGCGGTTTATCCAAAATTGGATCAAATGGAGCAACACCATCGTCAGCATGAGTAGCTTCAACACGTTGATACAAAATTTGCATTTGTTTCTTTAAATCGCTGATTTCACGGCTTTGTAATGCAATTTGAATATTTAACTGATCAACTAATTCATCTAAAAATGCAATTCGGACTTGCAAATCTTCTATGGGTGCGGAAAATGACGCCTGCTCATTTAGATTTTTTTGATTCGACATTATAAGTCCTCATCAGGGGATTTCAGGAAACATTATGGCCTATATTACCTTAAGGGACGTCCAACTCGCATTTGGTGGACCGTACTTACTCGACGGCGCGAATTTTAGTTTAGAACGCGGCGAACGAGTGTGTTTGATTGGCCGTAATGGTGAGGGTAAGTCTACTTTACTTAAACTCATTGATGGAAGTTTATTGCCTGATGCTGGTGAAGTTTCCCTGCAAAATGGTATTACCATTTCTATGCTGGCTCAAGACGTGCCAATGGACTCGGGACGTGTTGCAGATATTGTGGCAGATGGCGCAGGAGAAGCAGCTTCTGTTCTTAGAGCTTATCACGAAGCAAGCGAAGCTTGCGTACTTGGTGATATGGAAGCTTGCGATCGCATGGGTAACTTGCAACATAAAATGGATCAATTAGATGGTTGGGCACTTGAAACTAAAGTGAATTCAATCCTCAGTAAAATGGGACTTGATCCTGATGCTGATTTAGCTGATCTTTCAGGTGGTCGTAAACGTCGTGTGCTTCTTGCACGCGCACTACTCACCCAACCTGATGTTTTGTTACTCGACGAACCAACGAACCATTTAGATGTTGAAAGTATCGAGTGGTTAGAAAAATTCTTACTCGATCAAAATAATTTAACATTACTCTTCATTTCACATGACCGTTCATTTGTAGACAGTATTGCTACACGTATTGTGGAACTGGATCGAGGCATCTTACGCAGTTATGAAGGGAACTATTCACGTTACCTCGAACTCAAAGCTGCACAGATGGAAGCAGAAGAAAAACAAAATGCGCTGTTCGACAAAAAGTTAGCAGAAGAAGAAGTTTGGATTCGTCAAGGTATTAAAGCACGTCGTACCCGTAACGAAGGTCGTGTACGTGCATTAAAAGCATTACGTGAAGAATCTAAAGCCCGCCGTTCGCAGCAAGGCAAAGTGAGCATGGCTACCCAAGATGCTCAACGTTCAGGCAAAGTGGTCTTCGAAATTGAAAACCTCAGTGTGCAATTTGGCGATAATGCTCCAATTATCAAAGATTTCAATGCACTGGTTCTCCGTGGAGATCGTATTGGTCTAGTTGGTGACAACGGGGTCGGTAAAACCACGCTGATCAAAGCAATTTTAGGTCAACAAGAACATACGGGCACGGTCAAAACAGGTACTCAACTCGAAGTGGCTTATTTCGACCAGCTCCGTAATGTACTCGATCTTGAAAAATCAGTAAAAGATAATGTGGCTGAAGGGTCAGACTTTGTCGATATCAATGGCGGGCGTCGACATATCTATAGCTATTTACAAGATTTCTTGTTCTCACCTGAGCGTTCTCGTACGCCTGTAAAAGCCCTTTCTGGTGGTGAACGTAACCGTATTTTATTGGCGAAATTACTACTTAAACCATCGAACCTCATCGTGATGGATGAGCCAACCAATGACTTGGATATGGTCACGCTTGAACTACTTGAGGAGATGCTCAGCGACTACAAAGGAACATTGCTTCTTATTTCGCATGACCGTGCCTTCATGGACAATGTTGTGACTTCAACTTGGGTATTTGATGGCAAAGGCAATATCGATGAATATGTCGGTGGTTATCAAGACTACCTCATGCAACGTCCTGATCAAACTGTAGTCGATCAGAAATCTGCGGTGAAGAAAGCAGCTGCAAAAGCTGAAGCGGCGGCAACCCCTGCACCAGCGGTTAAAAAAGTAAAACTAAGCTATAAAGATCAACGTGCTTTAGAACAACTTCCTGCTGAAATGGAAGCTTTGGAAAAGGAACAAGCCGAGATTAATGCGCTTTTAGCAGATGGTTCTTTATTTGTGACAGATAGTGACAAAGCAACTCAACTTTCGATTCGCCTTACTGAAATTGATGAGTTACTTTTAGAGAAATTAGAGCGCTGGGAAGCGCTTGAAAGTCTTGCGAATGGTGGCTGATTACCCTGATGAATAAAAAAACTCCGCGCTTGCGGAGTTTTTTATTTTGCCAAGTTTGATCACGCTAAACCAATTACTGCAACCAATGCTGCTAGCACACCTACAATCTTTTTACCTTGTGGAACAAATTTCACCATCAATGCCCCTAAACCCAGTCCAAGAGCATAAATCATTGCCATGGCAGTAATCATGCCTAAAATCTGAACGCCAACATTTCCATTCATCGCTAATTCAGCTCCGTGTGCTGAACCATGAAAAACTGATAGAAACACTGCTGCAACTGGAAAAATTCTGTTCGATTTGGTCCATAAACTTACAGCTAAGATGAACAATGAACCTACAATTCCAATTTCTGCAACGCCATTCGGAATAATTCCATGCGCACCTAAACTGAATCCAGCAACGAGCGCTGTAAGCAAGCCCCATGCCCCAATCATCTTCCAAATTTTAGACATGCTCCACATTAAAACGCCGAAACTGAGTGCCATCATCAAATGATCCAATCCTGTAAACGGATGAATAAAGCCCGTCCAAAAATTAGCGTCATGGTGCAGATGGCCTGGATGTGCCATTACAAGGCTCGATACACCTGCCAGAATGAATAGACCGAATTTATTGCATTGTTTCATCCTTTAAGCCCTCTTGTTCTAAGCTTTGAATAACCCTTGTTTTTCAATAAAACTGATAATCTCGTTTAAACCATCTTCAGTTTTCATGTTTGAAAACAAGAACGGTTTATCTCCTCGCATACGCTTGGCATCTTGGTCCATCACCTGCAAATTCGCTCCAACCATTGGCGCCAAATCTGTTTTATTGATAATCAGTAAGTCCGACTTGGTAATGCCTGGACCGCCTTTACGTGGAATTTTTTCACCACCTGCAACATCAATCACATATAGCGTCAGATCAGACAGTTCAGGGCTAAACGTTGCTGCCAAATTATCACCACCACTTTCAATGATAATTAACTCTAGACCATCAAACTTTTCACATAAGTCATCAATCGCTGCCAAATTGATTGAGGCATCTTCACGAATAGCCGTATGAGGGCAACCGCCAGTTTCCACCCCCACAATACGATCGGGTGACATGGCTTCATGACGAGTTAAGAAGTTGGAATCTTCTTTGGTGTAAATATCATTGGTCACCACCGCCATATTGTATTTATTACGCAATGCACGGCATAAATTTAAAGTCAGTGCTGTTTTACCAGAGCCGACTGGTCCACCAATTCCGACACGTAAAGGAGAACGTTCTGACATGATTGATTCCTTATGATAATTTTTAAGATCTAAATAAACGCGAATATTGTGTTTCATGGGACATGCTGAGCATGGCATATTGAGGTAAGGCACTGCTGAGTTGATGATCTTCTATACACATTGCATGCGTTATGGCATCTGGGACTAAACCATGTAAATGCCACAAAATTCGTTGACCACTCATCTGACCGAGCGGCACAGTTTTGACTGCGCCAAGTACTTGGTTTTCTAAAACAGTAAATGTATACGCCGTTAAAACATCTTCGATATTCAGATCCAATCGCCCACATAACTGAGCATATACAGGTACAAATCCAAGTTGTTTTTTGACCGTAACGGGCATTTTCAATACATCTTTAATCCATGCGTTCAAGGAAAATGCCAACTGCTGCGATTCAGCCAATAACTCACGACTTTCACGACTGGCTCGATACAACTGCGCCCAATGATTAAACTGCTGTTCATCATCATGGGCCTGCATCAAACGCTTCAATACAGGTAGCTCAAAACGAACCAAAAGCATTTCCAGAACTTCTTCGAAGTACGCAATACTGGATTGCTCATCATGGATCAAACCTTGATCGATCGCACTTTCAACACCTTGCGAATAGCAATAAGCGCCTACAGGCAAAGCTGTAGAGGACAAAGTTAACAGTTTGAGTAAGTGAGCTGCATTAGTGATGCGCATGAGCATGAATCGCTTTGATTGGGCTTAGACGATGATCATGTGCATGCTGAGCATAAGCACCACTTTCTGGCTCAAATGGATGATCCACTTCCGTGACCATTAAACCCAATCCTTCGACCATTTCGGCTAAGACATGATCAGGTTCAAAATATAGTGCACTAGGCGTGAGCATAAGAGGGACATGACGATTCCCTAAATGATAGGCTGCTTTCAAAAGCTCAAATTCAGAAGAAGCTTGAACACACATCAGGCGTTCGGGCAATGCGTCCACCCGCAGTAAGTCACCTGATTCAGTTGCAATAAATGATCCGCCGCGAAGAATACCTGTGCGCGGTAAATCTGCACCAATATCGCACCCTGAAACTAAAGTTGCACGAAAACGGCTCTTTTGTCGTGTATCAAAGTTGAGTTGCACAGTTTCGAAAGCTTGATCTTCTGTCACTGCTTCTATTCTTTGAGTATAGATTTTCATGCCTTTCCTATTGTCGCTTGAATACTTTGCTTTAATTTCAACTCGCGAAATGTCTTGTTCAACATCAATCCATTTACGCATCAAAATCAAGCATTATTCATGCCAACATGAAATCTATTGGTGCATCCCCTTCTTCTTATTAAAGAATATTCAATGATCTATAAAAATGTTTAAGCCCAAATCACTAAGATTGCTGCAATCACAACTAAGGCTAATCCCCAATGTTCGGCTTTCGCTAACTTTTCTTTAAAGAAATAAGCTGAGATCAATAAGCTAAACAAAATCTCAATCTGACCGAGCGTTTTGACCACTGGGACACTCATCATACTCATGGCAGTAAACCATCCGAGAGATGCCATAAAACTACATACACTGACTTTAAAGGTCAGTCCTAGACGTTGCCACATCGCCAGCAACGTTTGATGACTGAATAAACTGAGATACAAAAGCATACTCAAACATTGTAAGCCAATCACCGACAGTAATACCCATGCAGCGCGATGAATTGTTGGCAACATTGTTAGTTCAAGACTGGCCTCTCTGACCAATAGTGAAGTGATAGCAAAACACAAACCACTCCCGATGCCAATCATCAGTGTTTTGGGTGAAAATCCAGTAAAACCATGTCCCCGACTCAACAGAAACACAGCAAAACCACCCAGTAACACCCCAAACCATGCCAACCATGACAAATGATCAGAGAGAAAAGCAACGCCAATGATTGCAGCTAAGATCGCTTCACTTTTGGCCAGTCCCACGCCAATGGCATAGTTTTTTTGTTTAAATAACTGCACCATCAATGCAGTGGCTAAAATTTGGCTAATGCCTGCGATAAAAATATAAACCCAATATTTTGTCGTAAATTGAACAGTCGCTGTTACAGGTGAGAAGTGATAAAGGCTACTCAAATAAATCAATGCAAAAGGCAAGGCGAAGATAAAGCGTGCAAGGGTGACGCCCCATACATCGACAGTGGTACTCAATTGTTTTTGAAAGGCATTGCGCCAAGCCTGCATAAAAGCAGCCATGAGGGTAAAGAGAATCCAACTGAACGCCATAAAAATATCACTTTAATGAGTAGGACTGACGGGTGTTATTCTATGCCTCATCCAGTGTAATGACTAATCAAAAAAGGATTGTATGTAGATAGCATAAAGTTTGATTTTATTCGTTAGATAAAAAGATGATATTTTTTGAGCTAACATTCCTCGTGTAACTGTCACCTAAATCAGTTGAAGTAACATGGTATCTAAATTGCATAACATTGAGATCACTGATAAATTTTTCACATGAATATTTTTATATGTTAAAAGTATGTAATTAGACCCTAAGTCTAATTGCAAGATGCTGCCCCTTAATGCAGTATTTACTTATAAAAAAATGATTTATCAGTGACGATATTTCACCCTATACCCGATAGCCGGAAGCCATCTCAGGTAAGGACCTACAATGACCAGCTTACAATATTATCAAACTATTTTTGATAAAGCGGGCGATGCAATTTTTGTACATGATATTGGCAGTGTCCAATTTATGGATGCCAATGAAGCCGCTGTAGAACTTACTGGATATAGTAAATCTGAATTGACACAAATGAACGTTGAAAAGATCAGTGCTTTTCAACATGGTTTTGATTTGCATCATGCACTCCGAAAAGTTCAACAGGCCGCCACTACAAAAGACGAAGCAATCACATTTGAATGGTTAATAGAGTCTCAAGACCAACGTCATATCCCAGTTGAAGTATGTCTTAAAAAAGTTGAGATTGAAAATAAACCAAAGCTTCTCGCTCTAGTACGTAACATCAGCGAAATCAAAAAGTATCAATATGCTCTACAGTCTAAAGATCAATATTTCAAAATGCTGCTTGAGCATTCTGGAGATGGAATTGCTATTCTCGACTTACAAGGCAAACTACTTTATGCCAGCCCATCATTACAAGGTATTCTTGGTTATCGGGATCGCTTTGTACTCAATAAGAATGTGTTAACTGCAATTCATCCTGATGATCGTATTAAAGTCAGACAGCTTCTATTTAAGAAAACAGAACAACGTGCAGTTGGTGTGATTCATTACAAAATCTTGCACCACAATGGAAAATGGCGACACCACGAGGCAACCTATCGTAATTTATTAGATCACCCTGATATTCAGGGAATTTTGGTGAATTATCGTGATATCACTGAGCGTATTAAGGCTGAAGAAAAAGCACGTGCTCGTGAAAAGCAACTTGGTCATATGTCACGTTGCAAAACGATGGGCGAACTGGCTACAGCGCTCGCCCACGAATTAAATCAACCACTGGCTGCACTCAACAATTACGTTGGAGGTAGTATTATTCGCATTCAAAACGGTTTAGCCAACACACAAGAGACTCTTGATGCCCTCAATGCTGCTTTAAATCAAACACATCGCGTCAATGGCATTATTCACAGCATGAGAAGCTTTTTACGTAAAGGCGAAGCGAATTTCCAGATTCATTCTGTGAGTCATCTTATTCAAGAGTTACATCCTTTGATTAAGCTTAAAGCAGATCAAGGTGGATGTACCATCCATTATGAATTAAGTGTTTCGCCTATTTTTATATCAGCAGATGAAACGCTCTTTAGCCAAGTCATTATCAATCTCGTCTTCAATGCGGTCGATGCTCTACAAACTAACCCTGAGGGTGAAAGGGACATTTATATCCGCACTTGGCAACATAACCAACATGCTCGAATTGCAATTGCAGATAATGGGCCTGGACTCGAAGGGCAAAATCCAGAACAAATTTTTGAATCTTTCTATTCAAGTAAAAACAACAGCATGGGTATTGGCTTAACTCTGTCTCGAAGCATCATTGAAAACCATCATGGTTATTTATGGGTCTGTGAAGGTGAGTACGGCGCTATTTTTAATATCTCTCTGGCAGCACAGGAGCGTACAAAATGTATTTAACCAATTCTCATGTTCCCGAGCCCATTGTGTATGTGATAGATGATGATCAAGACATTTGTAATTCACTCACATGGTTGCTCGATTCCGTGCAACTCGAAACCAAAACATTCAATAGTGCTACTGAATTCCTGAATTATCAGCGCCCGCAAACGCCTGCATGTTTGATTCTTGACATTCGTATGCGAGGAATGAGTGGCTTGCAATTACAACAACAATTGAACCAACAAAAAACCCGTATGCCGATCATTTTCATGACTGGCCACGGCGACATTCCAATGTCGGTCAACGCGATGAAAGCTGGAGCCTTTGATTTTTTAGAAAAACCTTTTAATCCACAACATATGCTTAATCAAATCCAAGCCTGTCTACAACTTGCTGAACAAGATTTTATCGAACAAGAAAAACGTCAAGAACAGATGATTAAATTGAAATCTTTATCACCAAGAGAAAGTGAGATTATCAATTTATTGGTCGATGGACTTTCGAGTAAACATATTGCACAAATGTTGAATATCAGCCATAAAACAGTAGAAATTCACCGCACTCATATTCGTCAGAAGTTAGGAACTGAATCTATCGCACAGATCGTCAATATGGTCTTGATGTGTCGTGATCGCTCAGTACCGGCGATGGGTTAACCATCGCCTGAGCGGGAGAAAGATGATATGTTCGATTAAAAAAAACGATCAAAATGAATTTGTTGTTGTGGAATACCAGCTTGGTGAGCCATTTGTTCAATTGATTTCACCATCGGTGGTGGACCTGCACAATAGATTTCATGCTCAATCAATTGTTCACCTAATACATCTTGAATGACATCATGAATAAAGCCTGAACGGATACCTTCAATGAATTCAGAGGAGGTTGCAGGTACATAATTGAGGCGTTCCCCTAATTCTGTCCAGTCACGTAATTGATTTTCAGTGAACAAATCACGCTGTTCACGTCCACCATGGAAAAACCAGACTTTGTGATTTTTCAAATGTGGATTGACTGCAACACCACGTGCAATCGCTAACATGGGGGCAAGACCTGAACCGCCTGCCACACAGACAATCGGACGAGGTTGTTCTTGTAAATGTGCTAAACCGTATGGACCATCAATTTGTATTTCTGCTTGTTCACGCAACTGTTCATCAAACAGTACATTGGTCATCTTACCATCAGGAACACGGCGGATTTGGAAGACCCATAAACCGTTGTCATTCGGCAGATTGGACATCGAATAGGCACGAAGTAACTCTTGATTCACCCAAACTAAGGCATATTGTCCTGGGATAAATTGTGCAGGTTCATCGGATTGCAAATGCACTTCCAAAATATCATGAGTCACCAATTGCACATGTTTAAGCTTCACTTTTTGTAATTTTGGAATCACTTTGGGTACGCATTTTTCATCTAAACGAAGCTTAATCACGCAATCCGATTTAGGACGACATTGACACGCCAGTAACCGACCTTTACGTTTATCACGATCGCTTAATCCAGGTGCATCTGCCCATAAATTTTCCACTTCACCTGACAGGACTTCGATTTTACACGTCCCGCAACCACCCGTATTACATTCGTAAGGAATGCCTAACCCTTCACGTAAGCCACCGCGGAGCAATACATCATCCGCTGCGCAGTTGAATGTGCCTTGACCTTCAATTTGAATTTTATACATCGGCATCACTCCACCAAATAGACTTTATCTTCACGCACGATGGATTGATAGGTTTTCAGTGGAATCGTACATGGCGCCCCACAAGGTTCACCTGTTTTGATATCGAAAGCACCTGCATGAAATGGGCACTCCACTTCACAGCCATCAATTTCACCATCTGCCAATGATGCATCACCATGTGTACAGGTATCATCGGTGATATAGAACTCGCCATCTTCTAAGTGAAATACTGCCAATGGCGGATAACCATCAATGATGACTTGTAGTCCCTCACCCTGTTCCACATCAGAGGTTGAACACAAAAATTTCTCAGCAACATTGGTCATTTTAATGTTCATTGGCTTAACTCCTCTATGGGTGAATCTGTGGCTTCAGGACCTAGAATGTGATAACCACCATCGGCATGAATCACACTGCCTGTCAGTAATTTTGCTTTCAGGCTACACAACAAACTTAATGCTTGTGCGACTTCCTCTGCATCCGCAATACGCCCTAACACATGGAAACGTCCTGCCACGCGGTCCGTCTTGGTACGGTCTCCGCCAGAGATCATTTGCATTGGTACTGACCAAGTCCAACCTAATGAGAGTGCATGTACACGAATACCATCTTGCGCTAGATCAAGCGCCATGCTTTGTGTAAGTTGTTCTAAAGTTGCTTTAGACGCTGGATAGACCCAGCGTTCTTTTTGTGCAATGCGTGCACTGACACTGCTAATATTGATCACTGCACCATCAACGCTGGCCTGCAGCAAAGGTCGACATGCCTGGACCAGTGCTGCATGACCAAACACGGTCACATTAAAAGTATTTTGCCAATCTTGACGTGTTGAGGCAGATCCATGATCTTCATACAAACACGCCAAATTCACCAAAATATCTAACTGTGTTAATTTGGCACTTAATGTGCGAATACTGTCATCATTAGCGAGATCTAAAAATTCATATTGCGCTTGGGTTGCGTCTGCCACTTGCTGACCTTGCGTTTGATTAATGTCGGCAACAATGACTTGTGCACCTAAGCTTTTTAATTCTTGCACCACGGCTTGACCAATGTGCGTTGCACCACCTGTCACCAGGACCACTTTGCCATTTAAGTCTGTCATGAAACCTCCTTGTACTCAGGCCATTCATTAAATTGACCTTTGCAGAACAACAGTGGACGTTGGTTACTGTGACGACATTGCTCAATTTTTCCTAAGAAAATTTGATGATCGCCTGCTTCAATTTGTTGTTCACGTTTGCAAACAAACTGCACCACACAACCTTCTAAAATAGGTGCTTTGCAATCTTGAATAGTCCACGTGCCATGTTGGAACTTATCCGCAATCGGCTTAGCAAAGTTCAAACCTACATCTCGCTGATGTGCACCTAAAATATTGATCGCAAAGTATTCAGCATTTTCAAAAATAGATCGGCTTGGAGAATGATTGACTAAACTCCATAACACTAATGCAGGATCTAAAGACACTGAACTAAAGGAATTAATCGTCAACCCTACAGGTTGTTGATCTTGGTCTAGGCAAGTGACGATTGCCACTCCTGTCGCAAAGCCACCAAATGCCTGACGGAGCGATTTCGCTTCCGCCAGATCAACATCCTGCCAAAGTAATTCAGGCAGCTGCATGTTGAAACTCCTTTCGTGACAAGTATTCTTTTGCCCCAGCTTCACCATCTACCGCTGGCCAGAAACCACATGGATTGTTGAAATGCCCCATAAAATCATCGGCAATGGCTTGGTTTTGCGATGCTGCGCCTAACACTTGCAATAAGCTTTCACTTGGTGGGTTTAACAGCAAGTTGGTAAATTCTGTGGTATAACGACCTGACTTTTCCCAGAATTGCTCGAATACTTTTGTCATCCAATCTGCACTAAAGTCTTCATCACCTCGTGCTAAAATCGCAGCTAAATAATGCTCCACCATACGAGTTGCATTGTTTGCGCCTTGTCCTGCGATTGGATCATTTACAATGACAGTGTCTCCAATCCCCCAAATTTTTGCACCGTTATCTAAGGTTGCAACAGGATCTCGAACTTCAGGGCGGAATGCACCTTTGAGCCATGCATTTGGATCACTTAATTCCATATTATCGACCATACGGAAGCTTTGATCTGGTGTTACTTTGGCAACCGCTTCTTTCATGCGTTGGACCATTTCTTCGCCAGATGTCACATCATCGAAGATATCCATTGGACCATTCGGTACACATTCAAATAAGAAACTACGACATGGGCCATGCGTGTGACTATAGAACGGCATACTGAAGTATTCGCCTGCACCTGCAACAAAATTAAAATGCAAAGTCTGAGATGGTTGACCTTGCCAACTATTTGGACCACACAAATCATCACCTACGACGAGTGCAGCAGCCAATTTACGTGGCGGCGTTTGATGCACTGAACGTGTTTCATTGCGTTTGAATAAACTCGTGATATTGCCCTTACCTGCCGCCAAAATCGTCAAATCATTTTCAGCAGTGATTACTTCCAAATCTTCTGGACTGACATTTTGAATGATGAGCTTGCCACCACGGCGCGGATATTCCTCTAACCAACGGTGATATTTGGTTCGTTGGTCCATGGCAATACCGTCATTATCATGTAAAAAACCAGTCACAGGTAACATGATATCGCCGTTTGGTGCACGAAAATCGACATGCAATGCTTGACCACGATGCGCTTTCCCATCCCAGAAATTCAAACCAAGTTTGCGTTCAAACTCTAATGTATTGGCGAAGAACATCGTGGTACTGACCATACGACCGTGTAACAATTCATCCGCAGGGCGATCTACATATAAAGTGACATCATATTTATTTTCGAGTAGCGAGAACGCGAGTAATAAGCCTGCTTGTCCACCACCGATAATTGCGATTTTTCTCATCTTGAATTCCCCTTAGGCCGTACTGATACAGTGCCTATATTGCTGTGTTCGGATAAGGTTGATTGAAGGTCAGATTCAGTTCGACACGATCAAATTTCCATTCACCCCATTGATTCCGACGTACTTCCGTTTTATAAAAACCACCTAAACAACAGGTTGTTGGTTGGTTTTGTTGTGTTGATGAATCTGCCAGATTACAGACTTCCCAAAGCATCCATGACGCGTTTGCATGATTTTGATCAATGACTTCAATATCTGGCATCGCCATGATATGTAAGCTCCAAAGCACTTGTGCTTCTGCAATCTCTGACAATGCATTCAAGATATTTTGGCGTCCTTGATATTCTCCAAAACCATTTGCACACCATATGGCATCCTCATGAAATACATGCTGTAAAATGGCTGAATTGTTGCGCTGATCAGCCGCTGTTGCATAACGACCGATCAGGCTACGAATCGCCTCGCAGGTCTCCAGATAGTGCAAACGCTGTTCTAGATTGTGCTGGCTCATCTTCGAGATCCTTTTAAACGTTAACTACATCACCAGTTTCATAAACGAAACGCTTTTCTTCAAAGGCGTATGGCACACCTACTGAACCTTTATAAAGTTCAATATGTGGAGCAACTTCGGCAAAACTCAGGCTTAACCAGTACAACTTGTGCAGCTCTTCAGGCAAGGTACCTAAAGCGTATTGGTCAAGTGCTGCAAGGAGCTTGCGCATTTCAGGCAAAATAGCATCGTAAAAAGCTTGCAGTTCGGCTGTAGTCGAATTTAAGCGTGCTGCATGACGTTGTTTCGATGTCCCTAGAGCCCATTTCGCGACAAAAGGTTCTAAGCTTGCAAAGTCAGCAGGCAATTGTGAAATGATGTTTGACATGTGCATTCTCCTTATGCGCGATTTAGGTATTGTTCAAGAACGTGGTAACCGTGACGAATCAAGATTTCTTCGTCTTGTAGATGCATCACTTTTTTCGCTCGAGACTCAAGTGCTTCTTGGGTATCTTCCATGGTGGCGGTATCTTCTAACCACGCATTACGTTGTAATACTTGTGCAAACTCTTGCGCCCAACGCTCTGAATAGGTTTTCGCTTTAGGCAGGTAATAGCGACCCTCCCAACGGGTTTGGTTATGACCGACCGGCCAGAACTGATGGGTGAACCATACACCTTCAGTCACATGCACCAAGATATTTGGGAAAATGACAGATAATTCAAACGAGAAGTCATCACGATCATTTGGATTGACTGATTTAGGTAGCTGAACACGTTCATAGTGATTCACCAATGATGCGCCAGTGATCTCACCTGACAATGCAGCCGCTGGTTTTGGATTGGCGTTTTTGGTTAAGCACACAGCGCAAGTACGATGATCACCAAACAATTGCACTTCTTGTAAACCTGATGCGAATACATTCGGGAAAGAGCCTGCATGAATGGTCGCCACGTGATACGCTTCAGCAAATGCGTCATGTGCGACTTTCCAGTTACAGTTCAGAACTGTGTTATAGGCAAAGCATTCTTCCATTTCATGGAATGGATAACCGCCTAAATGCTGTCCCATACCGCCTAAGAATTCTTCTACCGATTGAGTGCCGTCATTATCCAAATTGATGAAAATAAAACCTTCCCACACTTCGGTGCGTATTGGTGCTAAACCGTTATGACCTTTGTCAAAGCAAGATGTGAATTTTTCTTCTTCAGGTACGCTGACCAAATCACCTTTAGCATCGTAAACCCAACCGTGGAAACGACACGTTACGACTGCTGCTTTATTAGAACCAAAGGTTTCATTGCCTGTTTCCACCACAACTTTGTTACCACGGTGTGAACAAATATTGTGGAATCCACGGATTTCACCATCTTTACCATGCATTAAAATGACTGAGGTTTTAGCAAAATCTAAGCGTTTAACTTTGTAGTCACCTTGCTTTGGTATCTCTTCTACACGCCCCACTTTCAGCCAAACTTTTGAGAAAACTTTTTCAATTTCTTCCTGATAGATTTCTGGCGAAATACATGGTTCGGTTGGTATAGGCTCAATACCAAGTTCTGGATAGATATCGCCCCAACGAAGTTTTGCATTACTGTTCATATGACATTCCTGTTCAAGTTTTCGTTTCTAAGTTTTAAGTTCAGTAAATTTCATGCTTATTTACGAACAGCGTTTGAAACACGCCAATCAAACGCCGATCACGTGATGAATTAAAGTTGGTAATGTTCGCGAACTAAGTTTGCGATCCCCAGTTTTTCTAAAATTGGCATTGGGCATAAGAAGGTTGCACGTACCATTCCTGGTAAACGGCTAATTTCGATTGAGCCTGTGATGGTGCAACGGTTCATGACCTCATCCACACTTAAACCTGTGACTTTTGCCGCTCGATTTAAAGCATTGTCCGTTGCATCATTGAGGTTCTTACCTGTTCCCATAAATGTGATTGGACCACTTTCCTCAATTTCAGTTTGTCCCCAACGTGCACCTAAAGCTTTCACTTTTTCACGCTCTTCCTTGGTAAATGGACGTGCCATTGGTGGTAAGTCATCTGGTGCTTGAAGCAAAATTGGACCATCAATGGTTAAGCCTTTAATCACTTCCACTTGTAATTCTGTTTCGCCTGAAACGTCCGTGGCATGTCCTGCAATTTCACCATTACCTTGTTGCGCATGCATATCCCCCATGTAAACACCTGCACCTGGTACTTTCACAGGACAAATCAAAATACAGCCTGGACGAATCGAATTGGTATCCATGTGACCGTCTGTTTTGGCTGCGATAAGTTCTTCTTCAGTCATCCCGAATTTATGCGGTGCATCAATCAAATACTGACCAAAGTCGTGGCAGTTGTGAGAGTCTGGTAAGTCACGTGAAGGTGTCGTACCAATATTTCCGAGGAATGGACGCATATGCGCAGCAACCCCTGGCATATCAGCACGTGCAAGCGACAAGATTGAATGTTGCGCTGCATGTTCAGGCAGTGCAGAAAGCTCATTGGCATTGCCTGCTAACTTGTTGGCAATCTCTTGATTGACCGTCAAGCTCACTTTGTTTTCTTCATCCAACACAATCACATAACCATGTGAAAAGCGAAAAGCACTGACTTCTGCCCCACAGTTTTTACAGTGAATCGCATCTTCACCAATTCCTTCTACATAACTTGCTGGTTGCTCTGTACCACATGCTTCACAGTATTTCGCAACAAACGGATCGCCTTTATAACGCCCTTCAACAAATTGCATCACACCCGATGAGGTTGCTGTAGAAGTGACATGCATATCCTTAATCTTTAAAGCGACAGCATCACCTACCTCTGCACCTTCAATAAAGACAGGGAGTGTCACTTCATGACCACCTTGGAATGCAGGTGTAATCATTGGACCCCAACAGCCAGGCGGTGTGCCTGTTTTTAACGTTCCACCATTTTTTAAAGGTCCCAGCATACGTTGGCTTGGTCCCACAATACCGCCTGAAAACTCATTCACCACTAAATAATCGACAGCTCCAGCACTGCCTGCTGCATATTCTTGATTCTCAATTTTCATGGCCTTACCTCTATATGCTTGCTCTAATGTTTGGGTAACAATGTTTTAAAATGGGATGGTGATATCTATTGCGAACTTCTGACCTTCTGGTCGGTTTTCAACATCAAATTCTTTTTGATATTTCGCTGCGATTGCATACCCTTTAGGAAATTGATAGCGAACTTGCGGACCTATGCTGGCTGCTTTAGCTTTAAAATCACCTAAAACAGCACCTTCACCTGAGTCACCTTCAAGCTGACGATGTACGTAACCACCAACACCAACCGCCAAAGGTCCCATGTGTTTCGCAACTAAGTAATCGACATGCAAAGCGTTGCCCGATTCATATTTGGTATCCTTATTCTCGAAATTGATGTCGTACATCCACTTTGTACTGACTTCGATACCTTGTTTATTTAAGTATGTGGTCGAGATAATTGGTTGAATGGTGTAATAGTTACGTCCAATATTCGCGAGTCTATTTTTGTTGTAAGAGCCAACTGGAATATAAAAGTCGATACCTGTAGCCACATGCCAATCCCCTTTATGCCAACCCAATAAGAATGGATCGATAATGAGATCACCCATTGACATGTGATCATCTTGACGACCACCTAATGTAAGATCTGCATGGGCATATACAAGGAATGCATGCATGCCCCATGTCGCGCCTAAAAATGTTTTGTCACTGACATAGACACCACGAGCAACTGTGGCAAAAGTATCGATTTTAAAATCATCAAATACTGGATGATCATTTTTAAATTTATCTGCGTTGTAGTATTGGTTATAACTGACGAGATACATCCCAGGTGGCGGCATTGCTCCACCAAAAAAACTCTCTGTCCCATCAGGATAAGCACTTCCGCCATTTTCAGCGGCAAGCGCTAAACTTGCGCTACTGAAAAGACATGTAGTCAATGCCACAGAAGTTAGATATTTCCTTACCATTACCGCATCCCCCTCGTTGCTAAATTCCTTGCTGGCGATGTTCTAAATCGTCTAGCGCATGTCTTAATCTAGTCTTGAAAGGAGGCAGGGAAATATAAGGATGAATCTATGTTGAATTAAGGGATTATCTTGTAGAAATATTGATTTTTTCTCACCGGTATAGAGGTTTTAGAGAAATAAAATAGGTTTTCTTTACTATAGTGATAGGTAAAATCCCCTATAAATGTGAATGCTTTTTTATTTAAATTACATGTTTTGAAACATTTGAAAGTTAGCGTTGTCATATCGCTGTTGTACTTTGTAGAACACAGAGCAGCTAGATGTGCACAATCATGAATATTAAAAGTAACCCAATCATCGGCGTGGGCATCATGTTGATTGATCAACGTCAAAAAGTTCTATTGGGTTATAGAAACAAAAATGATGAACCTGCCTCATGGTGTTTTCCAGGTGGAAAAATGGATGCGCATGAATCAGTTGAGGATGCTGCAGTACGCGAATTGTTAGAGGAAACTGCTTTAGATCTAAGTCAATATATTGAATCTATTCAACCCTTAAATACGATCATTGATCAAAATGCTGAAGCGGTGAAGATTACGTTCGGAACGATTTATCAACTTTTAGATGAACGTTTAAAAACTCAAATTTGCGTGACAGAACCTGAGATTTTTGAGCGTTGGGAATGGTTTAGCATTGATGAGCTTCCACAACCACTTTTTTCTGAAACTGAAGTCATGATTAGACATTGGCTCAAACAATTTCAAGATAAAAAATGGTCTGTATATTCCTTGTCTAAGAAAGATTAGTTTTAATAAATTAATTTCAAAATTATTTTATAAAGGTATCTTTATTTATTTCATATAAAATATGATTTTCAAGAATATGCCCTGTAGGTAATTCTGGATGCTTGAATTGCTTAACTTCGGTCATACCTAGCCTTTTCATAACTGCTTCTGAAGGCTTATTTGTCAAAGCTGTAAATGCAACTACTTTATTTAAATTAAGCTCTTCAAAAGCATATATCAATGCAGCTCTTGCACCTTCTGTTGCGTACCCCATTCCCCAATATCTTTTTAATAACCGCCATCCAATTTCAACACATGGAGAAAATTCGAATAACACTGGTTGATTGTGCAATCCAATAAAACCAATAAACTCACTAGTATCTTTCAACTCTACAGCCCAAAAGCCCCACCCGTTTCGTTCAATTAACTCATAAATTTTTTCCGCCATCTCAATACTCTGTTGTGGGGTCAAAACTTCATGAAAATATTTCATAACATCTGGATCTAAACCCATTTTTATAAAAGATGAGTAATCTGCTTCCTTCCATTGTCTTAATATTAGTCTCTCAGTTTCAATCATTAGAGTACCTCTATGAATCTATTAAATTTAATATTTTTTGTGCTTGGAAAACTTCTAATATCGATTAAATTTAAAATTTATATATTTTAATTCAGTGTTTAATTTCTTTTAGCAAACGCGTTTATTCCGCTGAAATTTTTATGTATTTAAAATAAATCGATGAATTCTATCTAATGATAAAGTCTTATTAATTACATAAGACTTTATCACCTATCACAGTAATTATCTTTTCTAGAGACAACTTTAAAACAAGAAATACCGCTGTGCCATCGGCAATACTTCCGCAGGCTCACAGGTTAGCAATTTCCCATCGGCTCGCACTTCATAAATTTCAGGATCAACCTCCATCACAGGACAGTAGGTATTCAGTTTCATATCTTTCTTCTGAATATCGCGTGTACCTTTACATGGACTGATCAACTTTTTCAGACCCAATTTTTCATGCACGCCTGCTTCAATCGCGACTTGTGACAAGAACGTAATACAGGTGTTATGCACACCGCGCGCATTTGCCCCAAACATCGGACGATAATGCACAGGCTGTGGTGTTGGAATCGAAGCGTTAATATCTCCCATCGGCGCAGCTGCAATCATGCCACCTTTAATAATCATCGAAGGCTTCACCCCAAAAAATGCAGGCTTCCACAGCACTAAATCAGCAAGTTTGCCCACTTCCACCGAACCAGTTTCATGGCTTAAACCATGCGTAATGGCAGGGTTAATTGTATATTTGGCGATATAACGCTTCACACGATTATTGTCATGCGTGGCATTGTCACCTTCTAAAGGACCCCGCTGTATTTTCATTTTATGTGCGGTTTGCCATGTGCGAATCACCACTTCACCAACTCGCCCCATCGCTTGTGAGTCCGAGGACATCATGGCAATCGCCCCCAAGTCCTGCAAAATATCTTCTGCAGCAATGGTTTCACGGCGAATACGACTTTCCGCAAATGCCACATCTTCAGAAATCGCAGGGTCTAAATGGTGACAAACCATCAGCATATCCAAATGCTCATCAATCGTGTTGATGGTATACGGACGAGTTGGATTGGTGGAAGATGGCAACACATTCGGCTGACCAATGGCTTTTAAAATATCAGGCGCATGTCCACCGCCTGCACCTTCGGTATGGTACGTGTGAATGGTACGATTTTTAAATGCCGCCAAGGTTTCTTCCAAGAAGCCACTTTCATTTAAGGTATCGGTATGAATCGCCACTTGCACATCAAATTCATCGGCAACACTCAGGCAATTATCAATCGCTGCAGGGGTTGAACCCCAATCTTCATGCAATTTTAAACCGACCACACCTGCTCGAATTTGCTCACGAATTGGGTCGGGCTGACTTAAATTACCTTTACCCAATAAACCAATATTCATCGGTAAATCATCTATGGCTTGAAGCATCGTCCCGATATGCCAAGGTCCCGGTGTCACTGTTGTTGCAGAAGTCCCTGCCGCAGGGCCTGTACCACCACCAATCATGGTGGTCACACCGGACATCAGTGCCGTTTCCACTTGCTGCGGGCAAATCCAATGAATATGCGTATCGACACCGCCTGCGGTGAGAATCTGTCCTTCACCAGCGATCACTTCCGTCGCTGCACCAAGTGGAATGGTGATATCGGGTTGAATATCAGGATTGCCTGCTTTCCCAATTTTCCAAATACGGCCGTTTTTTAAACCGACATCGGCTTTGACAATACCCCACCAATCCACAATCAGCGCATTGGTAATCACGGTATCGGCAACGTCTTCAGCCAACAGTTGTGACTGCCCCATGCCATCACGAATCACTTTACCACCGCCAAACTTCACTTCCTCACCATAGGTAGTGAGGTCTTGCTCGACTTCAATAAACAGCTCAGTATCTGCGAGACGAACACGATCGCCTACCGTTGGACCAAACATTTCCGCATAGGCACGGCGTGACATTTTCATTATTATTTTCCCTTAATCCAACTTACCCATAACACGACCTGCAAAACCATACACCTCACGCTTACCTGCGAGTGCAACAAGTTCAATATCTCGACTCTGTCCTGGCTCAAAACGCACCGCTGTACCTGCCGCAATATTTAATCGATATCCTCGTGCTAACTCACGATCAAACTGCAACGCATCATTCGCTTCAGCAAAGTGATAATGTGACCCAACCTGAATCGGGCGATCCCCTGCATTTGCTACCGTCATTTTGAGCGTTGCCCGTCCGACATTCATTTCAATGTCTGTATCGGACGTAATGATTTCACCTGGAATCATATTTAATTTTTCCTCTCAAACATCACACAATCGGTTGATGTACAGTGACCAGTTTTGAACCATCCGGAAAGGTCGCTTCCACTTGGACCTCTGCGATCATTTCAGCTACGCCTTCCATTACTTCATCCCGTTTTAGCAATGTTGTTCCAAAATGCATGAGGTCACTCACACTCATCCCATCACGTGCACCTTCTAATAGTGCGGCAGAAATGTAAGCCACTGCTTCTGGATAATTCAGCTTTAAACCACGGGCCTTGCGTCTTTCCGCTACAAGCCCCGCAGTAAAAATCAGCATTTTGTCTTTTTCCGTAGGTGTTAGTTCCATAATGCTTTCCTCACTATCTTTAAATATTGATGCAAAATGTGTGCTCAAATGTTTGTGTTAAAACAACTTAACTATGTTGCTATGACAAGAATAAATTTATGTGCGCCAAATTCGTGGGAACTCTTCATGAAGATCAAACCAATAACGACGAAGCTTTGCACGAATTGCAGCAAATGCATCATGACACTCACGTACATCATCTCCGAGATAACGTGCGGTTACGACGTAATCGAGTAACGTCAATGTGACGTTAATATTCATACGCATGATTAATTCACGAATTTGATCAATATGTTGATCAAGATAGAAATTTGACCGGTATTGTTCTGGAGGCACTGCCCAAAAACTGGCCATCACTGCATGACCGTTCATCCCTAAACAAGACTTTAACCAACGATCATTGCCTTTAAAATTTAAACAGTCTGCAACCAATATTTTCTGATTTTGATAAAGCTGAAATTTATTTTGGTAAGCACCCTGCGAGAAGGTTTCATATCGTGCTTGCCGTCCAATCACCAACATATCCCAACCGATAAAACTGGCAGCAGCGTCCAAATGTACGATCGTCTCTGAATTTGCATTCGCACCATTAAAGAGCATCGTCTCTTGAGGAAGCCATTCGAAAATCGCCTCATCTTGTACATGAATATGAATATGTTGAAATGCTTGTTTAAGATTGGTTTTGTACCACTTCCCTGCGCCAGGTGTGGTAACCAAAGCATGCGAATCCTGATCTATTTTCATTTCAAAGGTGAGATGATCTCCACCAGCAATTCCAGCAGGTGGATGAACAATAATGGCATGACATACTCCTGTTTTTTCAGGCCACAGCATCTTTTGCACGCGAACAGGTCCAAAGTGCTTACGATGCGCCAAAATTGTGCGATTTGAATCTTTGGTAAAACCTAACTCTAATTTAGCAAACCAATACTGTGCATTTTTGACTGGCTCATTGAACAATACTTGATTCATTCACGGTCATCTTCGTATTCCTATCATTTTCAGTAAATGTTCTGCAAAAATTGCACCAAGTTTGCTCAAGCTAATTTTGGTTAAAGGTTCTTAGGCACTTAATGTTGATATTGATGAGTAATTCATGTGAAAAATCTAAGAACGTTTTTCTAAAGAATCCGATTGTTGCCTTCGCCGAAAAAAAACAGTTCGTGCTAATATAGTGAATTACCTTAAATTGTTATCAAGTTTGAATATGAGTAAACAGAAAAACTACCAACCGGGAGAGTTCCAGTGGTCTTTCTTAATGCCAAAATATTGGGGCATTTGGATTGGTATTATATTTCTGATGCTCCTTGCGATATTACCTTGGGCAATTCAGCATCGTTTAGCGTATCTGATGGGAAATGTAGCTTTCAAATACTTGCGTTCACGTCGTGAAACAACTTTAAGAAATTTAGAAGTCTGCTTTCCTGAATGGATGCCCGAACTCCGTTATGAAAACGCTCGCCAAGTCTTTATTGATCAAATGGTCGGTGTTTTTGAAACACTGAATGCTTGGTATTGTCCCAAATGGTTTAAAGATCGTGTAACGATTGAAGGTTTAGAACATATTCAACAAGCGCAAGCTGAAGGGCGTGGGGCTTTACTACTCGGTACACACTCTACCCTACTCGATGCAGGTGGATATGTCTGTGCCCAGTATTTTGATCCAGATGTCGTATATCGTCCGCAAAATAATCCATTGTTAGATATGCTGATTTACCGTTGTCGTGCCACGATTTATACCCATCAAATCGACCATGATGATATGCGTGGATTAATCCGTCATTTAAAAGAAGGACGACCTATTTGGTATAGTCCCGACCAAGATTTTGGTCTTAAACAAGGTGTTATGGCGCCCTTTTTTGGTGTACCCGCAGCCACTGTAACTGCACATCGCCGTATATTAAAAATAACCAAAGCTGCCGCGATTCCACTTTACTTCTACCGTAAAGGTGATATTACAAATCCGAAATATCATATTTTGATTGAACCTGCGTTAGACAATATGCCAAGTGAAGATGAAATTGCAGACGCGACACGAACAAATTTGATTATTGAAAATCAACTTCGTTTAGCACCAACCCAATATATGTGGTTCCACCGTAGATTTAAAACACGTCCGGAAGGTTTTGAAAAAATTTATTAAAAAAAGCGGCTGAGCCGCTTTTTTATTGTGTTTCTAATACATCTGAATTTTTATCAGTATCAGGCTTTTTCGCCTCTACCATCTTATAGCGGTTGATACGACCTAACTCATCTTTTAAAGTCATATGCTGCATGTCCAAGACATTTAATATCAGCTTTTCTGAAGTTTTATTTTGATTCTGATCTGTCCAATTTACATTGAACTCCGTACCTAAACGAGTCCATTGATTTGCATGAATTTCCCCGACAGCAACAGGGGTTATAAATTTTGGTACTTTTCCGTTGAGATCAATTTGAATCTCTTTTAAATCCACCCTTGGACATTGCTCAGCAAAACATTGATAGGCTGCTGGTTCAGGCGTTACTTTTTGAGCAAAAGACTGTGCTTTAGCTTCTTTAGCTTCTTTAGCTTCTTTAGCTTCTTTAGCTTCTTTAGCTTCTTTAGCTTCTTTAGCTTCTTTAGCTTCTTTAGCTTCTTTAGCTTCTTTAGCTTCTTTAGCTTCTTTAGCTTC
>NZ_JBWYIU010000006.1:0-168868 GCF_056783995.1 Acinetobacter sp. ANC_7588 | reverse complement strand
TCGAGGCAAAGAGTGGGCTTTTGTTTTGCCATTCTTCAAAGAGGATTTCCACCACTTCGACCACGGATTTGTTCATAAATACGCGGCTGTTGCGGCGTTTGTGCCAAAGTGAGGTTGCATCGTTAAGCGTAAGTTTGTAGAGGGTCAGTGCCCCATCGCTTTGTCCTTGTGAGGCTTCGGTGATGATGCCTGTAGTTCTAAACAGGGTGCCTTGATCGGTGACTTGATCGACGGCCACTTGTGTGCCGATGAATTGTTTGAGTGGAATTAAGGCATTGGTCGAGAGACAGATGAGTTCTGCTTGCACGCCTTCGTTAAGGGCATGGCTGCCATCGATGCGTTGTAGGAAGACTTGGCTATTCAGTTGTGAATGACTGAATTGGATGTGGAGGGCTCTGTTTTGGGCAGTTAGACCGAGCTGTTCAATCGTACGCTGAATATTATTGATGAAATTCTTCATGTCAAAATGAGTTAATCATTATTATTTAGATATTCTTAACCCAAATTGTACACGAAAAAATCAATTTTAAACGATATGAATTGTTTCAACCGTTAATTCACGACGGGCTAACCTTTTTTTACCAAATAATGAAATTCTTTGTTCCCATTGTCATCTAAACGTTCTTCTTGCAACAGCAATTCATGACCAAGATGCATACAGAATTTAGGAATATCCCAAGAAGTTGAATTATCTGTTGCAAATACTTCCACCACATCACCAGACTTAGATTTACGAATGGCTTGATGTAACATCATCACCGGTTCTGGACAACGTAAACCACGTGTATTCAACTGGATTTGAGGTTGAACTTGAGAATCAGACATTCAATATCGCCCTTAAAAGATTGGGCGATTATTTTATCATAATTCAATCTTTTCACTCCCAAATTCAGAAAAAGACTCCAAATACAGTGGTCTATGATCAAATAGATCATTAGGAATCAAAATTTTACCAATAGACAAGCGTATTTTCTTCGGTATGATTAAAACTTATTTTTTCAATTGAAGAGTCTTTAGGAAAGATCATGCAAGAGGAATCAGGTACATCGTGGGGTATGCGTGGCTTACGCAAATGGTTAGGCACAGCCCCAGAAACCCGAGATGAACTGTTAAAAATTGTACAAGATTCACGTCGACTACTCGAACCAGATACAGTAGCGATGCTCGAGGGAATCTTTGACCTTCCAGCGACTAAAATTCGTGAAGTCATGACGCCACGAACTTCAATGGTCAGCTTACAAGAAGATGATGAGTTATTGGATATTCTTGATGTTCTCATCGAGTCAGCGCACTCACGTTTCCCTGTATTTTCAACAGATCAACCTGATAACGTCATTGGTATCCTTTTGGCAAAGGACCTCTTACCTTTCTTAAAAGATCGTGATTCGAAAGTAAATGTACATTCGCTGATGCGCCAACCGATCTTTGTGCCTGAAAGCGCGCGTTCTGATCAAGTGCTCCGAATGCTAAAAAACACTCAAACACATATTGCGATTGTGATTGATGAATACGGTTCTACTTCGGGTTTAGTGACACTTGAGGATATTCTTGAAGAAATTGTGGGTGAAATTGAAGATGAACATGACAATGTCGATGAAGAAGCCAATTTCATTGTTCCAGATCAAACCAGCAACAGCAGTAACACGTGGTTAGTTCAAGCACTTACACCAATTGAACATTTTAACAATGTTTTAAATGCTGAATTTTCCGATGATGAAGTGGAAACTGTGGGTGGACTATTACTGCAAGAAATTGGTTTAGTCAGCGATCTTCAAGGCCAAGTGATTGAATTGGGAGATTGGGAATTTACCATTGTGGAAGCAGATGTCCGTACTATTCATCTGATTCGAGCTGTGCGTAAATGAGAGCCTATTTTCAAAAATTATTGAGTCCTTCAGAAAAACAAAAATCATTACCTTTCATTTATCCACTCCTTATTGCTTTAACAGCAGGTGCGACTTTTAGTCTCGCACTTGCACCTTTTTATTGGTGGTGGCTGGCAATATTATCGCCAGCATTGCTATATGCCACACTCAGTAAGCGGAATTCTAAACAAGCATTCCTCATCGGTTGGGCTTACGGTTTTGGATTATGGTTTGTAGGTGCATTCTGGTTATACACCTCTATCCATGTGTATGGTGATACATCTGCGTTTTTAAGTGTCATCATGATTGCGATTATGGCCTTGGTGATGGGGCTATTTACTGCAATACAAACTTGGATATATCGTCGATTCTTTCCAGAAACACCACTTACTTTTGCCCCTTTATGGGTATTCTTTGAATGGGCAAAAACTTGGGTATTTACTGGTTTCCCTTGGTTATTTGCAGGTTATGCTTTTACAGAGCGCTTCTTAGATAGCTATGCACCTTTATTTGGTGTATTTGCCGTTTCTTTCGTGGTCATTCTCATTGCATCTGCACTTGTTGAACTGCTACGAAAACGCTACTTTTGGGCTATTCCAGTTTCAATTGTATTGCTAGGTGCATGGGGCGCATCCCATTTAACTTTTGTTGAAGAAAGAAAATCTGCACCGCTGAGCGTTTCTTTAATCCAGGGTAATATTCCTCAAGATTTAAAGTGGTTAACTGAGTATCAAGTAAAGACACTTGAAATCTATGCACAATTAACACGATCAGAATGGGGACGTGACTTGGTGGTTTGGCCTGAATCATCTATCCCAATGTTTCAATCAGATATTGAACCATTTTTAGATGCAATGGATCAGCAAGCCAAAAGTACCAACACAGCTTGGGTAACAGGCATTCCTTATTGGGATTTAAATGAATCTAAGGCATTGGGTTATCCGCGTTATTACAACTCCATGATAGCATCTGGTGATGAAGCTACAGGCTTATATAAAAAACAGCGTCTCGTTCCTTTTGGTGAATATATTCCGCTGTCTGGCCTGTTAAGTTGGGTGTTACCTGCGCTTCAAAATGATCCTTCAATGAGCGGTTTTTCACGTGGTCCGCAGGATCAAGCTCCTTTTTCAATTCACAACCACAAATTAGCTGCTGCGATTTGTTATGAGGTTGCCTATCCGAACCTAACCCGACGCAATGCACTAAATAGTGATTTCCTCGTCACCGTTTCAAATGATGCGTGGTTTACGGGTACGGCTGGTCCGTGGCAACATTTACAAATGGTACAAATGCGAGCAAAAGAAAATGGACGCTGGTTTATTCGTGCAACCAATACAGGTGTAACTGCTTTTATCAACCACAAAGGGGAAATCGTCAGCCAAGCCCCAATTGATCAAAAAGCGGTTCTTCGTGGTGATCTACCTGCAATGGAAGGGCAAACTTGGTATACGAGATTCAGTGATTGGCCAATATTGGGATTGTCATTGATTTTATTGATGATGGGTTGGTTCTTTAGACCACGTGTTGTCGATGTCAGTTTTAAATCTCGTCGATAACACTTGGTTCAAATCAAATATACGTTCTATATCAAAAAAACCGAGCAAATATGCTCGGTTTTTTTAAATTTGTGTTGTGAGGTAAGACAGCATTGCCATCAAACTCAACATGGGAATAGATCGATAAATTTTAATGAGCAGCGCTTCAAATGTTGAAGATACATCAGACAGCGTCAAAATAGATGCTTTAAGTGCACTATAAAAACTTAAAATCGTAATCGCACTAAATACACTAATCGCCATAAATCCGATCATGATTTGACTGCTTGCATCTGCATTTGACCAAAGATCAATAAATAGATGACTGATAGGCAATAAGCTCAAAATAAGCAGTGCAGACTTGAGCACAGTCCAATGAAATAAATTGATTTCATCTGACAATATTAATGCTTTCATCATTCCCCCTTATTATCAAGCTAAGCTGTTAGCTCCATTATGCAGGGAATAATTAAAATAAAAAGCCTAATTTTCTTCATATTTTCTGTTTCTTGTAACCATTAAATATGGGAATAATTCTTATTATAAATCTCAAAAAACCTTTATTTTTAAAAATTATAATTATCAATGATTTGGTTTAATATTTCTAAATAATAAAGATTATCACTTCACTCAATATTTATTAATTCGATTAAGTGAAGTGATTAATACCATGAATGGTTTTTAATAATGATTTTCATTTATGGTGTGTAAAAGATATCAGCATCATTTCCTTCACCACCCTGCTTTCCATCTGCGCCGAATGAATAAAGATCATATGCACGACCTTCCGAACCGGGAATCACATATTGTAAATCATTATCCCAACTATCTTTAGGATAACCACCCTTCACATAACCACCAGGTAACCAGTTTTTTGCTGAAGCTGGTTGATTGACTAAGGCATCCAAGCCACCATCTTGCATCGATGGATATTGGTTATTGTCTAATTTGTATTGATCTAATGCACCTGCAACACCTTTCAGCGTAATGATTGTGGTATCAACCTTCGCTTTCTCACCACGACCCATGACATTAGGCACAATCAGTGCTGCAAGCACACCTAAAATCACAATCACCACCATCACTTCGATCAGGGTAAAACCAGATTGTTTTCGCATTTTCATCTTGTTTCGCATATTTTCACTCGCTGTTTCATTCATTATTAGAATTTATTGAATCTGTTTAAATCATATTGTTCATGTTGACGATTGGCAACATGACAGCAATCACGATCACCAATACAATCGCAGCCATTAACACCAACATTAGTGGCTCCAGCAACGCCAATAATGTCGAAATTAATGTGGTAACTTCTCGATCTTGCATCGTCGAAGCTCTTTCTAACATTCGATCCAACTCACCCGAGGCTTCACCACTTTTGATCATTTGCACCATCATCGGTGGAAAATAACCACAGCGTTCAAGTTGCGTCGCCAAATTTCCACCCTCTGTGACCTTTTCAGCCGCGACATTGACTGCATCTCGAATAACCCAATTGCTACTTACTGCTGCACCAATTTTCAACGCGTCGACCAAAGGAACACCAGATTGCGTTAAGATAGATAAGGTACTTGAAAAGCGGGCGGCATTAATACCTCGTGATAGTTTTCCAAATAATGGCAACTTCAACGTGAGACGATCAAAAGCATAATGCCCTGCGGCAGTCCTTAAAAAACGCACCAATATAATGAATCCCAACGCCGACGCGACCAATACAAATGGCCAAGCTTGACGTATAAAATCACTGGCTTTCATTAAAGCAACCGTAATCCAAGGTAGCGCATCTTTACTTTGGTCAAAGGTTTTAACGATGTCTGGCACTACATAGGTCATGAGTCCCATCACGATACCGAAAGACATCAACATCAAAATAATAGGATAAATCATTGCACCTTGAATCTTCTTTTGCATCGCAAAGCGATTTTCAGTGTAATCAGCCAATTGATCGAGAATAAGATCTAAGTGTCCTGATCGCTCACCAGCAGCAATCGTTGCAATATAAAGTTCAGGGAATCTGCCAGATTGTTGCATCCCTTGAGCCAAGGAATGACCTTCTAAAACCTTTGATCTTACAGATAACATCAAATTTTGCACGTGAGCTTTTTCGCTTTGTTTGGCAACTGCTCTTAATGCTTCCTCAAGTGGGATCCCCGCTGCAACTAATACGGATAATTGGCGAGTCATCAAAGCTAAGTCATAAGCTGTAAACTTTTTTTGAAAAAAACCACCAGTTCGATGCTTGTCTTTTTGTTCTACAGCATCAACTTGTACTGGAATCCATTGTTTATCCCGAAGCTGTTGTCGAATCTGTCGGGCTGAATCACCTTCTAGCACACCCTTTTGCTGCTTTCCTGAAGCATCGATGGCAGTATATTGATATGCGGGCATGATAATGCTCTAATTTTCCTAATTATGATGTCTTAAGAGTTGCCTTAGACCGTTCTCTTCATTCATATTGATCACTTGCAACAACTTGAACACTCTATCACAAGCATTGGTTATCCACGATAAGTTTTCACCATATTGATTGACGACTATATATGACAAATATTTCAGAATTAAGCCAAATTGTTTATCGAGTGCGCATCGCGGTGCCAGTTTATCTATATGATTGTTTTGATTATGAAGTTTCTGCAGAACAATACCAAACTATACACATAGGTTGCCGTGTTCTTGTTTCGTTTGGTCGTCAAAACTTAGTCGGAATCGTACTCGAAAAGATCGCACCGGAAACGCCATTAGATCCGAAAATCAAACTGAAACCCATCACTGAAATCTTGGATCTGCAACCCATACTCAATGATACGATCATTCAGCTCGCGCAGTGGTCTGCTCAATATTATCAATTCCCCATTGGGGAAGTCATGCATACCACTTTGCCGACATTTTTAAGGCAGGGTAAACCCTATAATTTATTAGCTCACTCTTGGAAAGTTTTAAATTTAGACGCTGAAAAGAAAGTGGCTCGATCTTTAAAACAACAAGAGGCTTATAAAATTTTAAAGCTACACCCTCAAGGGACTGCCGAGACGATACTGAATTTGAGTGGTGTGGAAACAGCAACATTAAAAGCGCTTGAAAAGAAAGAAATCGTCGAATGTAAATTGATTCAGCAGGACTTTAGTCCTGAACCTGTACAGCTGGCTCAAATGCCATTGACTGCAAATGATGATCAAAAAAAAGCAATTCAATCCATTTTAAAAGCACAAAATCGCTATCAAGCATTTTTACTCGATGGTTTAACTGGAAGCGGAAAAACTGAAGTTTATTTGCAAGTCATGCAAGAGGTTTTACAAAAAGGTCAGCAAGTATTGGTACTGGTACCAGAAATTGGCTTAACCCCTCAAACTATCAGTCGGTTTCAATCTCGCTTTCACTGCAATATTGTCTTGTTGCATTCCGGACTGAATGACACAAAGCGCCTCCAAGCTTGGCAATATGCTCAAACAGGAAAGGCCTCCATTATTCTTGGTACACGCTCTGCGATTTACACCCCCATGCCAAATTTAGGGCTCATTATCTTAGATGAGGAGCATGACCTGTCATTCAAACAACAAGAAGGTTTTCGCTACCATGCACGTGATGTTGCTCTCTATCGCGCTTATTTAGAGCAATGCCCCATTGTCCTTGGCTCAGCAACACCAAGTATTGACTCATATCATTTGGTGGAGCAAAAAAAATTAACGATTCTGAAACTCGATGAACGTGCTGCAGGTGCAAGCTTACCTAAAATTCATTTAATTGATCTAAAGATTGCTCAAAAACAGCATGGTATAAGCGAACAACTCATTAAAGAAATTCAAAAAAGACTCAATCAAGAAGAACAGGTACTGATCTTTTTAAACAGACGTGGTTATGCACCTGTCCTGATCTGCGAAAGCTGTGGATGGCAAGCCAATTGTCCCCATTGTGATGCACATTTTACGCTTCATAAAAAACCATATGAGCACCTGCATTGCCATCACTGTGGGACAATTAATCGACTGCCTGATCAATGCCCCTCTTGTCAGCAACACACCTTGAAGCCTATTGGAATGGGCACGGCAAAAGTTGAAGAGAATTTACAACATTTATTTCCAGACTTTCCTGTGGTCAGAGTAGATCGTGATTCCACGAGCCGTGTCGGTAGTTGGCAAAAAATTTACGAGCAAATTCATCAAAGTAAACCGATGATTTTACTTGGTACGCAAATGTTAGCCAAAGGTCATCACTTTCCGTATGTAACCTTAGTTGCAATCTTAGATATTGATAGTGGCCTACTCAGTGTTGATTTCAGAGCAACGGAACGAACAGCCCAATTGATTGTTCAAGTTGCAGGTCGTGCAGGACGAGGTGAAAAAAAAGGTGAGGTTTATCTACAAACTTTACGACCTGATCACCCTCTACTCAACACGCTCATTAATAAAGACTATCGTGCTTTTGCTCGTGAAACACTTCATGATCGTCAATCTGCTTTACTCCCTCCAATGCGCTATGCAGCATTAATACGTTGTGAATCGCGTAGTCAGGAAGAAAATCTCAATTTTTTAACCAATATGACACAATCGCTCCAACAACATACTGGTGAGCTGATTGAGATTTGGGGTCCAATTCCTGCGCCAATGGAGCGAAAGGCTGGGCGTTATCAGGCACATGTGGTTTTATTGTCATCAGATCGTGCAAAAATGCATTTCTATATACGAGAATGGTGGCCATTTGTGCTTCAACAAAAACCTTCAACGATGAAGCTCAGTATTGATATAGATCCTCAAGAGCTAAGCTAATCATGAATAGAGTTAAATTATCAAAGTCGAAGACCTGAATTAAATTTACACAGCTAAAGCAGACACGATTACAATTTCATCAGTCCAACATTCCACTTTAGGGAAGGCCAATGCCATTGTTGTTACAAATCACAATTTTTCTAGCTGCCGCATTAATTTTTGTTCCGCTCGGAAAAAAAATTGGTATTGCGACAGTCTTAGGTTATTTGTTTACAGGAATATTACTTGGTCCAAGTGCATTGAATGTGACCAATGATGCCGAAACATTAATGAAATTAGCTGAGTACGGCGTGATTTTTTTGATGTTCTTAATCGGCCTAGAATTACGCCCTCAGCGCTTGTGGAATATGCGTCACTCTATATTTGTGATTGGAAGTGCTCAAGTCTTGATCACAGGTATAATTCTTGTCGCAACCATTTGGCTGTTCTTCCAACAGCATCTTGCTGCTAGTGTCGTAATTGGTCTTGCCCTTGCTTTATCATCTACAGCATTTGTCATGCAATTACTTGCAGAAAAGCAGCAGCTGAATACCGCGCATGGTCAGCAATCTTTCTCTATTTTACTGTTTCAAGATATTGCCGCTATTCCTTTACTCGCCCTGATTCCCCTACTCGCGGGAAATCAGTCTACACATCATGGTATTGCTTATTTTGCCGCTGTTGTTGCAACGTTTACTGGCTTATTTTTATTTAGTCGCTATGTGATGCGACCATTTTTTAGATTCATTGTACAGAGTGGTGCCACTGAACTCATTACGGCTGCTGGACTCTTCATTGTTTTGGCTGTCGTTCTGTTTATGGATATGCTCGGATTAAGCACCACGCTCGGTGCTTTTCTGACAGGTGTATTACTCGCGGATTCTGAGTTTCGCCATGAACTGGAATCGAGCATTCAACCCTTCAAAGGGTTATTACTCGGTTTATTCTTTATGAGCGTAGGCATGATGACACCGATTGATCTCCTCGTAGATCAGCCGCTATTCATTTTTGGTGGGGCATTCGTGCTGATCATCATAAAAATATTAAGCATGGTTGCAATCGCGCGATATTTTAAATTTCAATGCAAAACCAGTGTATTGATTGCCATTTGTCTTGCTCAAGGAGGAGAATTTGCTTATGTGATCTTAGCTGTTGCGAATACCGAAGGTTTAATTACTCAAGCAGTGTTATCCCCTACGATTCTGATCATTGCAATTTCGATGGCACTCACCCCTGTCATTTTCTGGCTTGCACAACGATGGCTCATTCCATATCTTGATCGAAAGACTGATAGCGCTGAAGATGTCCCATTACCAGACACTCATTCAACATTAATCATTGCAGGTTTTGGACGCGTCGGACAAATAGTGGCGCGCGTTGCTTATCTCAATCATGTCAGCTTTACAGCCATTGATAATAATTTAGAAAAAATTGATTTTGTGAGAAAGTACGGTGGTAAAATTTATTATGGAGACGCCTCCTCCCCTGATTTATTGAGATCTGCAGGCATCGAGCATGCTAAGGCATTTGTACTTGCTGTAGACGATGTGGAAATGTCGATGAATATTGCTCGCCATTTACGTTTGAATTATCCAACGCTCAAACTCATCGTCCGTGCCCGTGATCGACATCATATGCATTTACTTAAAGACTTAGGCATTGAGCATATTTGGCGTGAAACTTTTCTATCTTCACTCGGTATGGCATTTCGCACCTTAACCGCGTTAGGTTTAAGTCAAGAACATGCTCAACATAGTATTGAAATATTTAGAGACTATGATGAGCGTCTATTAGCTGAGCAACAACGCATCTATACGGATGATCAAAAAGTCTTTGAAAGCTATCGAAATTTCTTAGCGGAACTCGAACAAATTTTTGAAAATGATGCGCAACAACATCAACCACTTTTAGAAAGTTTAGATGAAACCATTGATTCTGAAGTAAGTTCTGTAGAACGACGCGCTAAGCACTCGCAAAACCAAATTAATGTTTGTCGAGATGAAGAATTTTAACTTGTGATTTACAATATCGTCACCATCTAGACAGGGATTTGGAGAATTTTATGTCTGATTTACGTCAACGTTTTTTTATTGATAACAGCCCTGTTCGTGGTGAAGTCGTACATCTTGAAGATACGCTTAAAACAATTTTAGCGCAACGCGCCTATGCACCTGCGATTCAAATTTTATTGGGCGAAATGCTCAGTGCAACTGCATTGTTGGCCAGCACACTTAAAATTAAGGGACGTATTAGCCTCCAAATTCAAGCTTCTGGCACCTTAAAATGGGCTATGGCTGAATGTAATCACCTCGGTGAAGTACGCGGATTAGCTGAATATGAAGCTGATCCACGTTTTGAAGAAGCATCAGACAGCAGCATCGTTCTGAAAACTTTGGTCAGTCCAGTTTTATTTATTAATATTGAACCTGAATTTGGCGAACGCTATCAGGGTATCGTGCCTTTAGATCAGCCGAATTTAGCTAAATGCCTCATGCAGTATTATGATTTATCTGCCCAAATTCCAACCAAGATCGTTTTAGCTAGTACTGCTCAACGCGCTGGTGGTCTTTTGATTCAATTATTACCGCGTAACAATGATGAAGAGCAGCAAAAGGTTGATGAAGATATCTGGCCTCGTCTAACCATGCTCACTGAAACTTTAAAAACAGATGAACTTACTGAGCTGGATGCGCAAGAAATTTTGTATCGCTTATATAATGAAGAAGAAGTCAGACTACCTGAAGCTGAACAACTTCAATTTGGCTGTACATGTTCTAAAGAGCGTTGCTCTACAGCATTAATTCAGGTGGGTGCTGAATCTGTGCGTGAAATTTTAGAACAACAGAACCCTATTACCATGGACTGTCAATTCTGTAACACTCAATACAGATTTACTGCTGAAGAAGCTCTTGGTCTATTCGGCGAGCACCTCAGTTAATCCTAAACAGTTCTCTTCGAAAATCAGCAAGTTTTACTTGCTGATTTTTTTTGTTGTAAGAAATTGAAACAATTATTCACCATCTGAACATATTGTAGTCTTCGAAAGTCTGCTCATAATGATTAAAAGTTAATCAACGGTTATTTTTGCTTAATGGCAAATAATTATTATGAGGAACTCGGACTAGATCGCGATGCGAGTCCTGAGGAAATAAAAAAATCATATCGAAAACTGGCTCGGAAATACCATCCCGATATCAGTCAAGCACCTGATGCCGAAAAAAAAATGCAGGCGATTAATACGGCTTATGACACATTAAGTGATCCTTTAAAAAAACAAGAGTACGATCAACAACTCGATCAGTTGAATAGTCAGTCTCCTTTCTCGGATAGTGAAAACCATACAAATCATGAATTTTCTGGCTTTGAAGATTTGTTTGGGCGTTTTGGAACAGGTTTTGGTGGAGGTTATGCACAGCGCTCACACCAATATAAATCCCAGCCGATTCGTGGTGAAGATCAACATGCCAGTATAGAAGTGCCCTTACAAGTCGCTTTTGAAGGTGTCACTCAATCCATCCAATTGCGTATACCCACTTTTAATGCATATGGACAACCTGAAGTTCAGCGAAAAACCCTTGAAATTAGAATCCCGAAAGGGATGAAAAACGGTCAACAAATTCGACTCAAAGGTCAAGGACAAGCTGGTTTATCGGGCGGTGAAAATGGAGATCTTTATATACAGATCCATTATCAAACCACTGACAGCATATATGTCGATCAGGCAGACATTTACTATCACATTAACATTAGTCCTTGGGAAGCTGCTTTAGGCCAAGACATCGAGCTAAAAACCCCCTCTGGAAAGATCAAATTCAGCATTCCTCAACATACAATTTATGGCAAACAACTCCGTATTAAAGAAAAAGGGATTCCCTCTTCCCCCCCGGGACACCTTTATCTAATCCTGAATATTGTTTATCCAAGAGCAGAATCCCCGCAGCAAAAACAGGCATATGAGCAATTTGCTCAAGCATTTACACATTTCAACCCTCGTGATGAAGGAGGTGAATCATGACAACGATTCAGTACCGAGAAGTGTACAAAAATGGATATTTAGAGGCTGAAATCATTGATGACCAATGTATTTTTGATTTAAAGCATTTTGCCCAAGCATGCGGACAAAGTCCTGAATGGGTTTTGCAATTACTTGAATATGAAATTCTACCAGCTCGTTCTGAGCAAAAAATCCATCAATTTTTTGGTGAAGAACTTACTCGAGCACGGAGAGCTTATCGCTTGCAACGGGATTTTGAAGCAAGTCTCCCTGCCGTCGCCATGATGATGGATCTGATAGATGAAGTACAACAATTGCGCAAGCAAGTGAAATACTTCAAATAAAGCAAGCCCACATAAATGCATGTACTGTTACATGCATTTATTTTTTATTGATTAGAATGAAAGGATTAAACCATCAATGAAAGTTAAAGAATGCAATAAAAAGCTGAAAAACCTTTTCCCTGAGTTCCGTGAACTTATTCAGCCTTTAAGAGAAGAAAACCCTCACTTCGCTAAAATTTTCGAGGAACATGAAACGCTAGATCATGAAATTACGCATTTGGAACTAAATCCAGTTAATGTAATTAATGATGATATTGAGTTTCTAAAGCGAAAAAAACTTAAATTAAAAGATGAAATGTATCGTTTGCTCAAACAAGCGCAGATGAACCTTACCCAGTAATTTCAATTTAATATTATAAAATAACGGTGAATCTGGCACTTATCATTCTGACTTAAAGCATAAGTGCCTTATGTGACGTTGACTATTTTAATCGAGTCCAACGTCCCATTTCTCGGAGCGTACCTTTCAATGTTTTTTGAATCGGTTCATACTCCAAAAATGCAAACAAACCGAGTTGTTGCTGCTGGTTTTGTTGAGCCAACAATTCCATCACACTTTTTTCACCGCGTCCGACCATTTGTCTACGATAAAAATACCAAATTAACAAAAGTGTTGTCACACACATGGCTGTGAGCATACACCAAAAGCCATGCGGTGAGTTTAATCCTGGAATAAATTCAAAATTCATTCCGTAAATACCTGTAAGAAGAGTCAGTGGTGCAAATACAGCGGTGATAATTGCTAAAATTCTCATATTTTCATTGGTTTGATTGGCCACTGCTGAAAAGTGCAAATCGATAGCGGCTTGTACTGCATGGTTTAACCGAACACTGTGCTTTTGTATTCTTTCAATATGGCTAATTAAATCATCCATTCGGACGAGCATTAAATTTTGCTTCTCTGCCTTACGTTTAGCTTTAATATGATGATAATTTTCGACAACTTCATCTCTTAATTCTTGTAGGCATTCAACCTGTTCTTCACACAAATTTTCAACTTGTTGAAAAGCCGTGATCTCTTGCAGCAGTTGATTCCATCGATTAAATTTTTGATTTCCTTGTAATAGTTCTCTTTGCCAAAATTCCACACGTTTGGTTAGTGGCACACGTAAACCTAAATAGCCATCCACCATCATATTCAGTAATCTAAGCACAATATCTACAGGGCTCTGTGCTAATTTTCGTGGAATATTTTGTTGCTCTATAGGTCGTGTTTGAATCGCCTGCACTCTTTCAAGATATGTTTCAAATACACAATTACCTCGTTCATGCACTGTGATTAAAACATTTGATGTCATGACAAAACTTACCGGCGTTGTAACAATGTCCGCAGTTTGTTGTTCAGCTGAATGACCATTCTGAATTTGTATGTGGTCATCTGGGGTGATTAATTTTTTAAAGATCAACAAATCATAATCATCCAATGCATCAAATACGCAAGGATGCTCAAGGTTTTGAATATCTTTAAGATGAAATTCGTTCAACAGAATTCCAGTGTTCTCAAAAATATATCGTTGCCACGTCTCTGTATTTTGAATCAATTCGTGGCGTTCAAAACTCAACCATATAAATTCTGCATCAACATCAGTCGATAATTCTTCACTCAGATAAATATACCCGTCACCTTGATGATAATAATAATTAAACTTTTGCATTTTAGTTATTTTTAAATGAGAACATTTTGATCATGCCATAAAAAAAGCCTTGTGTAACACTCGTTTAAACGAAGCACCACACAAGGCTTAGAATTAGCTTAAATGATTAAGCTTGTTCAATGTCTTTCATTGTAAGTTTGATACGACCACGGTTATCAACATCCGCAACTTGTACCTTAACTTCTTGACCTTCAGTAAGAACGTCTGTCACATTCGCAATACGCTCGTTCGAGATTTGTGAAATGTGAAGCAAGCCATCAGTACCAGGAAGGATATTGACGAACGCACCGAATTCAACGATACGAATGACTTTACCTGTGTAAATTGTACCTGGTTCAATTTCTGCTGTAAGCGCTTGGATTTTCGCTACTGCAGCCATTGCCGCTGCTTTAGTTTCACCAAATACACGTACTGTACCGTTATCTTCGATATCGATCGCTGCTTTGGTTTCTTCAGTGATTTGACGAATAGTTGCGCCGCCTTTACCAATCACGTCACGGATCTTATCAGGATTGATGCTGATCACTTGGAATGTTGGTGCGTGCATTGAGATTTCAGGACGAGCACGTGAAATCACTTGATTCATCTCATTCAAGATATGCATACGACCTGCATACGCTTGATTCAATGCAACTTCCATGATCTCTTCAGTAATACCTTCGATCTTGATGTCCATTTGAAGTGCAGTAATACCGTTTGCAGAACCTGCTACTTTAAAGTCCATGTCGCCAAGGTGATCTTCGTCGCCTAGAATGTCTGAAAGAACTGCGAAACGTTCACCTTCTTTCACTAGACCCATTGCAATACCTGCAACTGGCGCTTTAAGTGGAACACCTGCATCCATAAGTGATAAAGAAGCACCACACACAGACGCCATTGAAGACGAACCATTCGATTCAGTGATGTCAGATACGATACGAATCACGTACGGGAAGCGATCAGCTGGTGGAAGAACTGCTTGAACACCACGACGTGCCAAACGACCATGACCAATTTCACGACGTTTAGGACCCGATTCACGACCAGTTTCACCTACAGAGTATGCAGGGAAGTTGTAGTGAAGCATGAAGTTATCAGTCTTCGTACCTGCAAGGGTATCCACCATTAATGCATCACGCGTGTTACCCAAAGTTGTTGTTACAAGTGCTTGAGTTTCACCACGTGTAAACAATGCAGAACCATGAGCGCGATCTAATACGCCCACTTGTACGTCGATTGCACGAACAGTTTTAGTATCACGACCATCAATACGTGGTTTACCAGACAAGATATTGTCACGAACTGTACGATATTTAAGGTCTTCAAATAATTCGTTCACTTCATCAGCAATACCTGTTTCATCATTTTCAGGAACGAATTGCGCAATTGCTTCAGCATGAAGTGCATCAAGTGCTGCATAACGGTCTTGCTTAACCGCAATCGTGTATGCTTCAGAGATTTTCGCTTCAAATGCTTCTTTTAATTTTGCTTGAAGTTCTTCATTTTTAGTTGGTGCAGTCCAAGTAGACTCTGTTGCACCCGCTGCTGCTGCGAATTCTTTGATTGCTTGAATTGCAATTTGCATTTCGTCATGACCAAAAAGAACTGCGCCCAACATTTGGTCTTCAGAAAGTTCTTTCGCTTCTGATTCAACCATAAGTACAGCAGCTTCAGTACCCGCAACGACAAGATCAAGATCAGATTGAGCAAGTTGTTCGTGGCTTGGGTTAAGAACGTATTCACCGTTGATTAAACCGACACGTGCAGCACCAATTGGACCACGGAAAGGTGTACCTGCAATTGCAAGTGCAGCAGAAGTACCTAACATTGCAGCAATGTCAGCTTCCATTGTTTTGTCAGATGATACAACTGTCGCAGTCACTTGGATTTCGTTGTAATAACCTTCTGGGAACAACGGACGAATTGGGCGGTCGATCAAACGTGAAATTAAAGTTTCAGCTTCAGATGCACGGCCTTCACGCTTACCATAACCACCTGGGATACGACCTGCAGCATATTGTTTTTCTTGGTAGTTAACAGTCAATGGGAAAAAGTCTTGACCTGCTTTCGCAGTCGGTTGAGCAACAACAGCAACCAATACAGTCACACCACCCATGGTAATCACTACTGTATTTGCTTGACGCGCCACACGGCCTGTTTCAAGCACAACTTGGTGCTGACCGAATTGGAATTCTTTACGAATAATATTAAACATCGACATGTTCTATTTTTTCCTGATTTTATTCTAGTGGAGACCCCTAAGGTTTGGCATTCACAACACAGGTTTTAAATGACAAAGCTTAGAAGCCGACCTCACTAGAAACACTATTTTTAAACACAAAGAAGGAGCGAAACTATTCGCCCCTTCCCCATGATCTAGTCGAAACTAGATCGCCTTTAGTTTTCAGCAATACAGCATTCAACATGCAATAATCCGAAAATAAAGTTTAAATCGAATTAACGACGTAAACCTAAAGCAGCAATCAAATCGCTGTAACGAGTAGCATCTTTACCTTTAAGGTAGTCAAGAAGCTTACGACGTTGGTTAACCATACGGATAAGACCGCGACGGCTATGGTGGTCGTGTTTGTGCTCTTTGAAGTGACCTTGTAAGTCATTGATTTGAGCAGATAAAAGAGCTACTTGAACTTCTGGTGAACCAGTGTCGTTTTCAGCGCGAGCAAATTTAGCAATGATCTCTGCGCGATCTGCGTTTGTTAAAGCCATTCGATTTCTCCGAGATGCTTATTTAAAAGTATTTGATACAAATCAATGACGCTCTTCAAAGCGGAATTGACTGCCGTGCATCACTACAGCAGCGTGCTATTTTAAAGGAACCCCCCTCAAAAAGCAAAATTATCCGCTCAATAACTTCTGGCAGAAACAATCATCAATTCATGTCGTTAAAGATACTGACTTTTGTTTTTTGGCAGGGCAAACTTGCCTGTTATAAAAACAATGAAACATGGAATGAACGTGAAATTACTCTCTACAAATACGTGCATAGCACCAAAAGACTTAACTACGATCACTCGTCATAAAGACGAAGTTGCGCCAGAACTTGGGGGAATGACGCAACAGCAAATTGATAAAATTTGGCACAGTGTTGAAGCACTTTATCGTACTGGCAATCATCCAATGATCAGTATGTGTTTACGTCGCAAGGGTCAGATATTAATTAATCGCAGTATTGGTTACACAGAACTTGGTCCAAACTATCAAACAGACCCTTCTAAAGTTGCGACACCAGAAACACCGGTCTGTATGTTTTCTGCCTCTAAAATCGTTAATGCCATGTTAGTGCATTTGTTAGATCAACAAGGGAAAATTAACTTACTTGATCCAGTGAGTCGCTATATTCCAGAGTTTGGTGTTAACGGTAAACGACGCGCCACCATATTTCATTTGTTATCACACCGTGGCGGTATTCCTAAAATTGAAACTGAGGTCACTCCAGAGCTTTTATTTGATCGTCAAGGGATCCTGGAGCATCTTTATGCAGCAAAACCGATTGCACCCGTAGGCTCGCAACTCTCTTATCATGCTGTAACTGCTGGATATATTTTAGGAGAATTGGTTGAACGTGTAACAGGACAAGATATTCGTGATTACTTGCACGAACATATTGAAAAACCAATGAATTTACCTTTCTTCAACTATGGTTTAAAACCAGAACTACGTCATTTAGTTGCAAAAAATTATCCAACTGGGATTCACCCTGTTTTGGGGACTGACCTATATCTCAATCGTGTATTAGGCGGAGGACTGCAACTGGCAGTGGATGTCACCAATGATCCCCGTTTTATGGATACCGTCTGTCCTGCAGGAAATATTTACACCAGTGCTGAACAAGCCAATCGCTTTTTTGAAATGTTACTTAATGGTGGTCGTTATCAAGACCAGCAAATTATCAATTCAGAAACGGTTTTCAGAGCAACACTCCCTACATCCAATACAACAATAGACCGTAACCTTTTAGCACCTATGCGTTATGCACTTGGTCCGATGTTAGGCAGTAATCCAATCGGTGTATTTGGCCCAAATACTGGACAAGCTTTTGGTCATCTAGGTTTCTCGAATATTTTATGTTGGGCAGATCCTCAACGGGATATCAGTGTATCGTTCTTAAATACAGGGAAATCTGTGTTAGGCACACATTTAGCCGCTTTAGCAAAAGTGCTATATCAAATATCCAACCAATGCCCAAGTATTCCTAAGGAAAAAAGACGCGCGTTATTTGGAACTGATCAATCTGAAACTGAACGTGTTTAATATCAATGTAAAAAAGGCATCATTTAGATGCCTTTTTTTAAAGTTTTCATCTATTAGCTATTAATTAACCACTACAGATTGTCACAAAAAAGAAAGTACGACAGTTACGTTTTGGTGCTGGCGTTGGTGTTGGCGTAGGAGTTGGCGTCACTACAGGTGGGTCAATAACAGGGGGTTGTGGTGCTGGAGTAGATGGAGCACCATTTAACGCAGCAATTAAATTCAAACGAGGTGTTCGAATTGAGTTACGATGATCCGTAACCAAAGTTCCCGTAGACGTCATACGTGCAACAATTTGATCCAGAGATTCATTCGGGAAAGCATTATTCGCACGTAACACAGCAACAGCACCAGCAATGTGAGGTGCAGCCATTGAAGTACCATCCATTGTATATCCGCCAGCGGTGATACGTGAACCAGGCGCCAATAAAGTTAAATTACGACTCGAGTTACTGAAACACGTTACTTTGTCGCTATAAGTTGCACTGTCAGAGCAATTGCTAAATGCAATCGAACCTACGTTAGCATCATAAACTGCCCCTACACTGACTGCACCCGCAGTACATGCTGGATAGGATATACCACTCAGATGGCCATCATTGCCAGATGCAACTACTGGTAATACCCCATAGCCTCTCAACTTCGAAAAAGAATCTGTAAGTACGGAACTAGTACAAGTTGAGGAATAACTACGTCCATTACCAATGCTTAAGTTTACTGATTTAATGTTTTTGCTTTGGGCATGGTTCGCTACCCAGTTCAAGGCACCAATTATGTCATAATCGGTTGCGCCACCACCAGTTCTAGCTGTACTGCCGGTGAACACATCAAGCATGACAATTTTTGCATCTGGTGCAACTTTAGAAGCAATTGCTGCAACGTTAGTTCCATGTCCATTAACATCTAATTCTAATGTATCGTCTTCTTGAGCAATTTCAATAGAATCCGAAACTTTGCAAGTGGATGATGGTACACCTGGCGCTGTACAATTACCAAAGTCTGAATGTTGGTAATTAATACCTGTATCTAAGATAGCAATTGTTGTCCCTGCACCAGTATAGCCTTGCGCAGCTGCAGGCACTTGACCAATTAATGGTAGACTTTGAGATGCTGTCGTATAAGAAATATTATTTGGATAAATTGCTTTTACATTCGGGTCATTCAATAAGCTTACGAGCGTGTCACGCTTTTGAACGCGATGAAAACTATATGGTAAGGCATTATAATCGCGTAGTAATTGAATACCACCTAAACGCTTAAAGTTCGATTGAATCGATTGCTTCTTTTGAGCAAGATGTTCACGAAGTTGAGCGCGATTATTTTCTAAATGATTAATGTCAATATGATATTCAACGATTAGATCATTTGAACTGTTGTTCAATAATGCCGACAGATTAATACCACCTTTCGACACTTTTTGTTTTGCCTGATTGTTCAATTTAGCGTTAGCTGCTACAGGACTCATTTGAGCCATTGCAGTACCGACCATCAAAACACTCAAACATGCGCTTAATGATAAAGTTTTAAACATAATTGTTCTCCGTTGTTATGTTTTTAGTGCGCAGGGTAAAAAATTACACTTGATTGGCTGGATCAGTTTCTGGATCAATAGGCTTAATCGAAAAATCGCTCTTCGGATCTACTAAATCTGGAGAATCAGTAACAGGCATCTTCTCAGACTCATTTAAATCTTCGACTTGATCTTCGTTAGGCGATATTGGCGTTTGCTGTCCACTCTCAGGAGCAGATAGAGAATCAATCTGAGCGACTGAGGAAGTGTTTTGATCTGCAGGCTTAAAACATTTATACAACCCAAACAGAACAACACTCACCAAAATGATTAAAATTATGAATTTTTTCATGGTTTTTTTGTAAAGTGATAATTTTTACTCACTTTAATAGAATCGTTAAGTCAAAACAAGTATAAAGATGCCTAAAAATTAAGATTGAGATAAACGGTTAAAAAAGGCCCTATGACAAGTCATAGGGCCTTTTTTGCGCTGTAGATTCTTATATTTTAGTTATGATTCTGTTATTTATATTTTTATTGTAAGTGCTGCACACACATTTATTATTAATACGGTCCTTGTTCTTAAGGTTTCATTTCCTTATATGACTATTTTGCCAGATTCATTATGCAACACAAGTCGCAGTTTTCTGATCTTTATGTAAGAAATTGCGTACATTATGTAATCAATTTAATCTTATATGTATATAAAAAAGCCCTGTAGTCTCTCCCAAAACTACAAGGCTTAGCGGCTGTAAGTTTCCTCTTTTATCACTTACATCATTGTAAGTTCGCAGTCTCTCGACTATAAATTATTGTAATTATGCGATATTGCTCAACTTTCCGTGTTGAACCTTTTATGCAAGCAATCATCGCAAAAAATTGTACGAAGCTCTATGCGCCAATTTCTCGAATCCTTGTAAGATATTTCCTACAAAGGTTTTCTATTTTCAACCAATCGTTAAATATTAGATATAAATAAAGTGTTTAATTTATTCAATAAACCTGTTTTTCTTATTGTTTTAATGTTTATTGCCTCAAATAAAGCATCAGTATCCACCAATAAACTGACTGCTTTTTTTGCCCTCGTAATCGCGGTATACAATAATTCTTGGCTCAATAGACGTGACGCAAACTCATCTAATACAACTGCAGTGTGTTTAAATTCAGAACCTTGCGACTTATGAATGCTCAGCGCATAACAGGTTTGCATTGACTTTGGTAAACGTGATGCTGGAAACCATTGGTCAAGACTTGGAAAATATACTTCAAATTGATCAGCAAACTGGCGATGTCTGAGACATATCCCAATATCACCATTAGAAAGCCCGAGTTGATAATCGTTATATGTCATCATGACAGGGCGACCAATATACCAAAGGTCGTGTCGTGATATCCGCATGTGCTGAAATAGCTCCCTTTCAATTTCATCATTCAAACGATTCAATCCCAAATGTCCATGTCTCACTGCAGCTAAGATCCTATAATCATCAAATTTTTGGATAATTTCAGCCACATCCTGCTGCTGATATCCATTTCTGACATAAAGGTTGAGTGCTTTAAAGTAATCCGTAAACCCCGAGCTTAATTTAAGGTAATAGGCTTTTAAATCTTGATCTGAATATTCTTTATTCAAATACTCTAGTTGAACAAGATCCTCTTGAAGCTCAGCTAAATTAATCTGTTGGATTTCAGATGCTCTACAAATCTCCTTCTCAAATTTAGCCAATACCTCAACTTTCGAGCTTTGTGGTGAGCATTGATGTGACTGGATGAACCTTGCCAAATCACCGATTTTTGCACCTGCTTTGAATCTTCGACTGGTCACTAAATTGACGTGATGGTCATTAAGCGCTTTTACTTGTTGTAAATCCGCCAATACCATCCCCACATCAACCGAGGCCAACTGCTGTGCATCCCCTAACAAGATCAAACGACATTGGTCTGGAATTGCTTCAAAAAGCATCGTCGCGAGATTGAGATCGAGCATTGAGGCTTCATCAATCACCACCACATCATAGGGTAATGGCTTTTTCAGACTGTATTTAGGTTGAGCGCTATGCCCTAAACCTAGAAGACGGTGAATCGTTAACGTATTTTGCTGCTTTAAGTGGGCAATATCCAAACCCATATTGAGCATTGCATCGTCATTTAATGAGTTTTGCAATGCTTCTTTCATTCGCTGTGCAGCTTTCCCTGTCGGTGCAGCCATTGCGATTCTTAACTGATGATTCGACTCATTTAATACGGCAATAATACGCGCTAGAGTATACGTTTTCCCTGTACCCGGACCACCTGTAATCATACTCAGCGCTTGCCTTGATACTATTTCTAAGGCTTGCTTTTGAAATGGATCGATTAATAATTTTTCATATTTTGTGCAATCTACAGGCACTATCGTTTGCTGCTTTAAACGATAAACTTGTTGAGCTAAACGCTGCTCTAATTGCCAATAGCGATATAAATACAAATAGTTCTGATCATAAACAAAAGGCGCGACCTGTTGTTCTGCAAGCTCTGCGCTCACGAGCAACTTACTCAGATCTTGGATAACCTCCCCTTTCAAATCAATACAACTATCGCCGACAGTAGATGCCATCAGAACTTGTTCAATGGTGTTAATGGATTGTTCATTTAAATCATCTGATGAAAGATACTGATTTAGGATATATTCAGCCCAAGTTGTTACCCATTGAGGAACATCAACTTTTTCATTCTGGTTAATTTCCACACAGTTATCCTCATAGTTATCTACACATTTATCATCAATATTATCCACAAGATAAATTAATGATTAATAATAAATTCATTTAAATATTCATGCTATTTTGCTGTTTTTATCCTCAGCAAAATAGCCCAATATTGCATCTAATCTTAGAATAAATTCTGAACTAGGACGCCAATAATTAAATCCATATTGGTCAGTGCCATTCATCCCACGTAAATATAAATAACTGGCACCACCAAGATCTCGATCGATGTTGTAGTCATCAATATGAATACTTAAATAGCGATGTAATGCCACCAAATATAGGGCTGCTTGTAGCCAATAACTTGCATGCGTCATGCTCAGCTGAATAGCTTGAGCTGAATAGTCTTCCACATGATTTCCGAGATAATTACTCTTATAGTCGGCAATGTGATAGCGCTCCCCATCATAATAAACCAAGTCAATTGAACCATTGAGGTAACGTGCTGAATTTGCAGCATTGAATTCGGGCATATTAAGCCCAAACTCTAAAAATAATTGCTGAATACGCTGAATACCAAATATTCGGTCTGCTAAAGCCAAATAGAATGGAAATTCAGCCAAATGTGCTTCAGGTACTAATTGTTTGAGTCGAAATTCAGGTTGAATAGGTGTCTCTAAAACCTCTGCTAACCATTCAGCCATCATTTCTAACAGATGTTGCTCGGCATCATCATGTTGAGGAAAATCTGATTGAAATTTAGCGAATAATTGCTCCCATAAACTCGAATAGGCATTTTTAAAACGGCGGCGAATTTCTAATGTCCAATCTCGGCGATCTTGAAAATCGATATGTTCAAAAATTTCATGTAGGAAATTTCCAGCTAATGTTCCCATCGGAAAATGAGCACGAATCCAACTCAAAGGTTGTTGATGATCCAAATCCTCAAATTGATATGGAGTCACGAGCGTCACAGCATTGACCTCATCACTCGCATGATGTTCAATCATATCTTGAGCCGCCATACGATCTTTAATTTGTTGATGACTCAAATGTTGTGCGAGATAACTAAAACTGGTTTTGGCTCTAGGATAAAAATGAACTTGAGGATATTTCTGCGCAATCATTTGAACAGTATGATGTTCTTTTTTTGCGATTACTTTCTCAGGGCATTGCTCTAAACATGGCTCATCTAAACTGAAAGCATGCTGAAATTGGTTCGCACCATGACCACGCCAAAACGCCAAACCATAAATAGATTGCCCTTTTTGATCACTCATCATTGAATAAACGCGGTGTTGTGCTCGAGTTAAGGCCACATACCATAATCGTCGATGCTCTGCCAAAGCACGTTGGTCATGTTGCTCAACCTCTAATGGTTCCAATAATTCTTCACGCTTTAACGCCACGACACGTTGTGCGACGGACTTTCCAGTTCCATGATCCTGCACTTCACGAATTGAAAAGTTAAGTTCGCTTCGATCTGACAGTTTACGATCTGCGCCAAGCAAGAATACAATCTTAAACTCCAATCCTTTAGATTGGTGAATAGTTAAAAGGTGAACGCCCGCTTGATTACTCAACTGTCTTTCAATTTCCCACTCTCTTTCCATCGGATTTGAAAGCTGCCGCATATACCAATGATAAAGGGTATGCATACCTCTTAACTCATCACTGTTTTGGCTCAACAACTCTGAAATGTGTCGTAGATTGACCACTTCGCGTTCATTGTCATAGCTGAATTGCTCAACCAAGTTTGTCCAAACTTTGAATTCTGTGAGGAAACTTTGCCATGCTGTTAAAAAGCCTTGGCCCATCCACATTTCACGAATTTCTTCAAATTTCGTGATAAATAAACTTAAGCCATCTGCTTGAATTTGAAGTTGCAAAAAACGATGTAAATTAAAACCCATCAATCGTGTAAGTAAAGCTCTCTTTAATTTAGCTTCATCAAATGGATTCATGATGGCTGTCAAAATTGCACCAACATCTCGAGCAATTCCACTTTTGAAGACACTTTTTCGTGAAGGTCGATTTACAGGAATGCCTAACATCAATAAGTGATGATGAACTTTATCTAAATCAGGATTGTTACGAGACAAAACAGCGATATCATCTGCCTGAAGCTCAATACGTTGCCCCTGCTTTTCGAAATATAGCTGACTTTGGGCAGCCTGATTGAGCAAATCCAGTATCTTCCAAGCAACCTGCTCTAACTCGTGTTCCTTATCATTTACTTGAACCCAACGAAGCGGAGCATAATTTTCTAAACCGGATTGGATCAATCCTGGATGCGGTCGAGTACCTGCTGTAACAGGCGTATATTCAACTTGTTCACCAAAATCCATTTGTTGTTGAAACAATGCATCGACGACTTCGACCAATGGTTTCACTGAGCGATGATTATGCACAAGTTGGTAAAAACGCCCTGCTTTAGTTTCAACATCTTGATATGCTTTTAGGAACGTGAGCATGTCTCCACCGCGGAAACCGTAGATCGCTTGCTTACGGTCTCCCACCATAATCATACAACCCTGCTTCACGCGACTTGGATGTCTCCAAATCTGCGCCAACATATCATCTTGATCTTGGTTGGTATCCTGAAACTCATCCACTAAAACAAGTGGGTAACGCGCGTGAACGTACTTTGCAAACTCCTGACCTTGCGCTCCCTGCAATGCTTCGGCCAAAGTTCGAATTTGCTGTGAGAATGTGGTTTCTGATTTTTGCTGTAGCAATTCTGGCAAACGTTGTTTTACTTGTTGTGCTAAATAATATTGTAAATAACTCTCCAAATGCTCGAGTTGTTGGTTGAGCTTATCAAAGTGTTTAAAAAACTCAGCAAGTTCAACAATAATAGGATGTTGCTCAAATGCCGCCAAAACATCCACGGGACATTTATTGAGAACTTTTTTTCTCAATTCATTCAACTGACTAAGATGAGTGCTGAGATGCGACGCAAAAATGACTTCAATGCCTTGGGATTTAACTTGATCATGGAATTCAGGCAACAACTGCGTGAGTGTAATTTTTAATTTATCTTGATCGCGCCACTTCTTTGCGACTACAGCATAATACTGCCCTTCAGGATCATAAAAGTCTGTTAATGAATCAAGCGTTTCAAGCTCGATCTGCATGAAGCGCTCTGCATGAGTTTTGAAAGCATCTACATCTATGGTCGGCGCTGGCACTGCTTTGAAATAAGCAGAGGAAAAATTCAAACTGGTTTCAATTAAATCGATATAAGCATCTTGTGACTTAATTTTTTTCTTAAGCAACAAATAATCTACAGTTGATTGAGGCTGCTGTTGAATCCATGCCCGTAATTCATCATGAATTAACTCAACCGTATATTGTTTTGCATCATTGGTGATTTGCATTCGTTCAATTTTACCGCTCTCAAATGCAAACTCACGAAGAAGCTTTTGGCTAAAGCTATCTAAGGTCCCAACAAAGAGTTCTTCAAGCTGATCTATTACCAGTTTTAAACGTGCACACGCATGTGCAATCAAGCCAGAAAATTGATTTAAAATCACTTGATATAAAATATCTGATTCTAATTTTGCACGCGCTTGAACTTGATCTTGAGTTAACTCACGACATGACTCTAAAAGTCCAAGTACCTCGATTAAACGTGCACGAATTCGACTTTTCAATTCAGCCGCTGCTTTGCGTGTAAATGTCGTCGCAATAATCTGCTTTGGTAAATATTCTTCTAATAAAATTCTGACCATGAGGCTGGAGAGCGTATACGTTTTTCCAGTCCCCGCAGAAGCCTCAATCCAATGCAATCCAGTGAAATGCATATCCACAATTGGCTGATATGAGACTATAGGCTTTTGACTCATATTTCAGCCTCCGATTGATACATATATATCGGCTGATATAAGACATAAGCAAACTGATCACACGCTTGTTTTAATAGATGCTCAGCATCTAAATCTTGTAAAATATACTGCCAATCTCGGTGCAAATGACTTTCTTCGCTGTCATTTAAACTATAACTCAGAAAGGCATCGCTTTTATTCCACTCATTTAATAGCTTATCGAAGTTGTTTAACTGCTGATGACCCTCTTCATCAGTGACCCATTCTAATGCTTTTCCATCTACCGCAAGTTTCATCAGCAATGCTGCAGGTAAAACGAGAGGCTCTATCTGAGCTTGTTTATATGCCTGAATCCATTGGGAAAGCATATCCTGAGCTTGTTTCGTCGTCAGGCCAGTACAGATGATCGTTTTATCGCTAAAGATTTGGATGCGCTGCATTTCAGTTGCAAGGTGATCTGGTAAGTCTCGATAACTTAACCAAAGTAAGTATTCTAACCATACATGTGCTCGTCGTTGTGCGCGTGCACTGGATGTTGAAACACTCACCCAGCTCATCTCATTCCCTTGAGGAACGGTCACTTGAAGCTGTATATCATCTATTGCTATGACGCGCTGAGTGATTTTGGTCGGCTCATCAATATAGTACATTTGCCTTTTTAATAACTGTTGATGTTCTAACAGACTCATTTTCAAACTGACTTCTTGTAATTTGCCGACAGGAAGCTGGTCACTGAGTAATTCAGTCTGAAGCTTCGAAACATTTGGCTGCTGTTGTAAAAAGTCACGAATAGAGTATCGTGCCAATCCATCTAATAACAACGGCTCATTCACCTCAGGTAAATCCTGATCCTTTAAATTAGATACGCCTAAGGTTTTTAAATAAAGACGCGCAGGAAAACAAATATCTTTGATCCATTGTTCAGCATCCAAGACCATGATGTCCTGATTCAATTCAAGCGTGGTATTAATCCAAGCCTCTCTATGACCACGTTGATCCTGACGATTGAGGTTAGAAGCCACGGCATACCATTCATCTTCATAGCGCTGATGCTGTTGCTGAAAACCATCAGGATCAAAGGGTTGCAAAGGATGTACCGTGTAGAGTGTGCTCAAATTCTGATGAACTTGAATGCCATCAATATCAATGAGAGGATTCGAGGAAGATTGATCTGATGTTTTTATGATCCACGCGAGATGTTGGAGTAATTCCTGAACACTACTCGATGGATCTCGTACTTCACCATCGGCTACATCAAAACCATTATAGAATAGCCAGAGATTATCTTTGGCCAATAACAAAGCGTCTAAAAAAGCACCTTGATCATCGTCTAAACGTGATCGATCACCAATCATTGGCTTGAGTAAATCCATTAAATCAAAAGGTAAATGGCTCTCCCGATTTGGAAACTTCCCCCCGTCTAAATTCATCATGACAATTAACTTATACGGTATTGGCCGAATCAAACCAATTTGACTAAATGTAATTTGTCCAGTTGGCAATGCATAATCAAGTTGCGATTCAAGGGTGCTTTGGATTTCAGTCAGAATATAGCTCAAAGGCAAACGTATGTTTTTAAGAATGGCTTGATCATGTTCTTCATAGAAATTTGCCAGCGTTAGCATTCTTATTTGCTTTTGAATAATCTCTTTAATCATCTCTAACGAGCTTACACCAGCGCTTTCAAACTCATTAACTTCTAAAATTAAACGATTGAGCCAAAATTCAACATGCTCTGACGTCTCTTGTTCACTTTCGATTTCAATCGTCGTGAGCCAATCTCGACGCTCTGTAAAGTGCTTATATATTTCAATGAGCGTGGCAATTAAGTGAAAATCACCCGAGTCCACTATATGAGAACTTAAGGTCTCCTCAAACATCGCATGAACTGGAACAGCAACACCCAGCACCAAACGATCTAAGGCATACTTAAAACTGAACCGATAGTCTTGATCATACTCCGCCAATGTTTTTTGCAGATGTTGTTCATCCAAACCTCGTCGAAATCCCACTTGTCTCAACAAAGATAAGATGCGCTCAGTCCCGTTAATGTCTAAGCAATATCTCACTTGGGTCGCTGCTAAGTTCAACCAATCAGCAAAATCATCAATGGTAAATCGACTTTGTATCAGTTCAATTCGCCCTAACACTGAACGCCATGCCAATACTGTATCTAACTGCGTGATACCAGCTAGCTTTACTGGCAGATAAACACCTGTTGCAGTATTTTTTTGCGGAAACACACTCCGTATCAAAGGCTCAATTTGTTTCAGATCAGGCGCAAGAACTAAAATATCACTCGGACGGCGTGGTGCTTCTGCTGTTGACTGAGCAAGCCATCGGGTCAATTGATCTTTTAAGACTTCAAGCTGTCGTACAGCGGAATGACAAACATGAATGTGGATTGAATCGTCTGCTGGATCTAATACATAACTTTGAGCTTGAGGTTCAACCAAATGTAAAATATCTGATTGCAATTGGCTCAGTAAATGCTGCGGTGCTTCATCCACAAAAGCATCTATCCATTGCCCCTCATCACCAGAGGAAAGGTTAGACAACAGAGAAAAGTGATCACGTGCCTGCTTGCCCATTCGTGTTAATAAGGGATGTCTGGACTCACGTGCCAGCCCATTAAAGCTCAGACTAAAATTCTCAAAAAACTGCTCAATTTCATTATCAGCTGGTTTTCTTTGATGCTTTTGCTGAAACTTTTCGATATATCGCTCTTTAAGCTTTAAGTCATATTGTTTTTTCCAATTCGGATCGACACTATCCGCCCAATATTCTTGTGAGGGATTGTAATGCAAAATCAACACATCAATGTACTGACCCAAACGGCGCAAAAACTGTAATTGACTTGGTGGTAAATCCAAGAGTGTAAAAACGATCAGTTGCTGTGGTAGTTTTTTGAGGGCTATTTTCTGTTGCTGTTCATCACGAAGTACAGCCCAAAAATCATGATCAATACTTTGCATTTCAACAAAGTCTTCATGAAAAATATTGAGCCATAACCAACGTTGCCAAGCCTCTAATTGTTGTGCCTGCGAAAATTTAAAACTGGAATCTTGATCATTTAAATATTGTAATTGTTGTTCAATATTGAGTGCTTCATTACGCCCCCATACCTGAATCCAATTTTCAGGACAACGACAATCATATTCACATCCTCGACGACAATCTGCTCGATAAATCATGTAATGGCTGAACAATTTTGACACTTGATCAGACACCCAATACAACATGCTCATTTTTTTTCGATATTGTTCATTTGACTGTTCAATACGTGCTGCGCTGTCATAGATACGTGTGATTAATGGGAATAAAGGATGTTCAACCTCAAGCTGATTATGCCCACACTGTATAAAAGGTTTGAGCGCTTGGAAAATACGCCACTTCATAATCAGACGTGGAATATTCGCTTTACGCACTTTATCTTTGTCACTCAGAATTTGCTGGTAGGCATACCACTGAAAGCCACGAATTCGTTGATGGAAAAATGTATTTGCACTGATGCCTTGGTGCTCAGATAACCGTTGGGTTAACCACTCTTGCATTGCCGCAGAAGGCACCACAAAATGTTGTTGCTGTAGGACTGCAAATGGGTTGTTCGTGGGACGCTTTTGAGTTGTGATGATGCCTTGTACCAAAACTTCAATGCGCTGACTTTGAATTACATGAATTCCCATAAGGTCCCTTTCACCATACAACGAACACGTTATGAAGTTGTGTGAACAAAATCATAAACATAAATTACTATACATCTTAATCTGACTATGTCACTTTTACTTTATGACTTTAATAAAACTTTCATCTCGCGCTATGTTCATCATGTGATGGATCGAGAACCATAGACTTTGATTAGGTGATAAATAAATGAAAATTGATAAAATTCCAGAAACAATCGACCCAAATTTAAATTTAGAACAAATTCGAGATGAATGTCTTGAACTCGTCAAAAAACGCTCTTATGTTTCAGCAGGTGTTGCTGTCATTCCTGTGCCCTTTTTAGATGTTGTGATTGACGTAGGTATGTTGTCAATTTTAATTCCAGAAATTAATGCTCGCTTTGGCTTAGCTCCTGAACAAATCAGCGTCTTTGATCCTCAAACCAAAAAAATCCATTGGAACGAACTACGCAAACGCGGTTTCGAGTTTTCTGGTCTAGTCGTGGCTCGTACTGCCGCTAAAGCTTCGCTGAACAATATGGCAGCCAAAGTGTTGACCAAGCAAGTGACTAAGTTTATTCCATTGGGCGGTTCAATTATTGCAGCTAGCTTGGGTTATATTGTCATGAAAAAAGTGGCTGAGGCTCATGTTGAAGAAAGCTATAAACTTGCCAAAAGCATTCAACAAAAACAACAAGCAAATGTTGTGAAATACGCTTAACACATAAAACCTTAGACGTATAAATAAAGCCCTGTAAGGGCTTTATTTATATCTCTCATCAGTTATAAACATCTACTTTTAATTGTTTCAAAATTGCCTTCAAAATTTCAAGGCGTGCAGTATATTTATCATTGGTAGCAATGATATACCACGGCGCATCTTCGGTATTTGTTCGGTGGAGCATGTCTGCTGCAGCCAATAAATAATCATCCCAACGTTTGCGATTACGCCAATCTTCAGCCGTAATTTTAAAACGCTTATGCGGTGTTTCCTCTCGTGCTTTGAAACGATTGGCTTGCTCTTCTTGACTGATGGCCAACCAAAACTTAATAACGACTGTTTGCGTATCTACTAGATCTTTTTCAAAGCGATTAATCTCATCATATGCACGTTTCCACTCCACATCCGTTGCAAAACCTTCAACTCTTTCCACCAATACACGACCATACCAAGAGCGATCGAAAATCGAGATTTTTTCATCTTCAAGCAGTTTATTCCAAAAACGCCAGAGATAAGGCCGCGCCAATTCATACTTTTCGGGCGCAGAAATGTTATAAATTCCATATTCTCTTGGATCGAGCTTTTTCACAATACGCTTGATCGCACCACCTTTACCTGCGGCATCCACCCCCTCAAAAACGATCACCGTTTTTTGTCCTTCTGCGCGTAATGCTTCAGCGACCTTCTTGGTCAGTTTCTTGAGTTCAGCCTTATACTGATCTTTTTCAAGTACTGCTTCATTGGGGGACGTTAAAATTTCTGGGATATCCGCTTGATGCCATTTTTGGCGCTTTTTTTGAGGATGATTTGGCAAATCTTTCAGTCGCGCTAATACAACTTCTGCGAATTTCTGATCACGACATACTTCATCTTCACAATCGATAATGACCCAGTCTTGGGTAAATTTTTGACGCAATCGTTGTACATTTTCATATTGTTTTTTATTGCGCCAATCCAGCCCATGCAATTTATGCCAACGCTGCTCCGAAGGTTCAATTTTATCTAAACGCTTCTGTAATGATTTCCACGATAAATCAAACCAAACTTTCACGACATCAACATGATTATTTTTTAAATCCTGCTCAAAGCTTTGCATTTGCTGCAAATAATTTTCGAACATGGTTTCATCAAATGGTTTTGAAACATGTAAGGATGTGGCTAAAAGATCACTATACCAATTTCCAAACATGACGATCATTTGTCCTTCAGCAGGAATATAACGTGCATAAGGTTGCCAATATGGGATATTCGGCTGAATAAGGTGAGGAGGGTCAGCTTTGACTTTCAAATATCGTGGATCAACCCATTCTCTTAATTGCTTAACCGATTCTCCTTTACCTGCTAACTCAATGCCACTTACCAACACCACTAAGCTTTTGGCATTTTTCTTACCACGTGTATCTTTGAGAGCATATTGCGCTTCAATTAAGTCTAAATTGATCTGATCTGCATCAAATATTTTGTTCTTATCTTCGGGTTGATCAGTATTTTTATCAAATTGTTGTTTTGGTTCAGACATAGCCCACTCAAAATTATTGTATTTTCGACAGTATACGCAAGGAACAGTATCAACTTAAATCTTCAGGTACAATTTATTGCAATTGTCTTTTCATCCATGACTGACCTGAAAGGTTTTATTTTAGATTTCAACAGTCATAGTCGAGCGCAATCCAACCTATTATGCTTTTTTCAGTCCTTTTAATTGAGCTAGAACATGTCCAAACTTGCTGCATTAGATCAACTTTTAGAACAATACAAACAACTCAATTATCATCAGGATCCGGTACTTAAACAAAGGTTAAATGATGCTCAAAATTGGCTAAAACAGCGCATACTTCACACACATGCTGAGTTATTCGCTGAAGACAAAAATAAGCTGATGGCTCAATATTTTATTAACCGTCTTTATGGTGGCCCTGAATTTGATGACCTAGCATTGCAAATCGAACGTTTACTAAAATACGCACACAAAGCTGAAAAAATCATTCCAGAAAATGCCATTAAAACTGGGTTAAAATCTGTAGGACTGGCGGTCTTGGCGATGCAACTGGATGAACAAGTTTCACAGTATTTACTCCAACATTATCCAAAAGACCAACCAATTACTGATGAAATGATGCGTGAAACTTTAGTGGCTTTAGATCAAGAGCAAGCGCGCCATGAACAACTCAATCTGTTGGATGAGCTCGGTCTGAGTCTGGACAAATACATGCGTTCATTCATCATGCACACAGCGTTTAAAATGTGTAAAGGTGCAGCAAGCAAATATAATTTTGAACTGATGTATGACTTTATTGGTGAAGGCTTTGTCGCTATGAAACCAATGAAATCGGCTGCGACCTTTATTCGGAGTTTTACAGAAAAAGAGCGAATCATTGTAAATAATGTCCACTCAGGGAAAGAAAATCCCTTCCAAATCGCTTAATTAGAAATCATTAGCAAAGATTCTGATCAGCCGAAAAAGCGTAAAAGCGTCTGGTCAGAATATCGAAAATAAAAGAACATCTTCTCATTTCATGGATGAAACTTCGCTTTAATTCTGTATATTATTCATATCAATTGCATAATCTAGACTGAAAAAAACTGAAGAATCTGTCATTATGCAGTTTAATTCAGATTTAATATTATTTGTGTTCAGGAGTGACTCGAATGTCTAATGAAAATCAACAGCCTCATGCTCAGGTTGAGCCGGCAAATAATAAAGACAACGTGAGTCCTTTTTTAACAGATCCATTACCAACTGGCGCACCTCAAGGTCAGCAACAATCGCTACAAGAGCAACTGATAGATACGCCAGTACATTCTTCAGTGCCGAAATATAATTTGCCACGTGGTGCGAATACTGGAAACGTTGGACCAACGACACACTTCGGTTATAAAACCGTAAATTCTGAAGAGAAAGCGCAAAAAGTCGCTGAAGTTTTCCATTCAGTTGCCGCAAAATACGACATTATGAATGACTTAATGTCATTTGGTATTCATCGTTTGTGGAAACGTTTTGCCATTAATATGTCTGGCGTTCGCCGTGGGCAACGCGTTTTAGATATCGCTGGTGGTACTGGTGATTTAGCGAAAGTATTTAGCCGTGAAGTTGGTCCTACTGGGCATGTTGTATTATCTGATATTAATGAATCCATGCTGAATGTAGGTCGCGACCGTCTGATCGACGCGGGTTGTACCAACGTTGATTTTGTACTGGCGAATGCTGAAACCCTCGAGCCTTTCGAAGACAACAGTTTTGATTTACTCACCATCAGTTTTGGTCTACGTAATGTAACAGACAAAGATGCAGCACTTGCAGCAATGTATCGTGTACTTAAACCAGGTGGTCGCTTACTTGTATTAGAGTTTTCAAAACCAGTCTTTGAGCCTTTCTCAAAACTCTATGATTTGTACTCATTCACTGCTTTACCAATCATGGGTAAAATTGTGGCAAATGATGCTGAAAGTTATAAATATCTTGCTGAATCAATTCGTATGCACCCAGACCAACGCACATTGAAAAGCATGATGGAAAATGCGGGCTTCCAAAACTGCGATTATCACAATTTAACAGGTGGTATTGTTGCAGTTCACCGTGGTTTTAAACTCTAACCGCAGGTAGCACTTCGTCATGTGGTCAATCTTAGCACTGGGTGCAGTTGAAAAAACCATACATCATTGGATTAATTTGGATGCGATTACTCGTATCCAATTTAACCAATTACAAGGGAAAATGCTTCGTGTTGTGATCGATGCGCCACAACTTTCCGTTGATGTGTTTTTTGATGAAAATAAAGTTCGTTTAGAACCAACAGTAACAGGTCATAGCACTCAACCCTCTATTTTCGAACAGCGGCCTTGGGAGCAAGCTCACACGATTACTGAAGCAGATTCCACATTGCATGTTAATAATGTGGTCGACTTGTGCAAACTATTTCTAGCAGATGACATTGGCAATATCCCCGTTCAAGGTGACTATCACCTTCTGCAAGACATTCAAAAAATTATACAAAATGCTGAGCCAGACCTCGCTTCGCAATTGAGTGATTGGATCGGACCTAATCTTGCAAGTCAAATCGGCAAGGTTCAATTAGCACCACAACATTTAATTAAGTCACTTCAATCTCATCTTTTTTTTGCGGAAGACTTTTTAAAAGAAGATACCGGACTATTCGCACCACGTTGGCAAATGGACGATCTTCTCCACGGAACTCGCCAGCTTAATCAAGATATTGATCGACTAGAAGCAAAAATTCAGCTTTTAAAATCAAAATTTAACCCTTCGTAGATTTCAGGTAATTGCATATATGATTCCGCACATTAGACGTTTAATCGAACTTTGGCGTATAGCTGCGCACTATAGAATCGACACGTTGGTTCCTGCGGAAGATATTCCTGCAAAGGTTCGCCCCCTACTGAATCTTATACGTTTGCATCCTGCTGCACTTTCTAGTCGAGAACGTAAAAATCCTTTAAAGCTTAAAGAAGCTTTAGAAGAAATGGGGCCACTCGCAATTAAATTAGGGCAGCTCCTCTCTACGCGTCGCGATCTAATTCCACCAGAAATATTACAACAATTGGTGTTATTACAAGATCGTGTTAAACCTTTCGATCTTGGTGTGGCTAAGCAAAGAATTCAAGAATCACTTAAAGCAGATGTTTCCACATTATTTGAGCGCTTCGATGATAAGCCGCTAGCTGCTGCTTCAATTGCCCAAGTACATACCGCTGCTCTTCACGATGGGCGTGAAGTTGTCGTGAAAGTAACTCGCCCGAATATACGTGCTCAAATTATTCAAGATTTTGAAATTTTAGAATGGCTTGGTCACTATTTAGAAAAAAGGCTAGAAGCTGCCCGTGCTTTACATCTATCAGAAATTATTCAAGATTATCGTCAAATCATTTTAAATGAACTCGATTTGACTCTTGAAGCCGAAAATACACGACGTATGCGCCATTATTTTACTGGCTCAAGCATGATGTATGTGCCTGAAGTATATATGGATAGTCCGGATGTAATGGTGGCAGAGCGTATCACTGGTGTGCCTATCTCAGATACTGCGACCTTTGATCGTTTAGGAATGAATCGTGCAGACTTAGCAGAAAAAGGCTTAACAATCTTTTTTACTCAAGTGTTTCGCGATAATTTTTTCCATGCAGATATGCATCCGGGTAATGTTTTCGTAGAAACGATTAATCCGCAAAACCCAAGATTTATTGCGCTCGATTGCGCCATCATGGGCGAGCTTTCCAAGCATGATCAAATGACGATAGCACGTATGTTGCTGGCAGTCATGAACAGTGATTTCATGCAATTGATTCAGATTGTGCATCAAGCAGGTTGGATTCCACCAGGCACGGATCAAGATGCTTTAGCACGTGAAATGCGTCGTACAGTAGGACCTATGGTTTCGAAACCGATGCATGAGTTAGATTTCGCAGGCATATTGATCCAAGTGATGGACATCGCTCGACGTTTTCATTTAGAAATCCCACCGCAACTGATGTTATTGCTTAAAACCTTAGTGCATGTTGAAGGCTTAGGTACAGACCTTTATCCTGAATTAGATATTTGGAAGTTAGCAAAGCCAATTCTAACGGATTGGGTTAAAGCCCAAATGAATCCTCAAAAAAATATTAAAGAATTAGGACAAAAAATCCCAGACTTGTTATTGGGCGCTCAGGATTTACCGACTTTACTGATTGACAGTCTTAACGGTTTAAAAAATCAGTCTGCATGGCATGCTAAACAATTGAATGAACTTCAAACGCTGCGCTTGCAAATGGAGCATCAGCAAAAGCGTAGTTGGATTTTCGGAAGTGTAATCGCAATTCTGCTCTCAATCGCTGTGATCGCACCATGGTTTATTTCCATGATTTTAATTGTGTTGGCATCTTTTATTGCCATTTGGCGTATGGTGAAATAAGTTCACTATCTCATGTCAAAACTTGCTACCTCAATAGGTTTTTAGTCGCTGAATTGCTTATGACACATATCCTCAAGAACACTCAACCTTGCTTGAATATTCATGTAGGTTATAAAGCAAAACAGGTCCTTGAAGAACAAGGTTTACAAGCCAGTGCGGTTGATTTTGTTCCTGGAGCAGCAGGTGGTCCTAAAGGTATTGGAATTCAAGGATTGGACCAAGCTGTTTTTGGTGAGTTCTTTGCTCAAGCACCGAAAAAGCGAACTTTAATAGGCTCATCCATTGGGAGTTGGCGTTTTGCAAGTATTGCAGCGCATGGTGCACAAGCAGGCACATCCAAATTAGCAGACTTATATACCCATCTTGAATTTCGACCTAAGATGAATATTCTTGAAGTTGGAGATGTCTGTCGCGGCATGCTTAAAGCCCTCCTTCAAGGTAAAACCAATCAAATTATTGATCATCCCGACTACCATCTGGCTATTTTGGCAGTAAAGTCATCGAAAAAATTTCAAAGTGATCACCCTCTTATGCTGGCCCGTGCAGTCGCTGGCATTATCGGTCTCAATACTTTTTCGAGAGCTAAAATTGGGCACTTCATGCAACGTACAATTGCCCAACCACACAACGCTTCACGACTTTCACTCATCAAAAATGAATTCGAACACCTTGATTATGCGTTGACTGAAAAAAATTTAGAAGATTGGTTAATGGCATCTGCATCCATTCCATTTTTGATGCCGGCGGTCAGAAATATCGAAGGTGCAGATGTCGCTGCTTATCGTGATGGCGGGCTAATCGATTATCATATTGATCTACCTTTACCGAGTCATGGGATTGTCCTCTACCCTCATTTTACAGATCAAATAACACCTGGTTGGTTCGATAAGTTCCTCAAAAAACGTAGATCTAATGCTGAATATCAAGCACGAACCGTATTGATTTCACCCTCTGAGTCTTATTTAAGATCGCTTCCTTTAGGACGTCTTCCTGATCGCAAAGATTTCACACTGAAAGGGCTTGATCAAAAAAAACGAATCGAGCTTTGGAAACAGTCTGTAGCTGAAAGTCAACGATTAGGGGATGCATTCCTAGAAATGATCCATAAGCAAAACTTTGAAGAATACATGCAAGATCTTAAATAAATTAATTTCTACTCTCCCCTACAAAGATTTATTCGCTTAAACTAATGACCTACAATTTTGTAGTGTCTCATTTAATTCTGGTGAAATCCTTATGAACAATACGCAATGGCTCGATGAAGTAAAATTTAACGAACAAGGTTTAATCCCTGCCATTGCTCAGCATCATCAAACAGGTCGAGTGTTGATGGTGGCTTGGATGAATCGTGAGTCTTTGGCACTTACAGCAGAAAAAAATCAAGCTGTTTACTACTCTCGTTCACGCAGCAAATTGTGGCATAAAGGCGAAGAATCAGGTCACTTCCAAACTGTGCATGAAATTCGTTTAGATTGTGATGCTGATGTGATCGTTCTTCAAATTGAGCAACATGGTGGCATTGCTTGCCATACGGGACGTGAATCATGTTTTTATCGCCGCTTAACATCAAACGGTTGGGAAATTGTAGACGCTCAATTGAAAGATCCGAACCAAATTTATGGCGAAAAGTCTGAGAATGCGCATAGTAAAGTGATGAATGCATCAACAGCTCAAGCTGAGCAAGTCGATGTATTACATTATCTTGGTCAAATGATGGCAGAACGTAAATCTGCAGATCCTGACTCTTCTTATGTGGCAAAGCTTTATCATAAAGGTCTCAATAAAATACTTGAAAAAATTGGTGAAGAAAGTTTTGAAACGGTAATAGCTGCTAAAGATTTCAAACAAGAAGCGACGCTGGATCACCAAAATGATTTAATTTATGAAGTTGCTGATGTTTGGTTCCATACCATAGTGATGCTGGGTTACTTCGATCTTGATATTCAACTCGTTTTAAATGAGCTTGCACGACGTCAGGGTCTGTCAGGACTTGTTGAAAAAGCAAATCGCACGCATTAATTTACTCTTTAAAGCCATGTTCAAACATGGCTTTTTTATTTAATTCGGCTTTTTAAGTCGCCGAAGACTCCCCATCCAAAAAGAAGAAGATTGAACTCTCCCCTTTGTAAATTCTTGCTATACTCACTGATCATTTTTAAAACCATTGAAGATTTATCAACCTGTGTCTGTCATTGTCAAACCTACCTTAGAACAAGAAATTGCGATTCAACAAGCGCAATCTGGTCAATCCTTCAAAGTGATTGCCTATGCAGGTACAGGTAAAACAACAACGCTTAAATTAGTCAGTGATGCGATGCAACAGCGTCGCGGTATGTATCTTGCCTTTAACAAAGCGATTGCCAGCGAGGCTCAACAAAAATTTCATCAGCGCGTGGATTGTCGTACATTCCACTCTTTAGCATTTCGAAGCGTTCCACGTGGAGTGACAGATAAACTTAGACTCCCACGCTTGAGCCCGAGCTTTATTGCCAAAGAATACCGTTTGCAACCCATCACATTACGCCGACTCATGGGGGGGCGTTACGAAAAATATGCGCTTATGCCTAGTCGTTTGGCGGGCTTAGTTGCTAATGCTGTTAGTTATTTCTGTTCAACAAGCTCGCAATATCCTGCACCCCGACATATTCAAGCACCAAGTTGGCTACATGCTGACGATATTGCGGTATTACAGCAACACCTCTATCCTGCAGTCGAACGTCGTTGGTTAGAATCAATCGACCCTAATCATCAGGCTGGCATTGGGCATGATATCTATCTCAAATTATGGGCTTTATCAGATCCTTTTATACCCGCAGACTATGTATTGTTTGATGAAGCACAGGATGCTGACCCACTCATGCTAGGGATTTTACTCAAGCAAAAAAGTACGCAAGTCATCTATGTCGGCGATGCACATCAACAAATTTATGCATGGCGTGGGGCAGTCAATGCGATGCAACAAATGCCTTTACCCGAATCGCGCCTAACCACTTCATTCCGTTTTGGTGATGATATCGCTGAAGTTGCTAATCACTTATTAGGCGCACTCAATGAGACTGTTCCGTTGATTGGCAACCCCGAACTCCAATCAAAAGTCGTCAACAAGCCTCATACCAAAATGCGAGATGCGATTTTGTGCCGTACTAACGCACGCGCAATGGAACTTTTACTCTCAGGATTAGTTCAAGGGGACAAAGTGAGCCTGCAAGCCGATCATGCGAAATTAAATCGCTTTGTTGACGCTGCAAGCTTACTTAAACAAGGTAAAAGAGTAACGGACGTTCCAGAGTTAGCTTGGTTTAACTCTTGGCATGATGTGCATGAATATTGTGAAACAAATGATGGTAGCGACATCAAGCCTTTGGTTAAATTGGTTGATGAACATGGTACAGATCCACTCAAACGAGCTCTTGCCAAAATCACACCCATTGAACAAGCGGACTATGTAATCTCAACCGCTCATAAAGCCAAAGGTTTAGAGTGGAATCGTGTGCATTTAGAAGATGATTACCAATTTAAAATTAATGGACTAGAACATAAAATTAGCGATGAAGAATTACGTTTACTTTATGTTGCATGTACACGAGCAAAAAGCAGCTTAAATATTCATCATATTTATGATTTAATACAACAACTCAAACTTAAATCCACGATTAAAACGAAAGCAACAGCATAATCCCCTACGATAAGTTGCAGGCAAAATATGAAAGTTCAATCTATTCAGTTACGTCACTGTTATCATTTTTCAGATATAAAAATTAAATTTGATCCAACTCAACGACCAATATCTATTATTTTAGGTGATCAGGCCTCTGGTAAAACTGCGATAATTAAAAATATTTATCAAGCTTTAACGTGGTTTGCTGCACGTGCCAAAGATTTAAGAACTGCTGGTGTAGTCATGCTTGATTCGGATATTAAGCACAAACACATTCAAGCCAAAATAGATATTTGTGTTCAATATCCCACGGATATTGGATCTATTGAACAGGCTGCGACCGTGCAAAACAATGAAGAGGGTTTGTGCGAATGGCAACTCTATAAAACATTAACCAGCAAAGGTGTAGGTCATAGTAAAGCGCTAACGACTCAATTAGAATCACTCGTTCATCTTTATCAACAAGCGATCAAACAAGATCCTGCTCAAGGCATGCCTATGGTGGCCTACTATCCTTCTGATCGCTTTATCAACGAAGTGAATTTGCTAAGCAAAAATAATCCTGCTGTATTACAAACACATGCAGCCTACGAACTTGCAGCACTACCTTATACAACATTTGCTCGGTTCTTCGAATGGTTTCGTGAAATTAGTGACATCGAAAATGCACGATTAGCACAAGTTTTTCAAAAAATTCAAACCAATCAAAAATTATCCTCTCATCATGACCAAGAGGATTTAGTTGCAAAATTATTGAATCTTGAAGCAGAGATGCAACTACCATCACTCAAAGCACTCAAGAAAGCCATCCAGACATTATTCCCGTCGATCAGTGACATTTATATTGAATACACGCCCAAGATCCAATTGATGCTGGTACAAAATGGTCAAGAAATTCCTTTTTCGCAATTATCTAATTCGTATCGTCAATGGTTGTGTTTAGTAGGTGATATTGTCAGACGACTTTGTCTCCTGAATCCTCATAGTATTGACCCATGCCTTGATGGTGAAGGCATTCTATTAATTGACAATATTGATGCTCAAGTGGATGAAGATTTTGTGCAAAACGTACTCAGCCGTTTGCATGAAGCATTCCCACAAATTCAAATTATCGCATCTGCATGCTCTGAATTGATTTTAAACAATGACGTAGATCTACAACATTTTAAATTAGAAAATCGAAAAGTTGTTGAAATAGAACAAAACCAAATCAGGGAACAATATGATGAACTATTTGCTCAACTCATGGCTAATGATTTACAAGATGGCCAAATCTCTGAAGTGAATCGAACTACTGATACGCTTGATGGCTTGCGTTTGTTTGAACACTTCAAAAATTTATCAGCGTCAGAAAAACAGCGCTTCATTGAGTATCTCCAAGCTGGTGACTTATCGAGTATTTCCTTACCCTAATTGATTGGAAATAGATGAATTAATCGGGTATGACTCACTCAATTTAAACAGAAATTTAAGCTTTTTTTCGCTATAATTCTGAATTGTGTAGCTAAAAAGTTTGATGTAATTTTATACATGTAATAAAATCTACTCATTCATTTTTTAATCAAAAAGTGTCTATTTCTTTGCATTAGCTTTCCAAGTTGCGCAACACAACTTGTTTTTGTTTTTAAAATTCGTTCGGCTTTCAAAGTTTAAGTAGTTGGATGACTCTTTGCCATCCTCAAGCTTTTGAAAGATAAAACTCATCATAGGTTCCGGCCTACAACTCTATGGATACGAGTGTGCTACCGATTATTATATTGTTACCATTAATACTTGGCACTTTTCTTGTCCTCTGGCTGCAAAAAATCTCTCGCGGGGCGACAGCATTAGGGGCAATTGGAGTCAGCTTAACAAGTTTTATCTTGTTGCTGACTCAAGCCAAAGACGTCTTTCAAGGTCAAGTCATCTCTGAACATTGGTCATGGTTACCACAGTTTGGTATCGACTTAAGCTTTAGACTTGATGCATTAGGCTTGATCTTCTCCCTCCTTATTACAGGGATTGGGACGCTCATTTATATTTATGCTTATTATTATTTAAATCATAAAAACTCTCTAAGTAAGCTATATTTCTTACTGATGCTGTTCATGGCCGCCATGCTCGGCATTTCACTTTCCAATAATTTACTTATTCTTCTTGTCTTTTGGGAAATGACCAGTATTTCGTCATTCCTTTTAGTGGGTTATTGGAGTAACTACGAAGCAGCACAGCGTGGCTCAAGAATGGCCTTAACCATCACGGGTATGGGTGGTTTAGCTATGCTCGGTGGTTTTATTCTCTTAGGTCAAATTACTGGCACATATCAAATTGATCAAATCCTCAATATGACGACGCAGATTCAATCGAGTCATTTATTTGTGCCAGCCTTGCTCCTTATTCTTTTAGGTGCATTCACCAAAAGTGCTCAATTTCCTTTCCATTTTTGGTTGCCAAATGCAATGGCTGCCCCAACACCCGTGTCAGCTTATTTGCATTCAGCGACAATGGTGAAAGCCGGAATTTTCTTACTGGCGCGCTTAATGCCGATCTTTGTTGGTTCTGCTTTGTATCATAACCTCGTCACATTCATTGGTTTATTTACCTTATGTATGGCCGCGTTCTTTGCCATTTTTAAGGAAGATCTGAAAGGTTTGCTTGCCTACTCCACCATTAGTCATTTAGGCTTGATCGTTTGCTTATTTGGGATTGGTTCACCACTCGCTGTGGCTGCAGCTATTTTTCATATCATTAACCATGCGACCTTTAAAGCAGCATTATTCATGATCGCTGGTATTATCGACCATGAAACAGGTACACGTGATTTACGAAAACTCAGTGGGGTATGGCAGTTACTTCCATTTACAGCGACTTTAACCATGATCACAGCAGCCTCAATGGCTGGTGTACCACTGACCAATGGATTCTTATCCAAAGAAATGTTCTTTACTGAACTATTAGCGAATCTCTCGGGTGGTGTAGGTATCTTCGCAGCAATTATTGCAACACTCGCAGGTCTGTTTGCTGTCGCGTATTCTGTTCGTTTAGTTCATGGCGTATTTTTTGATGGTGATTTAGGCAAAGCGATTCCAAATAAAGATGCGCATGAACCACCAATTGGTATGCGTGCACCTGCAATTTTATTAGCTACATTATGTATTGCAGTGGGTCTATTACCAGCGCTCTTAGTAGGCGATATCGTCAATGCTGGTGCACGAGCAAGCACCAACCTTCCAGCTTTTAAAGGCGTACATCTAGCAATCTGGCATGGCTTTAATGTGCCTTTATTGATGAGTGCGATTGCATTGATTGGCGGTATTATTTTTTATTTTAGTCTTGCGAAGAACAGTAGAATTCGTGACATTGACCTTGATCCAATACTTGGCAAACTTCAAGGTAAAGTCCTGTTTGATCTCTTTCTCAAACATTTGCTCTTAAATTCGCGAAAATTAAAAAGAGCAACAGAAACAGGTTCTCTACAAAACTATTTATTGTGGATATTAATTTTTGCTGTTGTTTTAGTCTCCATGCCTCTCATTGGTCAAGGTATTTATGCAGGTACACGCGAACTGACGCATGCACCATTGGTTGCAATCGTGCTTTGGTTATTACTGTTTTCAGCGTGCTGGATGATGCTTTGGTTTCACCATGAACGCATTAAAGCCGTTCTTATCAGTGGAGCAATCGGTCTTGTCGTGACGATGGTCTTTGTTACGATGTCAGCACCAGACCTGGCACTCACACAAATCACAGTCGATGTTGTCACAACTGTTTTACTTCTGATGAGTCTGTCCCTCTTACCACAACTTACGCCTTATGAATCTTCACGCACTCGTCGTTGGAGAGATGCGGTGATTGCAATCATCGGAGGCCTAGGAATCGGTTGGATCACTTGGATGATTCTAACGCGTGATCACAATTCAATCTCATGGTTCTTTGTTCAACAATCTCTACCGCTCGGTGGTGGTTCAAATATTGTGAACGTAATTTTAGTCGATTTCCGTGGATTTGATACCTTTGGTGAAATCACAGTACTGGGTATTGCTGCGATTGGGACACTGTGTTTAATGGATGGAATGCGTGCTCATGGTACGACCATTACACAAGGCTTAACCTATCGCTTTAATCCATCACCGTTGATGTTCCGAATGACCGCATCTTGGGTCCTTCCGATTGCCTTAGTCGTCAGCTTATATATTTTCTTACGCGGACATAATCTTCCAGGGGGTGGCTTTATCGCAGGTCTCATTACATCAATGGCGCTTGTGATTCAGTACATTGCACTAGGTCAAGATCACACTGAACAACTCTTACGAGCAAAGTCTGGGCGTCTTTATGAAATTTGGATTGGTACTGGCTTAACTATTGCTGGTCTGACTGGGGTCGCTGCGTGGTTCTGGGGTCGACCATTCCTGACCAGTGCTCATATTTATGTAGAGCCGATCATTCTCGGAAAAATGCATTTGCCATCTGCTGCAGCATTTGATGTTGGTGTCTATGTCACAGTCGTTGGTGCAACAATGCTCATGATTTCCGTTTTAGGCGACTCACGCAACTCAAGCATCACCGGCCCTGTACCGAAGGAGTAAAGAATGATTAGTTTAGAATTTTTACTCGCCTCCGCTATTGGATTATTGGTTGCCACTGGTATTTATCTGATTTTACGTGCCCGCACTTTCCCTGTGGTACTAGGCTTGGCCATGATAGGGTATGCAGTCAATTTATTTCTCTTCGCAATGGGCCGGATTCAATTAAATTCACCTGCGATTTTAACCAATGCCACTCAAGTTACAGATCCATTACCTCAAGCACTTGTATTAACGGCAATTGTAATCGGTTTTGCCACAACTGCTTTTATCGTGCAACTAGCATTGAGAAGTCGTTATGAATCGGGTACTGATCATGTTGACTCTAAAGAAGAAATAATCAATACAGACCCAAGAGAGGATGAGCCTTAATGATGAATTTTTATGATTTATGGCTCACCCACTCGCCAATTTTAAGTATTTTAATTCCGACATTTACTGCATTTATTTTAGTGCTATTGGGTAATCCAGGTTCAGGATCTTTAGCGCATGACTGGCGTCAACCTTGGCGTCGTGGAATCAGTTTAACATCGGTTTTTCTTGGTTTAGCGACTGCAATCATTTACTTAATTCAGGCGAACTCTGGTCAGATCTATGTTTATAGTTTAAGCGAGTGGTCAGCTCCTTTTGGCATTGTACTTGTACTAGATCGTTTGGCAGCCTTTATGCTCGTGCTCACCTATGCTCTTGCGACACCAATTATTTGGTTTGCAAGTAAAGAATGGGATGAACGTGGACGCTATTTCCATGCAATGAGCCATTTTTTACTCATGGGATTATGTGGTGCATTTCTAACAGGCGACTTATTTAACTTGTTTGTTTTCTTTGAAGTGCTGTTGATGGCTTCATATGTATTGCTTCTACATGGTCAAGGCAAAGCACGTTTCCAACTTGGTATTCACTATGTAACGATCAACCTATTAGCGTCTGCATTCTTTTTGATTGGCTTAGGGATGATTTATGGTAATACTGGTAGCCTGAATATGGCTGATGTGGGTCGAATTGTACGTACACTTGAAGGTGATCAGTACAATATGGCAGTTGCAGGCGGATTAATGCTGTTTGTAGTCTTTGGTATCAAGGCTGCAATCCTCCCTGTCGGACTATGGCTACCTAAAACTTATGCCGTCGCCACGACCCCTGTAGCCGCATTATTCACCATCATGACCAAAGTGGGTATCTATGCCATTTTACGTGTGAATGGAACCGTATTCACCGATGAGCTTTCGCGAGAAATTCTCAGCACTTGGCTGCTTCCAATTGGTTTAATTACGACTATTTATGGTGTAATTGGAGCGATTGGTGCAGAGCGAATGCGTCGTTTTGTTGGTTTCATGATCCTATCGTCTATAGGAACGATTGCAATCGCCCTTTCTCTGATGACTGCAGATGCTTGGGCTGCAGCGCTATATTACCTCGTGCATAGTACGATTATTGCCGCTGCATTCTACTTGCTATGCGGTTGGATTACTTCGCAGCGTGGTGCATTCAAAGATCATCTAAAAATCGCACCAATCATGAAACAGCAGACGCTAGTTTCGATTTGCTTCTTCATTATTGCACTCATGATGGCAGGGCTTCCACCCTTCAGTGGATTCTTTGGAAAAGTATTTATCCTTCAAGCGGCCTCTGTATCTAGCTATCAATTGCTCATTATTATTGTCATTCTGATTGTGAGCTTGCTTAGTATCATTGCTTTTACGCGCTTAGGATTTGTCATTTTCTGGCGTTCTACAACTCCTGAAAACAATCCTAAAGAAGAAGCATATTTGGAATATCAAAAATTACCAAATCAGGCACCACCTCGTAATCACACCACGATTTATATTTTCCTGATTGGCCTTATTGCTTATGTAGCTTTCGCAAATCCAATTACTCAGTATATTCAATATACCGCAGTCCAACTGAATGATTCTGAGCAATATATTGCAGCTGTCCTGAAAAAAGATGAACAAGGCAAAGTGATTAGTGTGCAACCATTTGATCCAAATTATCTGCCAGAAACAAAATATGGCGGGGAATCTGCAGACCAAAATGCGCATTATATTCCACATATCGTAAGCGAGAAGGCACTCGAAGGAGAACATATATCTGAGTACAAGCAACGTCAAATTAAAGAGCAAGAATTGAATCAGCTTCAGCCTGAAGAAGTTCAATCTAAACTTCAACCGATGGAGCAATAAATGAAACAACAAAGTTCTCTACTCGATCGAGTTTTCCCGCATCCTTTTGTTTCTGTGATTGTGGGAATAAGTTGGCTAATGCTGGCACAAAGCGCTCAGTTTTTTGATATTTTAGTTGCCATTGTGATTGGTTTAGTCATCCCAAAATTGGTACAACCTTTTATCGTTCGCACACCCAATATTCATTGGGATTTAGCGTGCAAATTAATTTTGGTCGTACTTTGGGACATTATCATCAGTAATATCCGTGTCGCTAAGCAAGTGCTTGGACCAACTGACCGTCTTCATCCCAAGTGGTATCGTGTTCCATTAGATACTGATCATGATCAGGTCAACAGCTTATTGGCAATGATCATTACGACTACACCTGGCACAGTAAGTGCTGGAATCGACCAAGAACGCGGTGACATTTTGGTTCATTCAATTAACTCAGATGATCCCGAAGCTGATATTTTGGAAATCAAACAACGCTATGAAGTACCACTTATGGCGATTTTCCATGTGAAACAAGGAGATTCAGCATGACGATCTTACTTTATGCATTGGGAATTAGTTTGATTGGAATTACGATTTCAATGCTGCTCTGCTTAATACGTTTAGTCATTGGTCCTTCTATGGTAGATCGACTACTCGCACTAGATACTTTATTTCTGAATGCAACCTGCTTGGTCGTGGTACTTGGAATTTTTTGGGCAAGTACTTCATTGTTCGAAGGTGCATTGTTGGTGGCAATGCTTGGATTCGTATCCACAGCAGCATTGGCTCGTTATTTTACGACAGGCCATGTGGTGGACTAGGAGAACAATATGAATACTCAGCTCATCATGGAAATCTTAGTTTCATTCTTCCTTCTTACGGGTGCCTTCTTTACCCTTGTAGGTGGAATTGGAATCGTAAAGTTACCCGATCTGTTCATGCGTCTGCATGCCCCTACAAAGTCGAGCACACTAGGCTTAGGTAGTTTTTTAATAGCAGCTATGATTTATTCAGCTTTTCATAGTCGCTTTGGGTTTGCTGAACTACTGATTACATTACTTGCCTTTATTACGGCGCCTGTATCGGCAAATTTAATTGCACAAGCTGCATTACATTTACGTTTACGCTCTACATCAGGCGATGTCCCCGAAGCACTAGACCGCCCTCTCCCTTGGCAGCGCCAAAGAAGAATGCGTCAGTTTAATCAAGACTCATCTAAGTAATAAAAAAACCTAGCTTTCGCTAGGTTTTTTTTGTTAGCTATATAGTACAGGTTGGGGATGCTCTTGGAAGCCTTCCACTTGATATTCTTCAGCTAATTTTGCCTTCCAATGATTCACGATATCCGTATAGTCAATTTCAGAAGGATGAAAATCTTCTTTGTAATATGATAAATATTCTGGAATTAGCTCGATCATCATTTTAGAAATCAGGTAAATACCATATAAGTTTCCACTGACCTTCGGTAAGCTTTTTCGACGATCTTGCCAAAATAATCGAGTCGCTGAATAAAATGTAAGACTCGCGAAACCTGTGGTTACGCTACGCATAATATTGCGGCGCACTTTGGTATCTTTGTATACCGCTTGATAGACATCAAATGCAACTGCTCGATGTTCAATTTCTTCAATAGCATGCCACACCCAAAGCTTAGTTGCATCTTCATCTAAGGTCGACAGGACTTCAGGATGACGAAGAATATAACCACCCAATAACGCTGTAAAATGCTCAAAAGCACAGGTAATTGCTAACTGCAATTTTGGATGGGTAGTACGAATAAATTCATCGCGTCGCGCTAACCATGCTTGAAAGTTGTCAAGTTGATAATCATCACGGCGCCAAGCGTCATTAAATTCCGCATGTGCTTTTGAATGCATCGCTTCTTGACCAATAAATGCTGCAATCTGCGCTTGTAATTTTTCATCTTTCACTTTATCTCGTACATTACGAACACTATGAACAAAGAATTGTTCACCAATTGGAAAGGTAGAAGAAAGTGCCGTTAACAAGTGTGACATGACAGGAGAATTCGCGAAAAAATGGCGTCGTATGGCTTTAGGATTATAATTTAAACGTCGTACGGTAATCCCAATCGCTTTTGGACGATTTAAATAAGATTTATCTTTGGCGATTTGTGTAGTTGTCATTTTAGAGCCTATATGGATATAGCATTTCTTATTCATACTGTCAGAATAAATCAGATTTAATATTGCAAAAATAACCACACAGACAAATAAATTATATTTTTTGCCAATAAAGTCGCAAATTAAATTACAACTCCATTCTCTTTTTTAATTTAATTACATGATTCTTAAGATAGTTCTTGAATTGGATACTTTTGAATATTCAACAAGAGATTGTCAAACAAGTCATGCATATAAATGAAAAATCCTACCGAAGTAGGATTTTTTGTAAGGCATGTTTTCGTTTAAACATCAAGATAATCTAAAATACCTTCAGCAGCCTGACGTCCTTCCCAAATCGCAGTTACGACCAAGTCAGAACCACGCACCATATCTCCACCGGCAAAGATTTTCGGATTAGAAGTTTGGAACTTGTATTGTTGATGCTCAGGAGCAACGACACGACCTGAACCATCTAAATTAATACTTACATCATTAAACCATTCTGCAGGGCTTGTACGGAAACCAAAGGCCAACAGCACTGCATCAGCAGGTAAGATTTCCTCTGAACCTGGGATCGGTTCAGGACTGCGACGACCACGACTATCAGGCTCACTGAGTTGAGTCGTCACAAATTTAACACCTGTGACCTTTCCATTCTCACCCACGATTTCGATCGGCTGACGATTGAACTGAAATTCAACACCTTCTTCTCGCGCATTTTTAACTTCACGGCGTGAACCTGGCATGTTTTCTTCATCGCGGCGGTATGCACAAGTGACAGATGTTGCACCTTGGCGGATTGAAGTACGGTTACAGTCCATAGCAGTATCACCGCCACCGAGTACAATAACTTTCTTACCTTCCACACTGATAAATTCTGAAGGATCTTTCTCCCAACCTTGGCAACGATTCACATTGGCAATTAAGAAATCAAGCGCATCATAAACACCTTCCAAATCTTCACCTGCGAAACCACCTTTCATGTATGTGTATGTTCCCATACCCATGAAGACAGCGTCAAAATCAGCAAGCAATTGATCAATAGTGATGTCTGTGCCAATTTCTGTATTTAAACGGAATTCAATCCCCATGCCTGTAAAGATTTCACGACGACGTTTCATCACGTCCTTTTCCATCTTAAATTCAGGAATACCAAAGGTCAGCAAACCACCAATTTCTGGGCGCTTATCAAATACGACAGGTTTAACACCATTGCGCACCAAAATGTCCGCACAACCTAGACCTGCAGGGCCTGCACCAATAATCGCGACTTTTTTATCTGTCCATTTGACATGAGACATGTCAGGACGCCAGCCTAATGCAAATGCCGTATCATTAATATACTTTTCAGCATTTCCAATGGTCACCGCACCAAACCCATCATTTAGTGTACATGCACCTTCACACAAACGGTCTTGAGGACAAACTCGACCACACACCTCCGGTAGAGTATTGGTTTGGTGGCAAAGCTCTGCTGCTTGAAAAATACGACCTTCAGCAATCAGTTTTAACCAGTTTGGAATATAGTTATGTACTGGACATTTCCATTCACAGTAAGGGTTACCACAACCTAAACAGCGATGTGTTTGGTTTTTCGCAACTTCAGCTGTAAAGGGTTTATAAATTTCCACAAACTCAGCTTTGCGGACGTTGAGATCTTTTTTCTCTGGATCTTGGCGTGCGACATCCAGGAATTGAAAGTCATTATTAAGGCGTTCTGCCATGTCTCTCTCCGTGGGTAAATGCAGTCTATTGTTAGTTCAGCTGCATCTGCCTATATATCTGCAGTAGTGGAATTATTGAGGATCAGCTTGAGTTGTTTTTAATAAAGTCTGCAAGTTTGCAGCTTTTGGTTTCACCAACCAGAATTTACGGCTGTAGAAATCAAACTCGTTACGGATCTTGTACGCCCAAGCACTACCAGTTTCCTTAATATGCTCATCTAAAATGCGGCTTAAGAACTCTTTATGTTCTTCCATTGATTCGGTCGAAATACGATTAAGCTCGATCAACTCGTGGTTATAATGATCAACAAAGTCATTATCTAAATCAAGTACATAAGCAAAACCACCTGTCATACCTGCACCGAAGTTATGACCAACTTTACCCAGTACCGTCACAATACCACCTGTCATGTATTCACAACAGTGATCTCCAGCACCCTCAATCACCGCGAACGCACCTGAGTTACGAACAGCAAAACGTTCACCAGCTGTACCTGCAGCAAATAATTTACCGCCTGTTGCACCATATAAACATGTGTTACCAATGATCGCTGTTTCTTGTGTTTGGAATGGAGAACCCTTCGGTGGGAAAATTGAGATACGACCACCCGCCATACCTTTACCCACATAGTCATTCGCATCACCCTCAAGCTTGATATGCAGGCCACCCGCATTCCATACACCAAGTGATTGTCCAGCAGTACCTGTCAAATTCACTTTAACAGGGTGTGCTTCCATACTTAAGTTACCATAGCGACGAGCGATCTCACCTGAAACACGTGCCCCAATAGAACGGTCACAGTTACCAATGCTAAAACTGTATTCACCACCTGTACCAGCTTCAATCGCAGGCAATATTTCTGCGATCATAGACTCAGCCAAAACACCTTTATCAAATGGTGCATTTCCTTCGACTTCGCAATATTGAGCTTTGCCTTCAGCAGCTGGATGTGATTCAAGTAAAGCACTTAAATCTAGGTGAGCATGCTTATCTGTTTCACCAGGTAGCATTTCTAGTAAATCGGTACGACCAATCAAGTCTTTCAAACTTGATACACCTAATGCAGCCAACCACTCACGTGTTTCTTCAGCAATAAAGGTGAAGAAGTTAATGAGCATTTGTGGTTCACCGATATAGTGCTCTTGACGCAAATGATCTTGCTGAGTCGCTACACCAGTCGCACAGTTATTTAAGTGGCAGATACGGAGGTATTTACAACCCAACGCAATCATTGGTGTAGAACCAAAACCGAAGCTTTCCGCACCTAAAATAGCTGCTTTCACGACATCTAGACCCGTTTTTAAACCACCATCCGTTTGAACGCGAACTTTACCACGCAAATCATTTACACGAAGGGCTTGATGCGCTTCAGAAAGACCAAGCTCCCATGGCGAACCCGCATGATGAATCGAAGACAATGGCGATGCTGCTGTACCACCGTCATAACCAGAGATGGTAATAAAGTCAGCATAGGCTTTTGCAACACCCGCAGCAATCGTACCCACACCTGGCTCAGATACCAGTTTTACAGAGACCATCGCTTGAGGGTTAACTTGTTTTAAATCAAAAATTAACTGCGATAAATCTTCGATTGAATAAATATCGTGGTGCGGTGGTGGAGAAATTAATGTCACACCCGGTACAGAATAGCGTAAACGTGCAATTAAGCCATTCACTTTACCACCTGGCAACTGACCACCTTCACCCGGTTTTGCACCTTGTGCCACTTTAATTTGCAGTACTTCTGCAGAAGTTAAGTAAGCAGGCGTTACACCAAAACGACCTGATGCGATTTGTTTGATTTTTGAGTTCCGGATTGTGCCGTAACGCGCTGGATCTTCACCACCCTCACCTGAGTTCGAACGACCACCAATTGTATTCATTGCAATGGCAATCGCTTCATGTGCTTCTGGTGATAATGCCCCTAAAGACATCCCTGCAGAGTCAAAACGCGGAAGAATCGCTTCTACAGATTCAACTTGATCCAGTGGAATTGAATTTTCTGTTTTGAGTTTAAATAAATCACGAATGGTTGCCACTGGACGATTATTTACAAGCTCAGCATATTCTTTGAAATCTTCATATTTCCCAGAACGTACAGATTTATGTAGAGCATTAATTACATCAGGATTAAAAGCGTGATATTCCTTATCAAATACAAATTTCAGCAAACCACCTTGCTCAATTGGCTTACGTGATTTCCAAGCGGTTTCTGCTAATTTTTTCAAATCATTTTCAAGATCAACAAAAGTAGCACCTTTAATACGGCTTGGAACACCTGTGAAGCATTTATTAACAACTTCTTCAGATAAACCGACAGCTTCAAATAACTGCCCACCACGATATGAAGCAACAGTCGAAATACCCATTTTTGAAAGGACTTTCAGCAATCCTTTTTCAATCCCTTTACGGAAATTCGCTTGTGCATGAATCGGATCACCTAACAACTCACCTTTCGCAATTAAATCATTAATGACGTCATATGCAAGATATGGGTAAATTGCTGTTGCGCCAAAGCCAAGCATTACGGCAAACTGGTGTGGATCACGCGCTAAAGCTGTTTCAACAATAATGTTTGCATCTGTACGTAAACCTGCATGGATGAGGTAATGGTGGATAGCACCCGTTACCATCGCTGCATTGGCTGGTAAGAACCCTTCACGGATTTTCTTATCGGAAATCACCAATAGGGTTTTGCCATCACGAATTGCTTGCGCTGCTTCTTCACAAATACGTGTAATCGCGGCTTCTAGACCTTCAGTCTCTGCATAGTTTAGATCAATATCTGTAATCTCATAGCCCTTACGACCTAAAGTGCGAATTTGATGCATTTTAGAGTTTGACAGTACAGGACTTGAAATAATTAATCGATCCGCATGCTCTGGACCTTGTTCAAATACATTTTGTTCACGACCCAAACATGTTTCTAAAGACATTACGATCGATTCACGTAATGGATCGATTGGTGGGTTAGTTACTTGAGCAAACTGTTGACGGAAGTAATCTGTTACATGGCGTACTTGACGAGACAATACTGCCATCGGCGTATCATCGCCCATCGAACCTACTGCTTCTTGACCACTTTCAGCGATTGGACGTAATAACTGATCTCGCTCTTCAAATGTCACCATAAACATTTTTTGCGCTGCTTTTAAAGCATCGCCTTTTAAGCCTTGATCACATAGATATTCTTCTAACTCAGGGCTGCCTTGGATACGCACTGAATTTTCACGCAACCATTGACGATAAGGACGCATTTTTTTCAGATGATTACTGACGTCTTTAGTATCCAGCAATTTACCAGTGAAAGTGTCAATGACTAAGATCTGACCTGGTCCAACACGACCTTTAGAGACCACATCTTCTGGTTCATAACCCCAGACACCAATTTCTGATGCAAGTGTGATGTAACCATTTTTAGTAATTACCCAACGTGCAGGACGTAAGCCATTACGGTCAAGCATACAAATCGCATGACGACCATCTTGAATCACAAGACCTGCTGGCCCGTCCCATGCTTCCATATGTTTAGAGTTGAACTCATAGAATGCACGTAAATCAGCATCTAAAGTTTCAACGTTTTGCCATGCTGGTGGAACGAGCATGCGTAGTGCACGGAATAAATCCATACCTCCACCAACCAAGATCTCGAGCATGTTGTCTAAACTTGAAGAGTCAGAGCCAGTACGGTTTACGATTGGGTTGAGCTCAGTTAAACCAGGTAAGAGCGGGTTTTCAAACTTTGGTGTACGTGCCATCGCCCAGTTACGGTTTGCTGTAATGGTATTAATTTCACCATTGTGCGCTAAGTAACGGAAAGGTTGTGCCAATGGCCAACGTGGCAATGTATTGGTTGAGAAACGCTGATGGAACACTACAATGTGTGATTCCAAACGTGGATCAGCCAAATCTGTATAAAAATCTGCAATCGCTTCAGGCATCATTAAGCCTTTATAAGAGATCACAGTTGAACAAAGTGTTGTAACGTAGAATGAACTATCTTGACTTAATTTTTGTTCAGCACGACGTCGAGCCAAGAATAACTTACGGTTAAACTCAACTTCTTCAACACCCATTGGACAGTTAACAATTACTTGTTCAAATGCTGGCAAAGACTGCATCGCAATTGAGCCTAATGCTTCATTATTGGTTGGCACTAAGCGCCATGCAATTACACGCAAACCTTCTGATTCAATTTCTTTAGTCAGCACTTGTTTTGCATGTGCAGCAATTGCAGGATCTAGGCTAAGAAAAACTGTACCTACTGCAAAAATTTCACTGAGTGTAATATCACTTAAACGTTTTGCTTCTTCACGGAAGAATTGCTTAGGCATAGCCAACAGTAGACCACATCCATCACCCGTCTTACCATCTGCAGCAATACCACCGCGGTGCGTCATACAACTTAAACTATGAATCGCGGTCTTGACCAAGTCATGACTCGCATCACCTTGCATATGGGCGATTAATCCGAAACCACAGTTATCTTTAAACTCATCCGGTTGGTATAGACCTTTAGCGGGAGCTACAGTATTAGGCGATGGCATGTGCATAGCGTACCCTTCATCAACATGGCCCTCATTGGGCAAAACTTATCTATTCTTCAAATACGATTTCTTTATAAAACAAAGACATGATTCTGTATGTCTTTCGTTATTGAACGTCTTTTCTGATTTAATTTCACAAATGTACGAGACGATTTGCACTCATTTAAAGCAGATCAATTTGACTAAATCGCACACTAAATTAAGGTCTTCGCTCCAAAATAGGGACAATTTACTTAATCAGTGCACCAATAAAGCAAAATCTATGCCAATATTTATTTATTCCGTGCAAGCGTTTTATTTCAATTATTTTGTCATTATTAACCGAAAAGGCACCAAATTAGAACCACTTTATCGCACCAATGATGTGCAAATTTATTATGCTTTCGTTTAATTTTGCGCCATTTTATAACATTTTAATTAAATGGATCACTAATTTGAGCCTCTTGATTCCGCTTATCCGTATTATTCTTTGAATTATCGCTCGAAATAGGGTCAACATTCGATTGCGAACGTCTCACATCAACCACATTTCCTGACTGATCTTTTCTTGTAATAGTCACATTGGTTGTTGCCTTAGCAGGATCAACCACAGGGGTTGGCTTAGGACGAACCAGCAATGACTCATCAATCAATGGTACCGCTGCAGGTCGTAATTTAATTTCGTATAATTTTGCAGTTGTTAGTTCTTCAGAACCCATGTCATTGACTTGACCCACAAACTGATTAAAGCCAGCAACTTTAGGCGCTACAGAAGGTGGTAACTTTAAATCCAATCCATTTAAAGTTGTCTTGGCAGCACCTTCCCCCATAAACAGCCCATAACCCAAAATGTACTGTTCAACTTGATCCTCACCACTCAAACGAAAATAAATGTATGGTTTACGATCAGTTTGCTTATTAAGAAAACTTTTAATTACATCTTCATTGGTAACGCGAAATAGTTCGATAAAATAATTATTTTTATTGTCTTGAATAAACTTTGTGCCTCTAAATTCAGGCAAATGGTTTCCTGAAGCCACTTTACGCGCAGTTAATTCCAAAGGTCGCACTTGATCAGTCAGCCCGCCCAAATAATTTGTTGCTGCCACCTTTTCAGGTTGAATCTGGACTTGAGTTTCTTCAATTTGCTTAGACTGAGTAACCAACTCTTTGCTATCAGTCAAAATCCAGAATACAAAAGATGCGACTAAAAACAGTATGCCACCGATCAACCAAATATATTGTTGCGCTGTGCGTGGGGATGAGTGGCGTACCGTCATGAGAAAACCTAAGATTATGCTTGATTACGTAAAATCGCTTGTTTCATTAATTCCACATCAAACTCTTTGGTAATTACTGCTTGCCCTAGCGACTTCAAGAGCACTAAACGTAATTGACCATTCAGGACTTTTTTGTCATGAGACATATATGCCAAAAATTCATCAAGTGGAATTTGAGGACATTTTATCGGTAATTTCGCACGTTGAATGATAATTTTTGTACGTTCAAGGTCAGCTTCTGTGATCCACCCCATTAAATAAGATAAATCTGCCGCCATCACCATTCCCGTCGCCACAGCCTCACCATGTAACCACTCACCATATCCCAGATAAGATTCAATCGCATGTCCAAAGGTATGACCTAAATTCAGTAATGCACGCTCACCCTGTTCTTTCTCGTCATTGGCCACAATTCGCGCTTTATGTGCACAAGAGCGGTACACTGCTTCAGCAAGTAATTCTGGATGTTGTGCAACCAGACCATCCATGTTTTCCTCAAGCCATGCAAGAAAATCAACATCTCCTAATAGGGCATACTTAATGACTTCAGCCAAACCTGCTGATAACTCACGCTCAGGCAATGTTTTAAGTTGCGCCATATCCGCAAGTACGACCTGTGGCTGCTGGAATGCGCCAATCATGTTTTTGCCTAATGAGTGGTTGATTCCAGTTTTACCGCCAACGCTCGAATCGACTTGCGATAGCAGCGTAGTCGGGACTTGAATAAAATACACTCCGCGTTGGAAACAAGCTGATGCAAATCCAGCCATGTCACCAATCACCCCTCCACCCAAGGCAAGCACTGTACAATCTCGGTTAAATCCTGCCTCAAGCAAGGCATCAAAAATTAAATTCAAATGTTCAATATTTTTATAACATTCACCATCAGGTAGAACACATGTCTCAACTTTTTTACCTAAACCTTCCACAGCTGATACATAGTGATTTAAATACAACGGTTTAACCGTTTCATTGGTGACAATCATGACCTGTTGCCCATGAATATAGGGTTCAAGTAATTGTTGCGGATCTAAATCACTACCAATGAAAATAGGATAACGGCGTTCACCGAGTTCAACGAATAAGGTTTGCATGATGTTATAAGCCAATAAAACAAATTTAATTCAATTCTTTTGCGACAATCACATTAAGAATACGTTGTGCCAAATCACGCGCAGCACCTTGATTCGTTTCAATAATATGATGTGCAACTTCACGATACAGCGGATCACGAATATTCAATAATTCACGTAATTTCTGTTCAGGATTTTCGACTTGTAATAAAGGTCGATTTTTATCACGGTAGGTTCTTTGAAGTTGTATTTCTACGGGAGTATAAAGATAAATCACAATACCTCGATCTTTTAGATAAGATCGATTAATCGACTGAGTAACTGCACCGCCACCCGTCGCAACAACTAAATTTTGTTTTGATGTTAAATCATCAATTACCAGTGATTCACGATGTCTGAATCCCTGTTCACCCTCTTTCTCAAAAATCCATGGGATGGTCGCCCCAGTTTTTCTTTCTATCTCATGATCACTATCAAGAAACTCTCGATGAAGTAAATCTGCAAGATGTCGACCAACGGTTGTTTTACCAGCTCCCATGGGCCCTACCAAATAAATATTCGGTAGGGTTTCAAACTCTTTGCTTGGCAAGGAGTCACCTATTGAATTGCTTTCATTGAAACTATATTAATTGTTTCTAGTTTGCCTGTCATTAACAATTCTTGGTGTCACAAAGATTAATAACTCACGCTTATTCTCTGTTTTACTGTCTTTACGGAATAGACGACCAACAGCAGGAATATCACCAAAGAAAGGCACCTTGGTTTGGTTAAAAATCGTTTCTTGCTCGAAAATACCACCTAGCACCACAGTTTCACCGTTGTTCACAAGCACATTGGTATCAATTTGATTTTTGTTCAAAATGATTTCCCCATTCTGTGCATAACCTGCTGGTGAATCACTGGTAATGTTCAATTTCATTTGAATTTTACCATCAGGCGTAATACTTGGTGTTACCTCTAAGCTTAACAACGCTTCTTTAAAGGAAGTCGTCGCCGTTGCAGCACCACCTGCAGTTTCAGTGGTTTGGTAAGGGATTTCCTGACCTGAAGCAACTTTCGCTTGTTGCTTATCAGCAGTGAGAACTTTTGGGGTAGAAATAACTTCACCGTAGCCATCAGCTTGTAGTGCCGACAACTCAAGGTCCAGCATAAAATCAGACATATTGATTAAACCAAATGCAATTTTACCTGCAGCCCCAGCCACACCTAAATCCACATTTAAGTTATCAGGACGTTGAATATTATAACGACCATCCTCACTTGGTGATTTTAAATCCCACAGCGTTTGATCACTACCACCAACCAAAAGATCATTATTGGTTGCAACACCTTTCGATACTACACCCCATTTCACACCCATTTCTTTTGTGAAATCTGTTGTCGCGCGTACAATACGAGCTTCGATCATGACTTGTTTTACAGAAACATCCAGTAAATCAATCATCTTGCGAATTTGATCAATTTTTTGAACTGTATCGTTAATAATCAATGTATTGGTACGTGGATCAATTGAAACTGTACCACGTGGACTTAATAATGACCCGACACTGTCCCCCAATGGGTCAGTTGTTGAGTTTGTATTATTACCATTAGATGAACGACTGTTACGACCTTCAGTAATCAACTTTTCAATATCTTCAACTTTGGCATAGCTCAATTGAATATATTCGGTTTGTAATGGTGCTAATTTCACACTTTGTGCAATGGCTTTCGCCTCTTCTTCTTCGGCTTTAATCAATTCTGGAACAGGTGCAATCCAAATCACGTTTCCGTTGCGACGCTTATCCAAGTTCTTGGTTTTCATTACAATATCAAGCGCTTGATCCCAAGGCACATCTTTTAAGCGTAATGTAATATTCCCTTGAACTGAATCCGAAGTCACCATATTAATGCCGGTAAAATCAGCCAACAATTGTAATACGCGGCGCACTTCAATGTCTTGGAAGTCGAGAGAAATCTTATTACCTGTATATTTCGGTGTACGATTTTGGCTGCTTAAGCCTTTTTTCTCTTCTGGGCGTTTTAGACTGATCGTTAACTTACCATCTGTTTGATAAGCCATATATTCAAAGCTACCACTCGACTGAATGGAAATTACACCATTCGACTTATCATTATAAGCGTCTACTGTAGAGACTGGCGTGGCAAAATCATTAACGTTTAAACGGCGCACCAAATGCGATGGAATTTTGTTACCGAGGAAACGCACCACAACTTTGCTACCTTGCTGTTGTACATCTACTGGTGTATCTGCTGTTTTTAAATTCAGTACAACTTGTCCCTCACCTGCACTACCGCGCTCAAAACCAATATCTTGCAGTCCTTGTTGTACTGCTTGATAAGCGACAGGTGCTGGCGGTGTATACGCAACAGGCTGCTGATAAACAGGAACTACTGGAGGTGGTACAGGTGCTGAAACTTGCTGACTAACCACTGATGTAGGTGGAGCGGCAGGTCTTAACACAGTAGGCGTTGGTGCAGTTGGTTTCAATACCTGCTGTGCTGCAACAGGAATCACAGGTGTTGGCGTTACAGGTGTCTCTGCCACAGCTGTAGCCGCAACAGGTGTAACGTTATTCGTCAGATTAGGACGTATGACTGGCTTTAAAACACTTGGTTTAGTCGTTGGTTCTGCTGCTTTGGCTTGTGTAACCACTGGCGCCGCTGGTGTTGCCACTTTCGCAGAGTTCGGATTATTTATTTTTAAAATAAAGGTATTGCCTTCAACACGTGTCGTGTAGCTACCTTTCTGCGTTAAATTGACAGTTAACCGTGAACGCTGATCATTAGAAATGACTTCAACTGAGTTTGCTTCAGTGGTCGACACAGGTATTTTAGTATTCGCCAGTGTTTGACCTACCTGCATAAAATCCAAAACGAGTCGAGATGGATTTTCCAATTGATATGACTGTGGCTGTGGAGGTAATCCGTTAAACATGACACGGATTTCTGTTCCTTGACCTGGCACCTGCAAAGGCACAATATTGGTCATCGTAGTTTTAGCCGCCGCTGCCTGCATAACAGCTATAGAAACAGTGGTCATAGCGAATTGACGAAGAAAACGGTTCATATACTGTCGATCCCCACCCCAAAAATTTTGCATACTCTTTTTCATTGTTATTCCTTAACTCGTCTTAACCAACAGGCCCAAGCAACACTAAGCTTCTTGGTCTTTCGATATAACCATCTCGACCATCTGAAACAATTTCAATCAGATCGATTTGAGTCGGCGTTATCTTCACGATGCGCCCTTGGTTCATCCCCATGTAATTACCACGTTGCACACGCTCAATCTCACCATCAGGGGTTTGAATCAAAGCGAGAATCTGTCCATTGTTACGTTTTAAACTTCCTTTAAAGTTTAACGTTTCCAATGCATAGCTTTCTAAAGGCTGTGGTTGACGATTAAAATTAGGATAAACACGTTTACCCGACATGATTCTTAGCTCTGTTGCCAATGAGTTTGGCAAGAATGGACTTCGAAGTTGATGCGCCGAGTAAAGAAAATTTGGAACTGGATTAAATACAGGTGCCGGTTCTATCGGTAAAGGTGGTTGGCTACGAATATTCGCCATTTCTTGATTGACCGCATCAATACGCGAATCACATCCCACCATAGTCGCTGCAATAACTAATCCGCACAAAAGCTTAAATGATTTCATTATTGTCCTCCTGCTGGCATATCAGCTGGTGGAACAACCGCTGAACCTACCGTATCTTCAGTCGATGCAACATAACGATATGTTTTGGCTTTTAATGAATAATTGATCAGTGGAATATCAGATTTTTTATCTGCACTTGGCGTCGCTGTAATCACAAAATCATGCAAAGTCACGATACGCGGTAAAGACGCAATTCCACTCACAAAACGCCCAAATGAATGATAATCACCTGTCGTTTCTATCGAAATTGGCTGCTCAATGAAGAATTCTTGAGCCACTTCATTTTCGAGACGGATATTTTTAAATTTGAGTCCTGAATTCACACCTGTTAAGTTGATGTCCTCAACTAAACTTGGAATTTCTGTTTCTTTTGGCAATTGTTGTAATTGCTCATTGAAATTCATTTCCATTTGTTGCAACTGTGCTTGGTATTGCTGCAAATTACGGAGCTTAGAATCCTTTTCTTTAAACTCTGTCAGTAAATTTGCCTCTTGTGCTTTAGCAAGATCAATAGATTCAAGTTTTGGTTTAATCACCAAAAAGTAACCAATAGAACAAACAAATAGGAAAATAAAAATCCAACAGGTAATTTTTACAGACAGTGGCCAACTACCGTAGTTATTGGAGTCCAAAGTATTAAATTGCTGAAAGAACTTTTCAACAGTCATGGACTTCTTTTTAGGTACAGTGACATCTGAATCAAAATCATTTAAATCATTACGACTCATGGTGCACCTCCCACATTATTCGCGTCCATCTCTGATGTCGGTTGAGCAATTGCACCCAAGTCGACAGTCACGATAAATGTACCGTAAGACTCTTCAACTCGAGGGATTACCGAACTTGGTGCTTTTTCCTTCACTTCTGGCGCAGCCAAGAATGAATTCATAAATGCATTTCGGTACCACTGGGAAGCTTCTAAACCACGTAATAACTCTGCTACCGCATTCGGACTTTCAGCTTTACCTTCGATGGTAAATTTATTACCAGTACGGGTAAATTTCGTCAGATACACTGTTTCAGGAACAACACGTACCAATTCATCTACTAAACGCACAGTAACAGGTCGTTGACCTTCAAGACCTTGAATCAGTTTCATCCGCTCAATCACTGCATTTCGACGTTCTTGCAATCCTTCCAAGGATTTTAATTGAACGTCTAAACTTTGATTGGTGCTTACAATAAGTTGGTTTGCTTGTTCTTGGTCTTGCAATTTATGATTCAAGAAGAACCACGCTGCTAAAACCGATAAAATCGCAAGTAATACCACTGCGATACAGATATAAACAAATTGCTTTTTTCGCTGTTCTCTTAGCTCTTCGCGCCAAGGGAGTAAATTAATTTTAGCCATTAATCAAAACTCCTCAATGCCAAGCCACACGCCACCAATAATGATGGTGCATCATTTTCTATTTTTTTCAGGTCGATTTGAGGAGAAAAGCCCATTTGTAAAAATGGATTAGCTATAGTGACGCGATATCCCAATTTTTGTTGCATCATTTTTGCAAGACCTGGGATATTGGCATTACCACCCGCCAATAAAATATGATCAATCTCGTTAAATTGAGAAGAAGAGAAAAAGAACTGTAATGAACGCGCTGCTTGTTGAATCACTGCATCAAGGAATGGCATTAAAACTTCTGTTTCAAAGTCATCTGGTAAGGTGTTGTCTTTTTTAGCACGCCCAGCTTCATCATAAGATAAGCCATAACGATTTTGCACATCTTGAGTCAATTGCTTACCGCCAAACACTTGTTCGCGCGTGTAAATAATTTTGCCATTTTGCATGACTGACAAAGTCGTCATGGTATGACCAATATCAAGAACGCCAACAAGATTTGCACCAATCGGCAATGTATCTGCAAAGACTTCAAAACTACGTTCCAGTGCATAGCTTTCAACATCGGCAACTTTTGGGGTAAGGCCGACCAAATCCAATACTTCAATACGAGAGTCCACGTTTTCAGTACGTGTCGCAACGAGTAGAACGTTCACTCTGTTTGGATTGTTTAATCGCTCAGGAAGCACTTCAAAGTCTAAACTGACTTCGTCAAGTGGGAATGGGATATATTGCTCAGCATCCATACGAATCTGAACTTCACGCTCATCATCGCTCATGTCGGCATCCATCTCGATGACCTTGTGAATCACCATAGACGTAGGCACTGCAAAAGCAGCATTCGTTGATTGCGGATTTGCAATATTAATCGCGCGCTCTAAAGCATCAGCCACGTTATCCTGATTGAGGATGTTTTTTTCAACAACACTTCCATCAACCAATGGACTTAACCCGTAACTTTCAACCCAATAGCGACCGTTTTTAACTGATAGCTCTAATAGCTTAACAGAGGTCGAACTAACATCTACCCCCACTAACCCCTTATTTGGCTTACGATATAGTCTAAGCACAATGCAATTCCTATTATTTTTTTGTCCCCAACAACAGCACAATACAAACTAACTACACTTGGTCTAATTTTTTTGCGGATATAATAACTCAACTAACATTCCGTTAAATGAGAAGCTATACTGACCTTCTATTAGTTTGCCTTTAGCACCTATTAAAACTTACTTGTTATGAAAAAGCTATCTTGTTGTGGACAGATTCACCCTTTTTTTTTGCTGATTATCATTATCTTAGTCACAATTCCAATGGGATTTTATGGAATGTATCTCTATATTGCACCATCTTTGCCAGAGATGACTGCTTTTAAGAAGGCTCCATTATTAAAACCGCTGCAAGTTTATACAGCAGATAACCAATTAATCGCAGAATATGGTGGCAAACTTTCTGTTCCAGTTGAATATGAGCAAATCCCACAAGATTTTATTCATGCTTTTTTAGCTGCAGAAGACTCTTCTTTTTTTGAGCATAGCGGTATTAGTTTTAAAAGTTTAGGACGTGCAGTCAGTGAATCGATCACGGGTTCTGACATTCAAACTGGTGGTTCTACAATTACCATGCAGGTGGCTAAAAACTATTATTTAACACCAGAACGAACTCTCAAGCGCAAACTCACCGAAATTTTCTTAGCACGTAAAATCGAACAAAAATTATCTAAAGAAGAGATTCTTACCCTCTACGTCAATAAAATTTTCCTCGGTAAAAATGCTTATGGCATCGCTGCAGCAGCAAAAATTTATTACAACAAGAATTTAGACGATCTTTCAATTGCCCAAATGGCAATGATTGCAGGATTACCTAAAGCACCCTCTAAGTATAATCCTGTGGCCAATCCTGAACGTGCGTTAGAACGTCGCAATTGGATTTTAGGTCGTATGCTACAGTTGGGTTATATTAGTCAAATTGAATATGAAGATGCAGTATCAGAGCCTATCGCTTTGGACATGCCTGATCGCGGTATTAACAATAAATTCCCTTATGTCGGTGAAATGGTTCGTTCTGAACTCGTCAAAAAATTTGGCGATCTCGCGATCGATTCAGGATATAAGGTTTACACCACTATTGATTACAATCGTCAAGCCTTTGCCGAAGAAGCAGTTCGTGTTGGTTTAGAAAGTTATGACCGTCGTCATGGATGGCGTGGCCCAGAAGCCCATGACAAACCCTTAAAAGACTTTGTACCATTTGCAAACACCTATCCTGCTGAAGTCACTAAAGTTTTAAGTAATTCTTTTGAAGCAACTTTACAAGATGGTTCATCAGTCACTGTTCCTTGGTCTGGCATGTCTTGGGCGAGACGCTATCGCAATGCCAATAGTGTGGGTGGTGCACCGAGCAATGCCTCACAAATTGTAAAAGTCAAAGATATTGTTCGTCTACGTCCAAATCAAAATCGTAGTATGTGGTCCTTGGTACAGGTGCCTCGTGTACAAGGTCAGTTAATTGCACTTAACCCAAATGATGGCTCAATTGTCGCGATCGTTGGTGGATATAATTTTTATCAATCGAAATTTAACCGTGCACTGCAAGGTTGGCGTCAACCTGGCTCTATTATCAAACCATTTGTCTACTCGCTTGCACTTGAACGAGGTATGACGCCGCATACCATGGTTAGTGATAATCCCATTACCATTGGTAAATGGTCACCACGCAATTCTGATGGGCGCTATTTGGGGATGATTCCATTACGTCGCGCTTTATATTTGTCACGTAATACTGTCTCTGTTCGCCTTTTACAAACAGTCGGTCTAGAACGTACTCGCCAATTGTTTATGGATTTTGGTTTGCAGGATGATCAGATTCCACGTAACTACACGATTGCATTAGGAACACCTCAAGTACTCCCTGTTCAAATGGCAACAGGCTATGCCGCAATTGCCAATGGCGGTTTCCGCGTGCAACCTCACTTCATTAGCCGTATTGAGGATGCTTACGGCAAAGTGATTTATCAAGCCAATCCAGAATACGCATGTATTTCATGTATTAAATCTCAGAAGCAAGATACAACCTCTGCTGAAGCAACAACACCAGACGACGAAATTATTGAAGTTACCAATCAGTCTTTAGAGGATAAGCAACCCACTTTAACTGATGAAGAGCGTAGCCAATATCGTCAAGCACATCGAATTTTAAAATCCAGTTCAGCATTTGATATGGCGAATATTTTACGAGACGTAATTCAGCATGGTACTGGTCGCGCAGCATTAAAAATTGGTCGTGGTGATTTAGGAGGTAAAACAGGAACAACCAATGATGCAAAAGATGCTTGGTTCGCTGGCTTTAACGGCAATCTAGTCGCAGTTTCATGGGTAGGTTTCGACCAACCGACTACGCTAGGTCGTCGTGAATATGGGGGTATCGCTGCTCTTCCAATTTGGAGTGACTTTATGGAGAAGTCGCTTGCCAATACACCATATGCTTGGGTAAGTTTAGATAAAAATGCAAAAGCTCCTTTAACTCGAGAACAACGTGGTCGTGTACATACATTAAACCATGAGCAAAAAGATAAAACTCCACCTTTAGCTCGTCCAATTTATCGCCCTGCTCCAGTGGTAGCACCAACGAATGATCGCGATTTTGATGATCTACCAGATAACGATCAACCGTTAACGCCGACGTCGTCGACACCACCGGATATGAATTCAACACCACAAGTTAAACGAGATTCAATCGAAAATTTGATTAATCAAGTTCAATAACCAAAATAAAGCCCTCTAAAAGAGGGCTTCTTTTAACTTTTCTTTTTTAAAATATAGATCTGAAACTCTGCACTCAGTTCAAATTTTTCAACTTGCTCTAATTGCTCACGCCGTTCAGGTTTGGCCTTATAAGCATATGGCGTCATTGCGATAAGACACTTTAGGTCATTTTGGTTCAACACCAATGGTGCCTGAATTAAGCTTTCATCAATTAACTCAAAGTGCTCGCTCAACTGTGCTACAAATTTATGTGGCTCATGTGCCTTAACTTCTTCAAATAGTGCTTCTCGCATTTTATATAAATGTTGTGGACCTGGGGTAACAACCATTAAATACCCCGATGATTTTAATACACGTAATATTTCCGCCTCGGGAATAGGACTAAATAAACTGGTACATAAATCGATGGTCTCGCTTAAAACAGGCAACACAGCCCCCGTACCCACAACCCAAGTGACATTTTGATTTAATTTTGCTGCTACCTGAACTGCAGTTTTAGCAATATCCACCCCCACAACTTGTATCGCTTCAGCTTCCATTGCATTGGTGTAATATCCTTCACCGCAACCAATATCTAAAAGATTTTCAATACGTAATTCTCGGATTTTAGCAACGACAGCTTGCTGTAATGGCGCATAAAATCCCGCTGATAAAAACGACCGTCTAGCTTGAACAGACTCAGGGGTATCCCCTGGATTTTTACTATGTTTATGCTGTACGACATGCAAATTCACATAACCTTGCTTTGCAATATCGTAACTATGATTACTCTTGCAGCGCCATGTTTTCCCCTCAAGCGCCAATGCCTCGCGACAAACAGGACACATCAACAGATTCATCATTTTCTCCAAAAAATTTTAGCGATGAAAAAAAGTCGGCATAAGCCGACTTGATCTCATTTGATTCTTGCTTAGCGCAATTTTAAGGTCATTAGACCTAAAACTACTAGCATAATTGTGATAATCCAGAAACGGATGACCACCTGTGTTTCACGCCATCCTTTCTTTTCATAGTGATGATGTAACGGCGCCATAAGGAAAACACGTTTATTTCGCATACGAAGCGAACCGATTTGTAAGAATACAGAGACTGCTTCGACTACAAATACACCCGCCATAATTGCAAATACAATTTCCTGACGTACCATCACCGCAATAGTTCCCAGCATCGCTCCAAGCGACAAGGCACCAACATCACCCATAAATACTTGTGCAGGATGCGCGTTATACCAAAGGAATGCTAAACCTGCACCTATCATTGCAGCACAAATAACAACGAGTTCAGATGAATATTTCACATAGGGAATATGTAAATAATTTGCAAAACGAACATCACCCGCCAAATAAGCAAACACCCCTAGGCCCGCCGCAACCAATACAATTGGCATAATTGCAAGACCATCTAAACCGTCAGTCAGGTTAACAGCATTCGACGCACCGTTAATCACTAAATAAGTGAATATGATAAAACCGATCCCTAAAGGTATTACCGATAAAGGAATTGTAAGATCTTTAAAGAAAGGGATCAGCAAATCCAACATATTCGCAGTGTGTACAGGATTAGTTTGCTGAGTCGCAATTACGTAGAGTGATATCCCTGCACCCAAAGAAGCGACAGATGTCCAAAAAAACTTCTTACGCGCTGGCAAACCTGCATTGTCTTTATAACGGATTTTAATCCAGTCATCCGCCCAACCTACGGCGCCAAATATCACCATCACGCCAAGCACAATCCAAACATAAGGGTTTGAAAGATCTGCCCAAAGTAAAGTTGAAATCCCAATAGAAAGCAAAATAAGGAGACCACCCATGGTTGGTGTTCCCATTTTTTTGGCATGGTTTTCCGGAGCGAAAGAACTTACCGCTTGGCCATATTTTAAAGCTTGTAACTTACGGATCATAACAGGACCAAGAACTAGGCCTATCGTGAGTGCTGTCAAGACACTGAGCAGCGCACGTAATGTTAAATAACGAACCACTTGGAACGAGCTGTGATAGCCGGAAAGTTGTTCAAATAACCATAACAGCATTTAGAGTTTCTCCATCAAATCTGCCATCAACGTTTCCATATGGGTATAACGAGAACCTTTGAATAAGAAACTCATTTTTTGCGGTTGATGTGTTTCGATTAGACTAATTAAAAATGGTAGAGCTTGCTCTTGATTGAGGAAAGCTTGTAACTTTTTCCCGTACTGAGTACTACGTGCGCCTTCCTGTGTTGCTGGTGCAAACTCACCAACAGCAACGACAAAGTTGAGTCCGCGAATCGAAACCAAATCTCGCCCGAGTAAATAATGTTGTTGAGCAGCAGTCGGACCTAACTCACCAATATCCCCAATCACCATGACACGAATACCTTCTTGCTGTGCAAGCACTTCACCCGCTGCACGCATCGAAGTGGGATTGGCATTGTATGTATCATCGATAAATAAAAAATCATTTTTTTGAATAAAATTCAAACGTCCCTTTGCACCCACAGCTTGTTCTAAACCCGTGACAATATCATCCAAGCTGATATTTAATGACAATGCAAAAGCAGCAGCAGCCAAAGCATTTTGAACATTATGCTCACCAGCAAAAGGTAAATCCACGGGTTGGACACCTACAGGCGTATGTAATTTAAATTGAGCACTCTGTGGATTCAGCTGAATATCTGAAGCATAGACATCGCCACCTTCTCCAAAACTTAAGGTTTTTGTTGTTTTTACACTTTGACGGATCTGGTCTATATAATCATCAGCTGCTGGCACGATCGAAGTTTCTGAAACATGACCATAGATTTCAGATTTAGCTTTACAAATTCCGTCACGCCCACCGAACTCACCAAGATGAGCCGTACCAATATTAATAATACCCGCAACATGAGGTTGAACGAGCTTCGAGGTATAGTCAATTTCTCCTTGATGACTTGCTCCAAGCTCCATCACTGCATATTCATGATCTGGTCGAAGCTCTAATAGCATCATAGGCACACCTAGATCATTATTGAGATTACCTCGCGTGATCAATGTCGGTGCTTTGCGAGCAAGAATACTACCAAGCATTTCTTTAGTCGTGGTTTTGCCGCTACTACCAGTCAGTGCGATAACTTTTAATTGCGCATGTTGAGCGCGACGAAATGCACCAAGCATACCTAATGCTAATCTCGTATCTGTTACCACCAACTGACAAATATCAATGTCTAAAGGCCGCTCAACAATCGCAATCTGACAGCCTCTTTCAGCCACTTGTTGAACAAACTCATGCGCATCAAAACGCTCACCTTTCAGGGCTAAAAAAGCATCCCCCGACTCCGCATGACGTGAGTCTGTCAAAATACGCTTTACTTCTCCAGTCGGTTTTTTATCATTCAACCAATACCCTTGAGTAGCAGCAACAAGATCAGACAAAGTCCATGGGACAAGTGTCGCAGTACTTGTAGTAGATGTGTGCATAATGATTCCTTAGTCTGCTGGATAAGATGCTGGCTTAGTCGCATGCTGACCCTTAATGGCTGCTTGGACTTCTACCACATCATCAAACCAATGACGAACACCATCAATCTCTTGATAATTTTCGTGGCCTTTGCCTGCAATCACAACAATGTCACCTGCTTTTGCTGTTTTCACTACAAACTTAATCGCTTCACGACGATCATGAATTTCATGAACCTCTCTGTCCAAAAATTCAATTCCAGCCTTCATGTCAGCAAAAATTTGTTCTGGGTTTTCAGTACGTGGATTATCTGAGGTGAGCAATACAACATCTGCATGATCTAAAGCAGCCTGTGTCATTAAAGGTCGTTTACCGCGATCACGATCACCACCACACCCAAACACGGCCCATAATTGTTGTGAAACATGTCGTTTTAATGTTTGAAGAACCTGAATTAATGCATCAGGAGTGTGGGCATAATCTACGACAAACAAACGATCTCGATCACGCAACACTTGCATACGCCCTGGTGCGCCTTTTAACTGAGGAACTAAAGCGACTAACTGAGATAAATCTAAACCCACCTGTTCAACAGAGATTAAGCTCGCAACTACATTTTCAATATTAAAATGACCCAATAACGGACTATGCACTAAATAGCTTTGGGTCTTGGTCACCAATTTAAAATGAACACCGTCTAAACTATATTGAATCTCTTCAACACGGTAATCCGCGGGTCGAGTGGTGGAATAAGTCAAAATTTTAGGTTTTGCTGGATTTTGCTCCGCCGCTTTGAGCATGATATTTGCGTAAGCATCATCGATATTGATAATTGCAACTTTAAGACTCTCAAACTGAAATAAGCGTGATTTTGCCTCAGCATAGGCCTCTAAAGTCTTGTGATAATCCAAATGATCGCGACTTAAATTACTGTAAGCAGCAACTTCAATTGGCGTTCCATTGAGACGCCCCTGTTCAAGACCATGGGAGCTTGCTTCAATAGCAGCAAACTTAGCCCCCTGCTGAGCATAAGCATGCAATTGATTTTGCATATGCAATGCATCCAACGTAGTATGTGTAGATGCTTCAAGGTGAGGTAAAATCCCATTCCCTGTCGTTCCCATCACAGCACATGGGTACTTACTTAACATCAGTAGCTCTGCGACAAGCCTTGAAATGGTCGTTTTACCATTGGTTCCCGTGACAGCCAATACTCGAAGTGGATTTACTGGCTGTGTCTGTTGCAAATAATCTTTCTGCCATTGTCCCATAAGCATACGCACATTCGGAACGATCAAACTTGGCGTTAAACCTAGATCTTGTTCTGAAATAATAGCCAAAGCACCAAGATCCAAAGCCTTCTGTGCATATTCTGCAGTTTTTTCAGGTTGAGAAAGACTAGTCAAAGCAATAAACACTTGTCCCGCTTCAACTTTACGACTATCTAATTGGAAGCCATTAAATGCTTGTTGCATCCATTCTGCTGGATGATCTACAGCGTAGATTTGTTGAAATGTAATCGACATTCATCACCTATGGAATGGATTTTGGAGTATCTAAGGGTTTATCCAATGGTACGTTTAACAGTCTCAGCGACTCCTGCATTACTTTTGCGAAAACAGGTGCTGAAACAGTACCACCGTAATATGTGCCTTTTGGATTTTCGACCACGACGACCATCGCCAAACGTGGATCACTTACAGGTGCAACACCTGCAAATAAAGCTCGATATTCATTGGTCGAATAACCTTTACGGTCAGCACGTAATTTGTGTGCTGTACCCGTTTTACCTGCAACGCGATAACCTGGTATTTGAGCACGAGTCGCTGTACCGCCTGGTAATGTTGCTGTCTCCATCATTAACAAGACTTGATCCGCAATTTTAGGATCAATCATTTGTTCACCTTGAGGAGCTTCATCCAACTTGTACAAACTTAAAGGAACTTTCTTCCCTTTGTTTGCCAACATGGCATAAGCGTCTGCCAATTGTAGTACCGTGGCATTAAGACCATATCCATAGGACATGGTTGCAACTTCTGAAATATTCCATTTACTTGGCGGTAAGATCAGACCTGGACTTTCACCAGGGAATTTGACAGCCGAACGCTGTCCAAAACCAAGACGCTTATAGAACGTTGGTAAAGTCGGATAAGGCAAAGATAAGGCAATTTTCGCTACACCTACGTTGGAGGATTTTTGAATAATGCCACCTAAAGTAAGCGCTCCATAATTATGTGTATCACGAATCGTATGATTACCGACACGCATCGACCCTGGCGTGGTATTAACGACTGAGTTTGCAGTGTACTTACCACTTTCAAGCGCCATCGCCACCGTTAATGGTTTCATCGTCGAACCTGGTTCAAACGAATCAACTGCACCGCGATTTCGCATTGCATCTTTATTGGATAAACTTTTTTTATCATTCGGGTTATACGACGGCCAACTGGTCATCGCTAGAATTTCACCGGTTTTGACATCGACCGCAATTGCTGTAGCAGAACGTGCATTATTTGCCACGCCTACCGCGGTAAGCTCTCGATACATAATGTATTGCAATCGAGAATCAATACTCAGTGTAATATTTTCCCCAGCTTCAACTTCTTTAATAACTTCTGGAACTTGAACACGGTTACCATGCTTATCACGTACAATTTTCTGTTCGCCATTGACCCCTGCAAGCCGCTTATTCAGCTGCATCTCCAAACCTTCAATCCCTGTTCCCTCGGTATTGGTTAAACCAATGATTTGAGAGTTGGGTTGTGGTTGTGGGTAATAACGTTTATATGATTTTTCAGAATATACGCCAGCAAAATTACGTTGTGCTAACAGAGCCGCTTGAGCAGGTGGTACTTCTTTTTTCAATACTAAATAACGTGAACGAGCTCGATCTTGAACACGCTTTTTGAGGTCAGCTCGATCCAACCCAACTGCATCTGCTAGCTCATCTAAATTCAGGTTTTCCTGTGGTAACTGATTTTTTAATTTACGGCTGGTTGGATTCTTTTTTAACTCTTCAGTGATTTCATCAAAAGTTGCTTTAGTTTCAAAATAATGTTGAGGATCAATCACCACCTTCATAATTGGTGTACTAATAGCCAAGGGAACGCCATTACGGTCGCTAATAACCCCTCGCATCGCGCTTAATTTTTCAGTACGTAAAATTTTGGCATTGGCTTTATTTTGCAAAAAGTCTTTGTTCACAATTTGAACATAAAAGGCACGTGCAACCAATACTACAAAAAATGTCAGGACTAAGCCCCACATTAAATAGAAACGCCACATATCTACAGCAACGGTTCTTTTCTGTGTAATGGGCTGCTGTTTTTTACGTGTTTGTTTTGTTTTGCTTTTATCAACCATTCAGCGTGCCTATTGATTTTTCGCGGTTTCAGCAGGAAGTGAAATCACCACAGTCTGTGATGTTGGTGGTGAATACATACGTAATTGTGTCACTGCACGTGTCCCAATTTGTGCAGTCGCTCCAAATGTCTGTTGCTCAATAAGTAGACGACCCCATTCAGCATTTATGTCTTCAAGCTCACGCATATGCGTATTGAATTCACGAAAATCTTGACGATAAGAATAGACCTGATAGACCACCATAAATGCGCTCACCATGACCATAGCGGTTAAAACGCTATAGATCAGTATTTTTTTACGCACCAAGGTCGTTGCTACCAGTTCCTGTTGTTCTACGTCTTTTTCCTTTTTCATTATTCGCCTTTAAAATTTATTCGCTCTGCAACTCGCAACCAAGCACTTCTAGAACGCGGATTTTGTTTCACTTCTTCTTCACTTGCACGTACGCGATCAATTTTTTTCAAACGACGAGTTTCTTTAGGTTTCTGAGGTAAGCCCCAACCATCATCCTCAGCTAAAGTCGACTCTTTTTGAATAAATTGTTTAATAATTCGATCTTCTAAGGAATGGAAACTGATGACCGCTAATCGACCTCCATTATGAAGCATATCCAGTGCTTCAGGTAAAAAAGCATGCACATCTTCTAATTCTTTATTGATTTCAATTCGAATTGCTTGGAATGTACGTGTCGCAGCATGCTTATTTTTTTCCCATTTCGGATGGGCAACTTTTACAATTTCAGCCAATTGACCTGTAGTCTCAATATAACCTGCTGCTTTAATCGCTTTCGCAATGCGGCGGCTATATCGTTCTTCACCATACTGAAAAATAATATTCGCTAAATGCTCTTCATCAACTTCAACCAACCATTGCGCTGCAGTTAGGCCTTGAGAGTTGTCCATTCGCATATCCAATGGACCGTCTTTCATAAAGCTGAAACCACGTTCGGCCTGATCAAGTTGTGGCGATGACACACCCAAATCTGCCATAACACCATCCACAGTTTCAACACCACGTTGATTTAAGGCTGTTTTAATATCTGCAAAACTTGCATGAATAATGGTAAATCTTGGATCTTCTTGTTCTAACTGAGCAGCCACAGCCAAAGCCTGCGGATCTTTATCAAAGGCATAGACACGAGAATGTTCATCTAATTTGGACAAGAGAAGTCGAGTATGACCTCCTCGACCAAAGGTGCCATCTACATAAATCCCTGTATTACGCCCACCCAATAGGGCATCTACAGTTTCATGAAGTAATACAGAAATATGCGACATAATAACGTTTCAGAACATCTAAAAATTTAACTGCACATTATTACCTTGTTTTAATAAAGCTCCAAACGACTTTTTGTAGGTAAATTTTACTTTCTATAGGCAAAACCGTTTCATTCACTGGAATGTTCAAATAAAAAAGCCTCACTTGGAGGCTTTTTTATTAATTTTCAATTACTTAAGTATATTAACGACGACTGTTATAAATCTGATCAAAAATCGCACCATTCACAAAATGTGCTTGTTGTGCTTTTGCCCAACCACCGAAAACCTCATCAATGGTGAATGTTTTTAACTTAGGAAATTGTTTTGAGTATTTTGCTAACACTTCAGCATTACGCGGACGATAGAAATGCTTAGCAGCCATCTCCTGACCTAATGGTGAATATAAATAGTTGATATAGCCAGTTGCCAACCATTTATTGCCATTTTTATCTACAGTACGATCAACGATGGCAACAGAAGGCTCTGTCAAAATAGAAATAGATGGATAAACAATATCAAACTGATCTTTGCCCAAGGCTTTTTGAGTGACCAGTGCTTCATTTTCCCAAGTGAGCAACACATCGCCAATTTTACGCTCAGCAAATGTCGTCATAGAAGCGCGCGCCGCAGAGTCCATCACTTTGACGTTATGGTACATCTTGCCAACAAAGTCTTTTGCTTTCGCTTCATTACCACCTGGTTGTTTGAGTGCATAACCCCAAGCTGATAAATATACCCAGCGTGGTAGTCCACCTGTTTTAGGGTTTGGTGTGATGATTTCTACACCCGGCTTAACAAGATCTTGCCAATCCTGAATTTTTTTAGGGTTACCTTTACGCACCATAAAAACAATGGTTGATGTATAAGGTGCAGAGTTATAAGGGAACTCTTTTTGCCATCCTTTATTGATTTGACCCGATTTCACGATCTCTTCAATATCATTTGCCAAAGCCAAAGTGACAACGTCGCCTTTCAAGCCATCAACCACAGAGCGTGCTTGTTTACCTGAGCCACCATGAGATTGTTTAAAGTTGACTTTCACTCCAGTTCTTGACTGCCAATATTGACCAAATGACTGATTAAACTCATCATAAAATTCACGAGTCGCATCATAAGATACATTCAGGAAATCACGTTGTGCTGCTTGAGAAGATACGCTGAACGATAAACCTGTTGCGAGTAAGCCCGCTGTAAGCAAGGCTTTAAATTGAGTTTTCATAGTCAAAAAATCTAGATATACATAATTAATCTAAATATATGAAATAAAATCATATTCATCAATTTAATTTGGACATGTGATTTACGTTATATTGCTACCATTTTTCTTTCAAGATTATGAATTAATTCATAAATCATCTTAAATACAGTCTATATTCAAATATATAGTATTTTCTGTATTCCTTATAAAAAAATGGATAGCATGTCGCGATCCATTCACATAAGTTCTAAAAATAGATTATTTTTCTGCTGAAATCTGGTCGTAAATCGCGCCATTTACAAAGTGAGTTTGTTGCGCTTTCGCCCAACCACCGAACACTTTATCAATGGTAAATAATTGTACCTTTGGAAATTTAGCACTGTATTTAGCTGCGATTTTTTCATTACGTGGTCTAAAATTATATTTAGCTGCTAATTCCTGGCCCAAAGGTGAATACAGATAGTTAAGATATCCTTTTGCGAGATTACGATTCCCATTTCTATCTACGGTTTTATCTACGATGGCAACAGAAGGCTCAGCTAGGATTGAAATGGATGGATAAATAATTTCAAATTTATCTTGCCCCAAACCTTGCGTCGCTAAGAGCGCTTCATTTTCCCAAGACAGTAAAACATCACCAATTCCACGTTCAGCAAAAGTCGTGAGTGATCCACGGGCTCCTGAATCTAACACTTTGACATTTTTGTATAATCGTTTGACTAACTCACGAGCTTTGGCATCATTTCCGGCAGGCTGTTTAAGTGCATAGCCCCATGCAGATAAATAAATCCAACGTGGCGCACCACCTGTTTTTGGGTTCGGGGTAATGATCTCAACACCTGGTTTGACTAAATCATTCCAGTCTTTGATATTTTTTGGATTGCCCTTTTTTACTAAAAAAACAATGGTAGATGTATAGGGTGCTGAATTATTGGGAAATTCTTTTTGCCAATTTTTATTGATATAACCTGCTTTTACAATTTCTTCAATATCATTTGCAAGTGCCAAGGTCACAACATCTGCTTGTAATCCTGTTGCTACAGCACGTGCTTGTTTCCCAGATCCACCATGAGATTGCTTAAATTGCACGTCTTGACCAGTACGTTTTTTCCAAAACTCACCGAAACTTTGGTTATATTCTTGATAAAATTCGCGAGTGGGATCATAAGAAACATTTAAAAATGATGTATTCGCCTGTGCAGTCATACTGAACAACAATGCCCCAATACTCATTGTGCCCAATAATTTATTGAAAAAGTGCTTATTCATTAAAATCTCTTTTTTATTACATTTATGAATTGCACTATATTTTTTATTTACTTCAGTCACAATGTATTCAATAGACGAATTAAATCATTGTAAATATCTAAATTTTATATACATTTTCTTCATATGAATTGCATTTTTATCACTTATACTCTCTTTAAAATTTACCGCATAACATCATATCTTCACCAAATCTCCATATTTTATTGATAAAAAGAGGCAAAATTTATTTCAGCTACAGGTTGAGTAACTTAAGGATTGTTGAATAACAAATTGTAAGAAAGTGTGATGCATTTGTACTTTTGTGAATTTTATGTTTAAAATGTAAACCTAATTACTCTTACAATAAATTCAAAATAGGGGAAAATTGAAATGAATTTGTGCTATTTACAAGCGTTAAGCTTAACTTTATGTGTTTTTGGTATGAGCCAGACACATGCAGCAGCGTTACAAAACCCTGCCAAATCACTACAAAACTCTAGTGTTGCTGAAAAGTCTTTAACACCTATCGAACGCGCATTGACTCAACAAAAACGTGAACGTGCTGAGAACAAACCTTCTTCAGAGATGGATCAGATTAAAGTGATCACCTCTATTAAGAATGCTCCAACGCAAAACTTCCTAGCATCGCAACACCAACAGTTTTCGCGTTTTTTACAAAGTTTATTTCCTCAGCACACATCTTAAGCACCATTTTTCTCAATCTCCCCAATTGAGCCAAATTTAGCCCAGTCCGATTTAATGAATTAATCATTAAGCCACTGGGCTTTTTGCTATAATAAAACCAATTTTTATTTGATAACTTTTTCTGGCTATGACAGTTCGTACTCGTATTGCACCATCTCCTACAGGTTTCCCCCATGTAGGTACTGCTTATATCGCATTATTTAACCTATGCTTTGCTCAACAGCATGGCGGTGAATTTATCTTACGTATTGAAGATACAGACCAACTCCGTTCAACACCTGAATCAGAAAAAATGATTCTCGATTCATTGCGCTGGTTAGGTTTAAATTGGTCAGAAGGTCCAGATGTGGGTGGCCCTCATGCGCCATATCGTCAATCTGAACGTATGGATATTTATAAAAAATATGCGTTAGAACTGGTTGCAAAAGGTCATGCATTCTATTGTTTTGCCACTGCTGAAGAATTAGATCAAATGCGTGCAGAACAACAAGCACGTGGTGAATCTCCTCGTTATGATGGTCGTGGTCTAAAACATACACCAGAAGAAGTTGAAAGACGTTTAGCGGCTGGCGAACCGCATGTTATTCGCATGAAAGTACCTGAAGAAGGAATTTGTAAATTTAATGACTTACTGCGTGGTGAAGTAGAAATCCCATGGGCACAAGTCGACATGCAAATTCTGCTGAAAACCGATGGCCTACCAACTTACCACTTAGCAAACGTTGTTGATGACCATTTAATGGAAATCACTCACGTGATTCGTGGTGAAGAATGGATTCCATCTGCTCCTAAACACCAATTGCTTTATCAATATTTTGGTTGGGAAATGCCAGTGCTTTGCCACATGCCACTTTTACGTAACCCTGATAAGTCAAAACTATCTAAACGTAAAAACCCAACTTCAATCAATTACTACAAAGATATCGGTGTATTACCAGAAGCATTATTAAACTATTTGGGTCGTATGGGTTGGTCAATGCCAGATGAACGCGAAAAGTTCAATTTGGCTGAGATGATCGAGAATTTTGACATCCAACGTGTATCACTTGGGGGTCCAATTTTCGATGTAGAAAAACTCAATTGGTTAAACGGTCAATGGATCAAAGCACTTAGCCCTGCTGAGCTTTTAGACACTTTATTGGCGTGGAAGGCAGATCGTGCCAAGTTAGAAGAAATTGCAGCGGCAATCCAACCACGTATTAACCTATTGTCTGAAGCTGTGAATTGGTCAGCACATTATTTTAATCACTTCCCTACACTGTCTAAAGCACAATTCGAAAGTAAAAAGTTATCTGAAGAGCAAGTTCGTCAAAGCCTACAATTTGCAATTTGGCGCTTAGAAAGCTTATTTACTTGGAATAATGACACTGTTAGCCAAACGCTAATGGATTTAGCTGCACAAATGGAAATTAAATTACGTGACTTTATGCCTGCGTTCTTTATTGCCATTGCGGGTTCTACTGCTTCAACGCCAGTGATGCAAACCATGGTGACCATTGGTCCTGACTTGACTTTTGCTCGCTTGCGTCATGCACTCGAAATCGTTGGCGGTCCAAGTAAAAAAGAGCTTAAAGTGTGGGAAAAATTGAATGAAAGCTTAAAATTGCCGAAAAATGACGCAGTTGATGAAGCTTAATTAATTTTTTTATTGACGCATGAGTGTTATATCCCTAATATAGCGCTCACACAGATTGAGCATTTAGCTTGATACCTAGATTGCTTTTATAGCATTGACTGTGTTGCCTCATAAGTCCCTATCGTCTAGAGGCCTAGGACATCGCCCTTTCACGGCGGTAACCGGGGTTCGAATCCCCGTAGGGACGCCAAATTCTAAAAAACCACTGACCTCGATCAGTGGTTTTTTTTCATCTATACATTTTTGATTTTAGTTTCGATGTTATAGAATTAAGCAAAAGAAATACGGAGCGCTCATGCAGTACCAATGCCCTAAATGTCAAAGTCGTAAAATTCTTCCTTTAGCAAGTGCCAATGCACCTGCTGTACGACCAAATGTTCCTAAAAGCTTAATTATCCTCGTACCCACTCTATTTTTACTCCTATTATTGGTCATTATTAGCGTTGTACTGATGATTTTTAGCAATGGTGCTGGCGAGACACTTCAAATTGCAACTGTGATCGTATTTTTAATTGCAGTGATTGCAGGTGTGATGTTCTGGAAAGATTTACCAGATTTCAAAATTTCGATGCAAGCCTTCATGCAATCTCAAAAGAAATGGAAATGTCGTGAATGTAATCACGAATGGGAAAATTAATTGTTTATTTTCATCAGTCCTAAAAGCTCATTTGAGCTTTTAGGACTTAAAATTAAATAAATTTAAATTTTATATATGAGTAGTAGACAAAACCTTCAAAAGAGCATAATTTAATGAAATAGATCTCATTTTTGCATGGATAAGCAAGGAGAACCATAATGATAATAAAACTATTTCAATCACTATTCTTTGATCTAAAACGTACTCGAACGGCTAATTTATCCAATCTCGAGCCATCCACATCCTTAAACCCTCGAAATCAAATGTGGTTATACCTACGTGATGCATTACGTGGGAATGCTGAAGCACAATATCAATTAGGTCTGAGTTACTTAAATGGTGAACTAGGTTTGGATCGAAATTATCAAATTGCTGAAAAATGGCTGAACCAATCAGCGAATGCTGGAAATGAAAATGCAAAAAGAACTCTACTTCAAGCTTATAGTCTTTTAGCATTTTCATAAAATTAATTCATAAAAAAACCAGCCTGAAGGCTGGTTTTTTTATTAGATGGAATTAACCACCAATTTTGCGATATTTTTGGCGCTTAGCCACTAGATCATCGCCATCGCGTTTACGACGGTATTCTTCGAACTCAGCATAGTTTCCTGTGAAGAATTCTGGTGTTTCACCTTCGAATGACAAGATGTGCGTTGCAATACGGTCTAGGAACCAACGGTCATGCGAGATGACCATTACAGTACCTGGGAATACTAAAATTGCATCCTCAAGCGCACGTAAAGTTTCGATATCCAAGTCGTTCGATGGTTCATCGAGAAGGATAACGTTTGCGCCCATTTGTAGAATTTTCGCAAGTTGTAAACGGTTACGCTCACCACCTGACAATTGACCTACACGCTTCTGCTGATCTTGGCCTTTAAAGTTAAAACGACCAATATATGCACGTGATGCGATTTCATATTCACCAATACGTAAGATATCTAAACCGCCAGAAACTTCTTCCCAAACCGTTTTATTGTTATCTAAGGTGTCACGAATCTGACCCACGTAAGCCACTTTAACTGACTCACCTAGCGTTACCGTACCTGTATCAGGTTGTAATTCACCTGTCATCATACGGAATAGTGTGGTTTTACCCGCACCGTTCTCACCCACGATACCCACGATCGCACAAGGTGGAACAACAAAAGATAAATCTTTGTAAAGTGTACGATCACCAAACGATTTGCTGATACCTTCAACTTCCACAACCTTGTTCCCTAGACGTGGACCAGGTGGAATGTAGATTTCAGACGTTTCGTTACGTTGTTGGAATTCACGAGAGTTAAGCTCTTCAAAGCGTTCCATACGTGCTTTATTTTTCTTTTGCTGACCTTTTGCATTAGAACGAACCCATTCAAGTTCTTTTTTCAATGCTTTAGCAAAAGATTCTTCTTGCTTCTGTTCTTGCTCTAAGCGGGCATTTTTCTGCTCTAACCAAGAAGAATAATTACCTTGATAAGGGATACCCATACCACGGTCAAGCTCAAGAATCCACTCAGCAACGTTATCCAAGAAATAACGGTCATGCGTAATCGCAACGATTGTACCAGGGAAATCTTTTAAGAAACGTTCCAACCATGAAACAGATGATGCATCCAAATGGTTCGTCGGTTCGTCAAGAAGCAACATGTCTGGTTTAGACAAGAGCAAACGGCAAAGTGCCACACGACGGCGCTCACCACCTGACAATTTAGTGACATCAGCATCCCAAGCTGGCAAGTTTAACGCTGCCGCTGCTTGTTCAAGCTGGTTATTTAAGTTATGCGCATCCCAAGTTTGAATAATTGCTTCAAGCTTTTCTTGCTCTTTTGCAAGTGCATCAAAGTCGGCATCTTCAGCTGCATATTCAGCGAAAACTTCATCAAGACGAGCTAATGCATCAAGTGCTTCACGAACGCCATCTTCAACGTTGCCACGAACGTCTTTTGTTTCATCTAATGGCGGCTCTTGCTCAAGGTAGCCGATCTTGATACCTGGTTGTGCACGAGCTTCACCAGAGAAATCTTTATCTACGCCAGCCATAATACGAAGCAAGGTAGATTTACCTGCACCGTTTAAACCAAGAACACCAATTTTAGCGCCCGGGAAAAATGATAAAGAGATGTCTTTAAGGATTTCGCGCTTAGGCGGAACCATCTTAGACACACGGTTCATCGTGTAAATATATTGGGCCACGTAGGACTCCTCTATAAAAAAAACAAAATCCGCTGTAAATACAAATCGCGGACAAATAATTAGGGAGCATTATACGATGAATACGATAAAAACATAAGCCATACGCCCGAACTTGCAAGGAATGTTACAAGTTTATTTTTTCATCAAACTTACCATTCAAAGTGCACAAGAATATGGCTTTTAAATGAGCAACATATGAGAATTTTAGATAACTTTTTCAATATTTTATAAATTTTATAATATGATTAGGGTGCTATATTCTCATTGAACAATTTTTAAACCACAAGAAGATCTCAAAATGACATATAAGGACGAAACCCTCGCCATCCATGCTGGATACTCACCTGAACCAACGACTAAAGCAGTTGCGGTACCCATTTATCAAACGACGTCTTACTCATTTGATAATACGCAACATGGCGCAGACCTATTCGATTTAAAGGTCTCTGGGAATATTTATACACGGATTATGAACCCAACGACTGCTGTGCTTGAACAACGTATTGCAGCACTCGAAGGTGGGATCGGCGCATTAGCACTTGCATCAGGTATGGCAGCCATTACCTATGCCATTCAAACCATTGCTGAAGCTGGGGACAATATCGCTTCTGTATCTACACTTTATGGTGGTACATATAATTTATTTGCACATACGCTACCAAAACAAGGGATCGAAGTGCGCTTCTTCGATTATCAAAATCCAGAAAGTTTGCGAGCACTTGTTGATGAAAAAACTAAATTAGTCTTCGTTGAGTCTATTGGTAATCCACTCGGCAATATTATTGATTTAGAAGCGATTTCTAAGCTTGCACATGAACTTGGCATTCCTGTAATTGTGGACAATACAGTTGCTACACCAGTGCTTCAAAAATCTTTTGAATTTGGTGCAGATATTGTTGTTCACTCTCTAACCAAGTACATCGGCGGACATGGTAATTCGATCGGCGGTATCATTGTTGACAGCGGTAAATTCCCTTGGGGTAAATATCCAGATCGTTTTAAAGCGTTAAATACGCCCGATCCAAGCTATCACGGCGTGAACTATGTCGAAGCGCTTGGTGAAGCAGCTTATATTGCACGTGCTCGTGTCGTGCCATTACGCAACACAGGTGCAGCGATTAGCCCACAAAATGTTTTCTTAATCCTGCAAGGTTTAGAAACATTAAGTTTACGTATGGAACGTCATACTGAAAATGCTTTAAAAGTTGCTCAATATTTACAAGCTCATCCAAAAGTAAAATGGGTAAATTACGCAGGACTACCTGATCACCCGCAACATGCTTTAGCTCAGAAATACGTTAAGGGCAAACCTTCAGCAATTCTTTCATTTGGTGTACAGGATGGCTTAGCAGGCGGAACTCGCTTTATAGATGCCCTACAATTATTCACACGATTGGTGAATATCGGTGATGCAAAAAGCTTAGCATGTCACCCAGCAACTACAACGCATCGCCAACTGAATGAAGAAGAGTTAAAAGCTGCTGGCGTTTCTACGGATATGGTTCGCTTATCTATTGGAATCGAACATGCTGACGATTTAATCGCCGACCTAGAACAAGCGCTCGCTCAAGTTTAATCTTGGTAATACATTAGAAATAAAGCCTCATGACTGGGGCTTTATCCTCATTTACCATATCGTCTTTTTCAATTATTTTATTCGTATTACCACAATAAAAAATTAGAGCATTTACTCTAATTTTTACAATAAATTCATAAACTTATGCCATGGTTTATTTTCATTTTTTCACTATGCTGATTTGTATGACACGTTTAAAAATACGTGTTCCACAATTCATTGCATTTACAGGGAGAATGAAGTGAATAAAAAATTAGAACAGCGTTTTAAAAAACGTGTCCATGGAAAAAATATTCTGATTACAGGCGCGTCCAGTGGTATCGGTTTAACTGTTGCACATCAATTGGCTGCGGCAGGTGCGCATGTATTATTGGTGGCACGAACTGAGGAAACTTTACAACAAGTAAAATATGAGATTGAGCAAAAAGGGGGAAAAGCTGACATTTTTCCTTGTGATTTGAATGATATGAGTTCAATCGATGCTGTAACGCAACAAATCTTCAATAGCGTCACACATATTGATATTTTAATTAATAATGCAGGTCGTTCGATTCGCCGTGCAGTCCATGAGTCCATCGACCGTTTTCACGATTTTGAACGCACGATGCAACTCAACTATTTTGGTGCTGTTCGCCTCATTTTAAATATCCTTCCACATATGATAGACCGTGAACGTGGACATATTATTAATATCAGTTCAATTGGTGTATTAGCCAATGCTACACGCTTCTCTGCATATGTCGCTTCAAAAGCTGCATTGGATGCATTTAGCCGTTGCCTATCAGCTGAAGTCCATGCGCATAATATCGCTATCACCTCGGTCTACATGCCTTTGGTCAGAACGCCGATGATCGCTCCAACTAAAATATATAAATACGTGCCAGCACTTTCACCGAATCAAGCTGCAGATTTAATCGCTGGTGCTATTGTGAACCGTCCAAAAAAGGTAGCGACTGGTCTTGGAAAACTTGCATCAATTACTTATGCAATTGCACCTGATATTAATAATAAATTGATGTCGATTGGATTTAATTTATTTCCAAGCTCTACTGCTTCTGTCGGTCGCCAAGAGAAATTAAACATTGTACAGCGTGCATATGCCCGACTATTTCCTGGCGAACATTGGTGATCGAACAAGTTAATTTAAGTACTTTGTGAGATGATCTTGTTACATTTTCACTGTGTGATTTTAATTATTCTTTAAGAATTAAATGCCATGATCAAAACATAAAATAGGAGTTTGTCATGGCTCAAATTTATTTTTTTAGATTATTTTTTCTAGCAGTTGCTGTTTTGATTTTTACTCAAATCATGAGCATGATTATTCAGCAACATTACTCATTCGACACCTTATTACAGCTAGGTTTATTTTTAATTTTGCTTGAGCTGGGATTCAACATAAAACCAGCCGATGCTCAAAATAAAACTGAATTGGATCAACAACAGATGAATCATGCCAAAGCACCAAAGTCTTATGCATATCATTTGTCAAAAATAGGTTTAGGCACTATTGCATTCAGCTTGATCTTACCGAATCTTATTTAGTGCTAATCATGATTGGGTTCAAATCTAGGCGTAAAAAAAATTTTGAGATCATTCGTTAGGCGGCAGAGTTATGTTATAAACCTTGCATCTTATTGATTTTATGCTTTGTACTTATGCGTGGTTTAGCTTTAGTGCTGCAATGTGCAGCCATCGCATTTGCGATACTCCTCATTTATCAAGTTACTCTCGGTTTTTATACTCAAGAATTTAAAGTTTTAGACGTAGTCGCAGATGTAGGAACTATTCTCATCTGTATCGATCTTGCCGTATTCTTGTGGCATAGCCGCCAAACTAAAGCTGCCAACCTACAAGACTATGCACAAAAGATCGAACAATCAGTTCCAAAATTCGTAAAAATTTCACGAAAATTAGGTCATCTCGGGATTTTATTGATCTTAACCAGCTGGATTGTCCCCATGATTAATGGATAAATTAAAAACCTCCCATTTGGGAGGTTTTTAATATCACTTACTGATGAAATGAGATCATTTAAGATAAAAAGTTGACTTGACCAGATTTCACATCATAGATTGCGCCAACAATCCCAATCTCTTTACGCTCAATCATGTCTCTTAACGTGTCACTATTTTTAATAATATAATTAATATTATTTCGCACATTTAACACAGTTACGGCATCAATAAAATTGGTTGTAAGTTGATAATTACTCATATCATTTTTGACTGTTTCCGCCGCCTGCATAATCGGCTTCAAAAAATGCTGAACGTTCGGTGTATCTTTTAGTTGACTCAAATCCACTTTTTGCTCAAATAAATGACAAGCAGATCCTACCGCACCACAGTCCGTATGCCCCAATACCACGATCAGTTTTGAACCTTTGGTTTTACATGCAAACTCTAAAGAGCCCACGACTTTTTGACCAGCAATATTTCCAGCAATACGCAAACTGAATAAATCACCGATTCCTACATCAAAAATGCGCTCTGTCGGTGCTCTAGAATCCATACAACCCAACACTGCAGCAATAGGATGTTGCCCTGCATTTGACGTCACTTGAATTTGGCGAGCAATATTATGGTGTAAACGCTGATGATTAATAAAACGCAAGTTCCCGTCTTTTAGCATCTGTAAAACTTGATCAGGACTGAGCTGTTTTTGGAGTTCTTGCGTACTCACATCAAGATCGAGCTCGTCCTCTTTTATTTCAGGATAATGTGCTTTAAAACCTTGTAAATTAACTTTTATCCCCTGCTTTATCGCCACTTCACTTTGAAAGTCCTTAATAATTTGATAGATATCTGGATCAATATAATAGGTATTGGATGCATCGATTAGCACATTTTCATGCGGTTTAACTTTTTCTAAAGCGGTGACGAGTGCGGCACGATTTAAAAAACTTAAATTCGGTGCTAATTCAATACGGGTAAGTGAACCATGCAAGTGTTTTTCATGGATCACACGTACACCACGGTGTAAATGACTCTGTAAGATAATCAATAAACTGATCACTAGACCAATCATGATGCCTTTCAGTAAATCAGTTGCAATGATTGCAACTACCGTGATAATAAAAGGTAAAAATTGTTTCCAACCTTGCGCATAAATCCGTTTAAATAGGCTTGGTGTTGCCAATTTAAATCCAGTCAAGATTAAGATTGCTGCCAATGAAGATAGCGGTATCGCATTGATTAATGGGGTGAGCGCCACCACTGCAACAATCAGTAAAAAACCATGAAAGATTGCAGAAAATTTGGTTTTAGCTCCACTGGTTGCATTCACTGAACTACGAACAATGACTGAGGTAATCGGCATACCACCGATCAATCCTGACATAGAGTTTCCAACACCCTGTGCAAATAATTCACGATTCGGTGGTGATGAGCGCTTTTGTGGATCCATCTTATCGGCAGCTTCTAAATTCAATAGTGTTTCAAGAGAAGCTACCACCGCTAATGTAATTGCACCCGTATAAATTAAACTATTATTCCAATACGAAAAATCTGGAAACTGGAAAATCGTTTCTGAACCAGAAAAGATATTCGGAAGATTAATCAATTGTTGAGGGTTTACTGCATATGGAGAGCCGATTTTCAACATTATAAAGTTAAGAAGTCCAGCAAATATCACCGCAATCAAGGCTGAAGGCAGCGGCAGCTTTTTTAATTTACTACTATCCCACAGTAGGATTAACGCAATACAACTTAGACCAATTAATCCTGAGCCAATATCAATATGACTCAGTACAGATTGAATTGACCATTGATCAATCAAAGCAAATCCTTTGACGTCCAAACCAATCAATTTAGGTAATTGACTGATAATCAGTAACAGACCAATCGCGGCAAGCAATCCCAAAATCACATTGGTGGGTACGAAATTTGAGAAAACACCTAACCTAAAAATACCAAATAATATTTGTAAAATTCCAGCTAAAAACAATGTGAACAAAAAGGCTTGATAATTACCTTGTAGTAATTCAATTTGGGTCAATACAATCGCCACTAAGCCTGCAGCGGGACCAGATACACTGATATGTGAGCCACTAAAAAAACCAACAACGATTCCACCAATCACGCCAGCAATAATGCCTGAAATGAGTGGTGCACCTGATGCATGAGCTATGCCCAAACAAAGCGGAAGTGCAACAAGGAAAACAACCAGACCTGAGAGCAAATCACGACTATAAAATCGAGGTTTCAGCCCTTTATTTTGAGATATACTCATGTTTAATTTCTCTTAATTATATGACTTATAAAGTTAAAAATAATTTTGAAGTGATTAATTGATTATTAAGTTTTTCTTGTTGTTTTATACCATCTTAAAGTTTACATTTAAAATAAATCACCTTGATGTTCTTCATTTATTTAAAAACATAAGCATAAAAAAACCTCCCATATGGGAGGTTTTTTACCTGATTAAAGATTACTTCGAACCTTTAACCCCTGCTTGTAATAATAATGCACCTAAACCACCAATCTTCTGTTCTTGTGGTTTCTGCTGCTGAGGTTTTTTCGCATGTTGTGGGCGATCACCGTGTGGACGTGCTTGCTGAGAACGCTTCGCGTGTGGTTTACGCTCACCACGTTGCTCTTGCTGGCCTTGAGTTTCACGGCGTGGCTGGCGCGGTGCCTTCGCAGGTGCTTCAGATCCTGCAGGACGCATCGATAAATTAACACGATTACGTTCCACATCAACTTGTAACACACGCACTTGAACAATTTGCCCTGGTTTCACAAACTTATGTGGATCAGAAATAAATTCATTCGCTAGTTCTGAAATATGAACTAAACCATCTTGATGAACACCAACATCAACAAATGCACCAAAGTTCGTTACATTGGTCACTACACCTTCAAGCTCTAAGCCTTCAGTCAGTTGTGAAACCTCAGTAATGTCATCACGGAACTTCGCTGTACGGAACTCCGGACGTGGATCACGACCTGGTTTTTCAAGCTCCGCCAAAACATCTTGGATCGTTGGTAAACCAAATTTGTCATCAACAAACTCTTCAGGTTTAACCTGACGAATGATTTCAGTATTGCCAATAATATCTTTTACAGTGGTCGCTTTCGCTTCAACAATCTTGTTGACTAAACCATAAGACTCAGGATGAACTGCTGATGCATCCAATGGTTCTGAACCATCTTGAATACGTAAGAAACCTGCAGCTTGCTCAAAAGTACGCTCACCTAAGCGTGGTACTTTTTTCAAATCTTGACGATTATCAAAACGACCATTCTCTTTACGGTAGTCTACAATTTGCTGTGCTATAGATTTGTTTAATCCTGCGATGTAACCCAAAATCGCTGAAGATGCTGTATTTACATCTACACCAACTGAGTTCACACAGTCTTCCACTACAGCTTCAAGCGTTTTTGCCAAGCCTGTTTGATTCACATCGTGTTGATATTGACCTACACCAATTGATTTAGGATCAATCTTCACAAGTTCAGCCAATGGATCTTGTAAACGACGCGCAATAGATACTGCACCACGAATCGATACGTCTAAATCTGGTAATTCTTGTGAAGCCAATTCAGATGCTGAATATACTGAAGCACCTGCTTCAGATACAGACACGCGCGTTAATTTAAGATCAGCATGAGCAGCCATCATTTCCACAACAACAGCTTCTGTTTCACGACTCGCGGTACCGTTACCAATAGCAATTAGCTCAACATTGAATTCACGACATAAACGTGCCAATTCATTGATTGAGCCTTCTTTATCTTCTTTAGGTGCGAATGGATAAATCGTGCTGTGTGCCAGTACATCTCCAGATGCATTCACGACAGCCAATTTCACACCTGTACGGATACCAGGATCCACACCTAAAGTAGTACGTGAACCTGCTGGTGCAGATAAAAGTAAATGACGTAAATTTTCTGCAAATACTTGCATTGCTTCTGCTTCAGCAGCCAAACGCTTTTCTGTCAGAAGTGAATGCTCAATTGTAGGCCGGACTTTGCCGAGCCAGAATAATTTTGCAGTTTGCTTCAGAAAATCTTGACGGGCTTGAGGTTGAACTTGATCAAGATTGTATTCAGTTTCAATGCGCGCCAAAGGAGCATCATTTTCACCATCAACTTTTAGACCTAGTACATTCTCTTGACGTCCACGTAACATTGCCAATAAGCGATGTGATGGAACTTTGTTTAAGTTTTCAGAAAAATCGAAGTAGTCACGGAATTTTTTACCAACTTCTTTTTTCTCTTCACTAGCAACTAAGCTTTTTAACACTGCTGTTTTTGCAAACATCGCTTTAAGCTCTGTCGTGAGTGCAATATTTTGTGCCCAGTCATCAATGAGAATATGCTGAACAGCGTCTAATTGACTCTCTAAATCAGGATAATCTTCATGATTAAATCCTTCTAAAGCTTCTGCAGGTTCAACATTTTCATTATAGATTTTTTCAGCGATTGGGCCTAAACCAGCCTCTTTTGCTTTAAATGATTTACTCGTACGTTTTGGACGATACGGTGCGTAAATTTCTTCTAATGCATTTTTTGTTTCAACGGCATTGACGCGAGCTAACAAATCATCCGTGAGTTTATTTTGTTCTTTCAGTGATTCAATGACCTTTTCACGGCGTTCAAATAAATCACGAAGGTAAGTTAATCGGGTATCCAGTTGACGTAACTGCGTATCGTCTAAGCCTTGAGTTACTTCTTTACGGTAACGTGCAATAAATGGAACACTAGAACCTTCATCAATCAGCTTAATGGCAGCTTCTACTTGGTTTGGACGTACGGCAAGTTCACTTGCCAACTGCTGAACTAAGTCAGTCATCGTGTTAAATTCCACAAGGATAAGGACTAAAAGTTAGTGATTATAAAGACCGAGACTATAAAATCCACAATTGTTTTGAATATTTGCAATGAAATTTTAAATAAAAGTCTCAATTTTTCTAGTTTTATCTCCCAGAGAAAAATCTTCAGGTGAAGTCTCTGATCAATTATTTGAGTGTAATGCGTCATTGTGTCATCACTTTGACAATGAACTAAAACATTTAACTCTTTAAAATCACTTTATTTTTCTGATTTTGATGTAAATTTCTTGCTTTCAATAGCACTTCAAATTAGCTTCATATTGAATAGCGATTTTATTTTAAATTATTTGCCTAAAAACAGGTCAATACATGTTGTGATTTGGTTTCAGAACACACTTAAAATTGTAATTTTGAGCAATTTGATACATAGTCTTAACAAGAACTTAGGCATTATACTGAGACAAATGACTATTTATAAATACAACTTTTAAGGGAGTGCATCATGAGTTTAGTTGTACCTGCTGAAAATACTGATGTAGTACACAATGACACTGACAGAGTTGAACGCATTCTGGTCGTCGACGATGATGTGCGTCTTCGTACCCTTTTACAACGGTTTTTAGAAGATAAAGGTTTTGTGGTTAAAACCGCACATGATGCCACGCAAATGGATCGGTTATTACAACGTGAACTTTTCTCGCTCATCGTTTTAGATTTTATGCTTCCTGTAGAAGATGGTTTGAGCATTTGTCGTCGTTTAAGGCAGTCTAACATTGACACGCCTATTATTATGCTCACTGCACGTGGTAGCGACTCTGATCGTATTGCAGGGCTTGAAGCAGGTGCTGATGACTATCTACCAAAACCATTCAACCCAAATGAATTGTTAGCTCGTATCCGAGCTGTACTACGTCGACAAGTGCGTGAGGTTCCTGGGGCACCAAGCCAGAATGTTGAAGTGGTTTCATTTGGTCCTTGGTCACTCGATCTATCGACTCGAACACTGACTCGTGAGGGTCAAGTGGTGACCTTAACTACTGGTGAATTCGCAGTACTCAAAGCATTGGTGCAACATCCTCGTGAACCGTTGACACGTGATAAATTAATGAATTTGGCACGTGGTCGTGAATGGGGAGCAATGGAACGCTCTATTGATGTTCAAGTCTCTCGTTTACGTCGTTTAATCGAGGAAAATCCGGCTCGTGCACGCTATATTCAAACGGTGTGGGGTGTGGGATACGTATTCGTACCAGATGGTGCAGAATAATTTTTTAAACAATGGACTCCGCCATCAATGATGTCGGGGTCTTTATTTTATGTATTAAACAATTACATGCACTTATTCTTTTTAAGCCCAAACTCTCAGGTTAGACCGTGAAACTTGATCCTATTGACCCACAAAAATTTAATGAATTTGTTGCGTATTCAGAGCGAAAACGAACGAAATGGGAACGCTTTCTTGACAAAATCAAGCCGCGCTCCGCTGCAATGCGAACAACAGTTTTGGTTGTTTTTGTGGTGTTCTTTAGTCTGTTTATGTCACTTTGGTTTTTTTGGAAAACCCTCTATTTACCAGAGATTCAACAGCATGCACGCTACCTTGCGGTTGAACTCGAAATTATCAACAACCCCGACCTTCGAATTTTTCATGGTGACACTGAACTTGATGTTGACACATGGTTAAAACAGCGTGTTGGAATTGAATACGTTACAGACCCTGCTGCGTTCCCCAACCAGCGCGATAAAGTCATTGCTGAATTCTTTACGAACCAAGTTGAAAAACGTTTGGCCAAAGAGCTCGACGTGCCTGAGGTCACCGTCTATTTCCAATTTAAACCTAGCCCACGTATTTGGATTCAAACCCCAGAAATGAACGGGAATTGGGTTCAAGAACCGTTAAAAACTTATGCAAATTATAGCCCCGAATTGATTTTGGCATGGTTTCTTGGCGTACCGCTGATTTCAGCCATGATTATCTTAACTTTAGTGAGACAGCTCAATCGCCCACTACGCCGACTTCAAAATGCAGCAAATAGCTATAGTAAAACTGGAAAAGCCCCCTATCTTGAGACGAACCACGGACCTTTGGAAATCCGCCAAGTCAACCAAGCCTTTAATCATATGATTTATACATTGGAGCTCACTGAACGTGATCGTCAAATTATGTTGGCTGGTATTTCACATGATTTAAGAACCCCGCTCACTCGAATTCGACTGAGTGCTGAAATGATGTCAGATGATGACTTCTTGAAAGAAGGCTTAATCTTTGATGTGGATGATATGGATGCCATTCTTAATCAGTTTATTTCTTACATGCGTGATGGTTCAGATGAAGACCTAAAAGAAACCAATATCAATACCCTTTTGCAAGAATTGGTTATTCAGTTTAAACCCCTGGATATTCGCTTTGAACCAGAAGAACTCCCACTGATTACTGCTCGTTCGCTTTCCCTCAAGCGCTTAATTGGTAACTTAATTAATAATTCTAAGCGTTATGGTGCTGAACCCATTGAGCTAAGTGCGAAAGTCGAGGGAGATCATCTAAAAATTTGTGTTGCTGATCACGGTGATGGAATCCCAGAAGATCAAATTGCAGACCTTATGCAACCTTTTGTACGTGGCAATGAAGCACGTACCATCCAAGGGAGTGGTCTTGGTTTAGCCATTGTAAAACGAATTGTCGATATTCATGAAGGTGAATTAAAAATTCATAATCGTCCTGAAGGAGGTCTTGAAGCTATCATTCTACTGCCCCTTTCAACACCTCAAGTTGCTGATATTTCAACCAATAGCACCTTAGATAAAATAAGGCAAACCATCACCGAACGATTTTGATGAATGGTGAATAGTTGAACGGTTGAATTGGTTTAATTATTCACCACAATGAAAATTAAAAATAAAAAACAATATCTTACAAACCATAATATATCTTTATATCCGCATTTTTTGAAAAAATTAGACCTTAGCCTAACAGGTATGCAAAATGGCTCGCTTGATCGGTACAATCGGTGCCAGATCCAGAATATCAAGAGAAGAGTAAACCATGTCTTTAGATCGCATTCGTTTAGAGTCACTTCATGAAAAAGTCATTTCAGCTGAACAAGCTTCAACGTTTATTGAAGATGGCATGACCGTAGGTATGAGTGGTTTCACGCGTGCTGGTGAAGCTAAAGCAGTTCCATTGGCATTGGTAAAACGCGCTCATACAAACCCTTTAAAGATCACTTTAATCACTGGTGCGTCTTTGGGTAATGACTTAGATAAACAGTTAACTGAAGCTGGCGTATTGGCTCGTCGTCTACCTTTCCAAGTCGATAATACTTTGCGTAAGGCGATCAATAAAGGCGAAGTAATGTTTATTGATCAGCATTTGTCAGAAACTGTTGAACAAATGCGTAATAAACAATTGAAAAAGCCTGATATTGCTGTAATCGAAGCTGTAGCAATTACTGAAGATGGTGGCATCATTCCAACGACTTCAGTAGGTAACTCAGCAAGCTTTGCAATCTTTGCAGAAAAAGTAATTGTTGAAATTAACACAAATTTAAGCCCAGCATTCGAAGGCTTGCACGATATTTATATCCCATCTTATCGTCCGACACGTCAGCCGATTCCACTCACTCAAGTCGATGAGCGTATTGGTACACATGCAATTAATATCGATCCTGCTAAAATTGTTGGCATCGTATTTAACAGCGAATTCCATGATTCTCCATCAACAGTCACTGCACCAGATGATGAGACTCAAGCAATTGCAAACCACTTAATCGAATTCTTTGAAAAAGAAGTGGCTGAAGAACGTCTTCCTAAAAATTTAGGTCCATTACAAGCAGGTATTGGTTCAATTGCCAATGCGGTGTTAACGGGTCTTAAAGAATCGCATTTTGAAGATCTCATCATGTACTCAGAAGTACTTCAAGACTGTACTTTTGAATTAATTGATGCTGGTAAAATGAAATTCGCTTCTGGCTCATCAATTACACTTTCTGCACGTTATGGTGAAAAAGTATTCAATAATCTTGAGCAATACAAAGACAAACTTGTATTACGCCCTCAAGAAATTTCAAACCACCCAGAATTGGTACGCCGTTTAGGGATTATCGGGATCAATACTGCGCTTGAATTTGACATCTACGGCAATGTGAACTCTACGCACGTATGTGGTTCAAAAATGATGAATGGTATTGGTGGTTCAGGTGACTTCGCACGTAATGCGCATATCGCAATCTTCGTGACTAAATCAATCGCTAAAGGCGGTGACATTTCATCTGTAGTGCCGATGGCATCTCACGTAGATCACACAGGTCATGACGTAGACATTCTTGTTACTGAACAAGGTCTTGCTGATTTACGTGGTCTTGCACCGCGTGAACGTGCACGTGCAATCATCGATAACTGTGTTCACCCATTGTATAAAGATGCATTAAACGACTATTTCGATCGTGCATGTGCTAAAGGTGGACAAACTCCTCACCTACTTACAGAAGCGCTCTCTTGGCATTCTAATTTCGAAGAAACAGGTCATATGTTATCTGCACCTGCTGAAGCAAAATCTGCATAAGTATGACTTAAAAAAGCCCTGAATATCAGGGCTTTTTTTATTTCGAAAGATTCTAAAATACTTTTAGATCATCATAATAGTTGACATAAACTAATGAAATAGGCAGGATTGGGTAGGACACTAAAGTGTGATAAGGTTTACATTTTACAAATATTAAATTACACAAAATCACACTTTTATGGCTGAACTTTACACATAATTTAAGTATTATTATTTCATAGCAAGATTATGAGTGAACAAATAATAATAACAGCGTACTGTTTCATCAGTTTTCCTTCCTAGATTTCCCCCAAAATCTAGGAATTTTTTTTGTCTATATGTTTTACAGAACTCAAGTTTAGTGTCCACATAAAAAAACCTCGATATTCGAGGTTTTTTGTGTTTGAGACGAATTCTATTTTAATGATTACCTTGAACTTTTTCCTCAATCTCTTCCACACTGGTGTGTCGTACGTCATAGCCTTTAGCCATATAAATCACTTGTTCAGAAATATTTCGCGCATGGTCACCAATACGCTCCAAAGAACGCAGCACCCACATGACATTCAGAACACGAGAAATATGACGAGGATCCTCAATCATGTAGGTCATTAATGTACGTGTAGCAGATTGATATTCACGATCGATATCTGCGTCAGCCAACAATACTTTAAGTGCTTGCTCTGCATCAACACGTGCAAATGCATCCAATGCATCATGAATCATTACTCGCACTTGATTACCGATATGACGTGTTTCCATATAACCACGAGGTGATTCACCTTCTTCACATAGATTTTGGGCTATACGTGCAATTTTAGCTGCTTCATCACCAATACGTTCTAAATCGGTATTGGCCTTGCTCATTGCAATCACCATACGCAGATCACTTGCAGCAGGATGGCGACGCACTAAAATCAAAGTCAAACCTTCATCAATTTCACGCTCATAGCGATTTACCGTATTATCCTGAAATTGGACATCTACAGCTAAATTCACATTGGTGTCTAAAAGAGCATGAATGGCATTAGCAACTTGTTGCTCAACCAAACCACCCATCGCCATAAATTTGGTATGGACATCTTGCAAATCTTCGTTAAATTGAGAAGAAATATGGTGGCTAAGTACAGGATTATTAGAGCTCAAAGTCTTATTACTCCACACAGCGTGAATGGATTGAAATTTTTGCCATATTAAAGCATATCAATTGTGAATATTTGATGACAAAACAATCAATTTATTCTATTTTTCAACTAACCATGCATTCATTTGACGAAGCTCATTTTCATTCAATTGTCCCACAGAAGCCTTCAACCTCAACACATTCAACACATAATCATATTGAGCATTCACAAAATCTAATCGCGTTGCAAAAGCATTTCTTTGTGCAAGCAACACATCAACCATACTTTTAAGCCCTTCATCATACTGAGCTTGGGATGCTTTCGCGACTAATGCTGAAGAATCCATGGCAGCTTTGCGCGCTTGCAATGTAGCACTATCCATATCAATTTGTAGGTAAGATTTTTTAGCATCTGTGGTTGCTTTACGTATCGCAGCTTCTAATTGGCGTTCCGACTTTTCAACATTTTTTGTCGCTTTATCAATATTAATTTTAGTTCGTCCACCGGTATAGGCATTCCAGTTCATTTCTACACCCACCTGATCAAATTTCCCATCACTTGATATAGCTGTTTGTGGTGACTGTTCACTATAACCATAAGTGGCTACTGCTTCGACTTGAGGATAAAGCGCCGCTTGCTCTACACGTCGCTGATCATTGGCATATTGACGTTGCAAACGCGCTTGTAGAATTTCAAGATTCTGTTCTTGAGCTAATTTAGTCCATTCACTCATGATATTCGGTACAGGCTTTTGATACTCGAAATCATCACTTAAAACAGCGAGCTTTTCTTGGTAAGGTCCAATCAACTGAGCAAGTTGCTCTTGTGCCAAGATTAATTGAACACCTGTCGCAATTCGATTTGCTCGCGCATTTTGATATTGTGCATTCGCTTCGCTCACATCGCTTTCAGCAACTAAACCTTCTTTGAGTTTGGCATTCATCATATTGAGCTGCTCGAATAATGCTTTTTCTTCTTGAGCGTTAGTGAGCGTTAAAGCCTGTTGACGTAGTACATTAAAATAAGCTTCAGAGACATTTAATATATGTTGTTGCTGTTGCTGTTTTAAAGTGACTTCACTCAGTTGAACTGAGGTTTTTACCTGTTTATATCCCTGCCAAGCATCCATTCTGAAAATGGGTTGTCGTGCAGTAATCGCAATTTGACGAGTGGTCGATGTCGATGCCAACAGGTCAGAACTATTAAAAAAAGGATTCGATTCTGTACTTGAACGATTTACATCTTGGTTTTTACGCGTCACATTTCCTGAAACAGTTACTGTCGGCAGCAAATTACCTTTTGCTAAACCTATATTTAACTGATCAGCCTCATACTGCAAAACGTTGGCTTGCCAATTTGGATCGGTTTGCTTTGCTCGCTCATAGGCTTCAACGAGGTTCAATGCAAAGCTCATCGGGCTAAGCGCAATTAAACTGACTGCAAGTAGAGTTTTTTTCATGATAATGACTTCACAGTACCTTAAGCATTTGAATAACAAGTAATTAGAATAGGATGTTGCAAATATAATCTTTAATCGAGCTTTTTACGTATCAATTTTATTATTTTTTCATTTAATCCGGAGAATTATTTTGAATTATGCGCATTGATGTATGTTTTTCATACATTATTTTAACGCTTGATTGCGAAGCAACTACAATAAATTTCAGTGTACGGTTTTAAAATAAGTGAAAATCTATTTGCGCCTCATTTCACACTTTAACTGTATTTTGATATCTCAATGAAGTCATTTTTGCACACGTTTAAGCCTATTCGTCAATTATTGACTCTTATGGTCGTAAGTCTTGGCTTAACTGCATGTCAAAAACCGATTTCCGAAGAAATACCTACTGAATCTCCAAACCCAACCCAAAACCAGAACACCACACCTGATCTCAACCTCATTTGTCAAAAACTCAAAAAAGAAATGCTCGGGATAACTGCTCAACGGACTACATTCGCCATTGAGCAAATCAATCAAGATATTCGACTTTGTCTTCCCTTAATGCCCTTTCAGGAACAGAAAGAATTGATCGGTTTGGCAGACATCATGTATAGAAATTTCTTAAGTATAGATCGATCAGCTGATCAGCAAAAAGCTTTTGATTTATATGCTCATGGCCAGTCGCAATTTCCGACGATTCAACAATCACAAATTGAAAAATTACATCCACGAGATCAATATTTACTTCGGCATAAAGGTCAAGCGTATATTGATCTCGTCGATATTAACCACCAAGCAACCTATCAAAGAAACCCATATTATTTAGCACGAGTATTTGCCCCCTATTTCCCTGAGGCAGAACAAGCATTTATGCAAGAACTTGCTGAACAAAATCAGCAAGCACAATTTGAAGATCCTCATTTTCATCTTGAAGCAAAAGAGATTTCTAGACGTGCCCAGTATTGGGAAAATTATCTAAAAAAATATCCTCAAAGCAGTTTCCGTTTAGATGCAGAGTACCTTTATCATTTTTATTCAAATTTATTATTTAAAGGTCTCAAACATGATCCTGTTTCTCATGATTTTGAAGGACGTGTTGAAATTGCACCCGATGCTTTAACTGAAATCGAACAACTCGCAAATATGAAAAATAGTCGTTTAGCAGATCAAGCGAGACTTTTCTTAAAATTTATCGAACTGGATTCACAACAAAAAAGTAAATTAACTTCAAATCAGACTGATCAAAATCCGCAAGTTCTTATACAGCTAAGTCACTATTTAAACTTAAAAACTGTTGATCTTGAAAATCGTCGTAATTGCTTTAAAGACGCAATTTGTTATGCATCATAGTCTGATGACTTTAATCGGACTTTATATGTTAATATTTTGGCATCGCTTGACGGAGCGCGAGTAATAACTCGCTGAGATCACCTAAAACATTGTTTTGATGGTGAGTACCGTTGAACCTGATCAGGTTAATACCTGCGTAGGAATCAAGCCATCTAAAAACTTTGTTCTAGGTTATTCATTCAGGATAATTCCGCCACCGTTTTTGGTCGTGCTTGATTCGTTGATGTCATTCATAAGGATCATTGCAATGAACCAATTAACGAATCTTTCAAATACAGATCTCTCTGCTCAACATGAGCAAGATGCTCAAGATCTCACCCGCATTTTACCAGCGTCAAAAAAAGTCTATGTTCAAGGTTCTCGTCCAGATATTCGCGTACCCATGCGTGAAATTGCACTCTCCGATACACCAACGGGCTTAGGCGGTGAGTATAATCCTGCCATTTTGGTGTATGACACTTCAGGTGTTTATACCGACCCTGAGATTCAAATTGATTTAAATCGAGGCCTACCAAACCTCAGAGATACATGGCTTGAAGAGCGCGCAGATACAGAACAACTCGCGACATTAAGCTCAAAATTTGGGCGAGAACGTCTTCAAGATATTCGTACAGCTGGCATTCGTTTCGCACATATCCAGAAACCTCGTCGAGCTAAACCAGGACATAACGTTACGCAAATGCATTATGCTAAGCAGGGTATTATCACGCCTGAAATGGAATACATTGCGATTCGAGAAAACCAAAAACAGCGCGAAGGTGTGGATACTCGCCAACATGTTGGTCAAAACTTTGGTGCAAAAAATTTATTAGAAATTACACCCGAATTTGTACGCCAAGAAGTCGCTGCAGGTCGTGCCATTATTCCTGCCAATATCAATCATCCTGAACTCGAACCGATGATTATCGGACGAAATTTCCTAGTGAAAATCAATGCCAATATTGGCAACTCAGCACTGGGTTCATCCATTGATGAAGAAGTGGCAAAAATGACATGGGCAACACGTTGGGGTGCTGACACCATCATGGATTTATCTACGGGTAAAAATATTCACGAAACACGCGAGTGGATTATTCGAAACTCCCCTGTACCTATTGGAACTGTTCCGATTTATCAAGCATTAGAAAAGGTGGATGGAATAGCAGAAGATCTTACATGGGAAATTTTTAAAGACACTTTAATCGAACAAGCTGAGCAAGGGGTTGATTACTTCACGATTCATGCTGGTGTTTTATTACGCTATGTTCCTCTCACAGCCAATCGCTTAACGGGCATCGTTTCACGCGGCGGTTCAATCATGGCACAGTGGTGTCTTGCACATCATAAAGAAAATTTCTTATACACCCATTTTGATGAAATCTGCGAGATCATGAAAGCCTATGATGTCTCATTCAGCTTAGGTGATGGTTTACGCCCTGGGTGCATTCAAGATGCCAATGACGAAGCCCAATTTTCCGAACTGCGTACATTAGGAGAATTAACCCATCGAGCTTGGGAACACGATGTGCAAGTCATGATTGAAGGTCCTGGTCATGTTCCTATGCATATGATTAAAGAAAATATGGATTTACAACTTGAGGTTTGCAAAGAAGCACCTTTTTATACATTAGGACCATTAACAACAGATATTGCACCTGGTTATGATCATATTACTTCAGCAATTGGTGCAGCCATGATCGGTTGGTATGGAACAGCGATGCTTTGTTACGTAACACCTAAAGAGCATTTAGGTCTACCCAATAAAAAGGACGTCAAAGATGGCATTATTACCTATAAAATTGCAGCACATGCTGCAGACCTCGCCAAAGGACACCCAGGTGCTCAAGTCCGTGATAATGCGCTTTCAAAAGCACGTTTTGAGTTTCGTTGGGAAGATCAATTTAACTTAAGTTTAGATCCTGATACAGCACGTAGTATGCATGATGAAACCATGCCTAAAGAGGCACATAAATCAGCGCATTTCTGTTCGATGTGTGGACCTAAATTTTGCTCAATGAAGATTACCCAAAATGTGCGTGAATACGCTCAAAATCAGCAGTCTGATAATCTAGATCTCAAGTTAAATCAAGAGATTGAATCAGGTCTCAACGCGATGAAAAATGAGTATCATAAGCAAGGACAAAAGTTGTATCAGAAGCTGTAAAAATTAAAAAACCTGTTTTTCTTTAATGCAATCTCAGTTAGGATGAAATAAATTTTTGTCCTAACGTATACGAATGAAAATTCTTGAAAAAGCCACCTACAATAATAAAGATTTTAAGGTCCATTCTCGCGAATCCCTTTATCAAGGATTCATTCGTATAGAGAAAGTGAGCATCACACATCGTTTATTTGGTGAGAATACTTATACCCCAACAATTCATCGTGAATTAGTGCATCGTAAAGAAGCTGCTGGTGTACTCATCTACAATGATGCGCTCAAGCGCTTTGCACTGATTGAACAATTTCGAATTGGTGCAATCGATGATCCTATCTCCCCATGGCAACTAGAAATCATTGCAGGCGTATTAGATGGCGATGAATCACCTGAAACATGTATTCAGCGTGAGAGTTTAGAAGAATCTGGTTGTGAAATTCGTAATCTGGAACATTTATTTACCTTCTATCCTTCTGCTGGTGCGTGCGATGAAGTTTTTCATTTGTATGTTGCAGAAGCAGATCTTCCTGAGCAAGGCGGTATTCATGGTATGCCAGATGAAGGTGAGAATATCCAACTGCATATCTTAGCTTATTCAGATCTTGAACCATTATTGGCATCCAAACGATTGTGTAATGCACCTGTCATCATGGCTCTGCAATGGCTCAAACAGCACATTGCTACTACCTCTATAGCGCTGAGGTAATTTATGACGCCTTTAATCAAACAGAATAAAAATGATCAGCTCATTATCCAAATTACCGATACCCATCTCATGGATCATCCTGACACGCCGTTTGTTCAGATAAATCCTGAACAAAGTTTTCATGCAGTGATCAATGATATTTTAAATCGCTATCAAGACATTGATGCGATTATTCATACAGGTGACTTGGCACAGGTACCACATGAGGCAACTTATCAGCGATATTTGAGTTTCATGAAAAATTTGAATATTCCGTTTTATCAAATTCCAGGCAATCATGATGATGCCGAATATTTTCCTTTTGCAGCGCCTGATCCTATACCGGCCGTGTTAACTTTCGGAACGTGGAAAATCGTCCTATTAAATAGTGCTGTGCCCCACAAAGTAGATGGTTGGATTAAAGCAGAACAATTGAATCATTTATCAATGATTCTTCAGGAAACACAGCAGCACCCAGTCATTTTGGCGTGTCATCATCACCCACTTGAAATGAATTCCAAGTGGATTGATCGACACATCTTAAAAAATTCAGATCAATTGACACAGATCATGGCAGAATATCAACACATTCAAGCAGTGATCTTTGGACATGTGCACCAAGATTCGTTGAATGTCTGGAAAAATATTCAATTTTTATCAACGCCTTCTACCTCTGTTCAGTTTAAACCAAAGACTGAAGATTTTGCCTTTGATGACCTTGCACCAGGCTATCGCAGCCTGCTATTGAAAGCTGATGGTAGCTTTGAAACACGTGTTCATCGCCTACAAAATTTTGCGCAAAATATTAATAAAGAAATTTCAGGTTATTAGCTTTTCTTTTAAAGTGTTTTGGATTAAGTTATCTGTCCGAATGGAATCTGAACAGTCCAAAACAGATATTCATAGCTTTCATCTTTGATAAAAAATCTATATGATGACGCCCCCGATAGCAACAATCTATCGGAAGCGATAAAAACACTTGCATATCACCATATTTTTTGCGTACGCAAACACGCATATGATGAGGAATGCCCTTTATGGCGAATGACAACCAAAATCAAGTCTTGGAAGAAAACAACGTAGTTGCTGAAAAAGTAAAACGCGTGCGTAAGACCAAGCCAAAGACTTCCGAAGGCGGTACTACAGCGAGTCTATTTGGCATCGAGCCTTATCAGCCGAAAAAAAATGAAGAATACATGTCTGAAGGTCAACTTGAGCATTTCCGTCAAATTTTATTGGCATGGAAAGACGAGTTAATGTCAGAAGTGGATCGAACATTAAATACAATGCAAGATGAAAATACTGCATTGCCTGATGTAAATGACCGTGCAACGCAAGAAGAAGAGTTTGCGATTGAGCTTCGTACTCGTGACCGTGAACGCAAGTTAATTCGCAAAATTGAACAATCTATCGAAGCAATCAAAAATGATGACTATGGTTTCTGTGAAACCTGTGGGATCGAAATTGGCTTACGTCGTTTAGAGGCTCGTCCAACAGCGACGCTTTGCATTGATTGCAAAACTTTAGCTGAAATTAAAGAGAAACAAAATAACGGTTAATCATGTTATTTAATAATCCTTCCCTAACCCCTCCTTTGATAAAGGAGGGGGACAACAGGATGGCTTATGTGGGTCGGTTTGCGCCATCGCCAACCGGCCCTCTTCATTTTGGATCACTCATTACAGCTGTTGCAAGCTATTGTGAAGCAAGATCTCATGCAGGCAAATGGGTTGTACGAATTGAAGATACAGACATCCCTCGCATATATCCTGGTAGTGAAGAACATATCTTGTCATGTATTGAAGCTTTCGGTTTCGATTTTGATGACGAAATTATCTTTCAAAAAGACCGTTTAAACATCTATGAATCTGTCTTAAATGATCTTCAGCAACGTGACCTCACCTATGCCTGCCAATGTACACGCAAAATCTTAGGCTCTAATCATATCTATAGCGGTACTTGCCGCGATTTAAAACTACCACACGATCAACAAGCCATTCGGGTTAAAACATCAGACGAGTTGATTTGTTTTGAGGATCTTTTACAAGGTCAGCATTGCTCTAATTTGACCAATGAATTAGGAGATTTTGTTCTTAAACGTCGCGACGGTATTATTAATTATCAGCTCGCCGTGGTTGTGGATGATTATCTACAAGGAATGACTCATGTTGTGCGTGGTGCTGATTTGCTGGATAACACTGAACGACAAATTTGGTTAGGGCGATTATTGGGCTACCCTGAACTTCAGTATATGCATTTGCCCCTAGCAATGAATAAAGATGGTACAAAGCTTTCTAAGCAAAATTTAGCTGTAGCACTTGATCTCACCCAAGCCCCCCAACTCTTGAACAAAGCTATTCATGCATTAGGACAAGATCCAGTTGATCTAGATCAACCAAATCGCATGCTTCTACAAGCAATTCAACAATGGGATCGTAAGAAAATTCCAGTTGGCACCACCATACAAGGTGTTTTTGAATAGTGTCCATACAGAATCATGCTTGTTATTCAGCTGAAAATGTTTTTGAATTCCATTTAAATAGATTAATCAGGAGTTCATTATGTTTTTTATTTTTGGGGTAGGACCTAAAACCATCAAAACGGAAAAGGGGCAATTTCTATGCCCAGTCTGTCGTACACATAGCAATTATGAAATTAAACAACAACGCAATTATTTTTCTTTATTTTTTATTCCATTGATTCCACTATCAAAACCCAAATCTGGTCAAGTCACCTGTTTAAACTGTGGCACACATATGCCAACAATGGTGTTGCAGCAAAATAGTACTCCACCATCATCAGATTTGAATGCTTAAGATACAATCGTGTATTTTAAAAGCTAGATACTTCCTTAGCCTGATTCTTTTCTTGGGTTGTTGCTTCAATTTTCAGCATTAAACTGACCATGACAGCACACATAATCAGAGATGAACCACCATAACTAATAAATGGTAAAGTTAAACCTTTTGTTGGGAGCAGCCCCATATTCATGCCAGCATTTACCATAATTTGCAGAACAAAAATAATGCTAATCCCGTAAGCCAAATAACCCGCTCTCAAGAATTGATGTTGAATGGCACGATGCCCAATTCGAATACACGCACCCACCATAAGAAATGACAGTGCGAGAACAACCGTAATGCCCATGAAACCGAACTCTTCTGCCAAAATAGCCAACATAAAGTCCGTATGCGCCTCAGGGAGATAAGACATTTTTTGAATACTATGGCCTAAGCCTACCCCTAACCATTCACCACGTCCAAAGGCCATAAGCGCATTTGAAAGCTGATAACCAGAACCTAAAGGATCTGCCCATGGATTGGTAAAAGACATTAAACGCTCGAAACGATAAGGCTCGAACACAACCAGCACTACAAATGCCATGATAATGGCACCCAATGCAATACCAAACTGGATTAGTGGCGCACCTGCAAGAAAGAACACCCCTAACATCGTTAAGGCAACCACTACCGTTGCACCTAAGTCAGGTTCAGCAATAATCAAACCAACTGTACATAGCATTACTGTTGCTAACCGTGCCAGCCCTTTCACATTATTCCGCACTTCTTCTGCCCGACGGACAACATAATCTGCAGTAAAAATAGCCATCATCACTTTCGCAGCTTCAGTAGGCTGGAAGGTAAATCCTGCGATTCGAATCCAACGCGTCGAACCGTTCACTTCCGAACCGACTAATAACACCGCGACAAGCAATGCCATAGTCATCATCCATAACGGAAATGTGTTATTAAACCAGGTATTTAACGAAACACGATAAACCAAAATTGCTGCGACAAACGCAACCACGATGGATATGGCATGGCGGATGACATAGTGGAATGGATTTTCATGCAATCTTTCAGCGTAAGGCATAGAAGCTGAACCAACCATCACCGTTCCAATACAGAGCAGTGCAATCACACAAAAAATTAGAACATTCCTTGATGTAATTTCACTTGGAATACGTGGTAACCAACGTTGGTAAATTTTATTCACTTTATCAATCGTTGTCTGAGCTGACTCAGCCATATCTTCGTCCTTATTGTTCTTCGTGCAGCGCATTCACACAAGCAACAAATTGATGTCCGCGTTGTGGATAGCCAGTAAACATATCAAAACTTGCACATGCCGGCGAAAGCAATACCACATCATGTTGCTGTGTATTTGCTTGGCATAATTTTACTGCTTCTTCTAATGATGTAGCGTGAAGAATTGTGGTTGTGCCTTGAATTGCTTGTTCAATCACTGGCGCATCTTCACCAATGAGTACCGCGAGTTTTGCAAATTCCGTTAATGATTTTCTTAAAGCAGTAAAATCTTGCCCTTTACCTTGACCACCTAAAATGATGGCAACTTTAGCTTTCTGTACTGCGATCGCCGCACCTAAGCCGTCTAATGCTGCTAAGGTTGCCCCAATATTTGTACCTTTTGAGTCGTTATAATAACGAACACCTTGCACTTCTTTGACAAATTCGCAGCGATGTTCCAACCCCTTGAAGGTTTTCAAAGTTTCCAGCATGACCTCTAATGGTAGACCTATCGCTTCACCTAAAGCTAAACACGCAAGTGCATTTGCGACATTGTGTGTCCCTTGAATATACATCTCAGAACTTTTCAATAAACGTTCACGCCCCCTTGCTAACCACATCGTGCCATCAGTATCTCTGAGTACACCATACTGATTCATATCTGGTGCATTGAGCCCAAAACTCTGCATTGGCGTTGCATCAGGTACTAAAGGACGTGTCAAAGAGTCATCCCGATTGAAGACCACTTTCTTGACACCTTGAAAAATACGATGTTTGGCAGTGTGATATCCCATCATATCGCCATGACGATCGAGATGGTCTTCGCTCATATTTAAGACGACAGCAACTTCAGCATTTAAGTTCGATGTAGTTTCTAATTGGAAACTGGATAGTTCTAAGATATATAGCTCTGGATCATCTTTGGTTAAATCTAAGGCTGGACGTCCTAAATTCCCCCCTACAGCGACTTTTTTGCCTGCATATTTCGCCATTAAGCCGATCAAGGTGGTCACTGTACTTTTTGCATTAGAACCTGTTATTGCAACAATAGGCTTTTCAGTCGCACGTCGTAAAATTTGAATTTCACTGACAACAGGAATGCCTTGTGCAAGTGCTGTTTGAATCACTGGCAGTTTAAGATCAAGCCCTGGACTGATAATAATTTCCTCAGCAGACAACAACATTTCTTCGTCAAATTTCCCAAAGCTAGTTTGGACTTCAGGTGGAATTTGATCATGTCCAGGTGGAGAGGTCCTCGAATCTGTTACTGCAACGTGATAGCCTTTTTCATGTAGAAAATTTACCGCAGCAACACCCGAAATTCCGAGTCCTGCGACAACTTTTAATCCACCACGCTGTATTAACATTTCTGCCCCATATTTTAGTCTAATTAGAAACTGCCGAAATGTTAGCACTTTGCTGCTTTGAATGCTTTTTTTGATTTCATAATCTTGACATTATTTTGTGTCCATGCGTAAAAAAACCGCCAATTTAGGCGGTTTTTTTATTGAAGTAAACTACTTCCATTTCACAGCTTGAGGGTTTAACTTGGGTGTTTCCTTGTCTGAAACAGGACAAGCGCAATTTCCGCCACATCCAGCAGTCATTTTGGGTTTAAGCCACTTTGATAGTGCCTTCCACCCTTTTCTTTCCGTAGCATCTGACAGTTTCATAAAGACTGAATTTGACGTCTGTGGAAAAACCTTTTTGAATACGACCAATGCACTCCAAAGGACCAATGCCGTAATAATTAGAATTTCAATCATCTCAGTCTCCTCAACTCTTCAGATTTAAGCTAACACGCTGGTCGCGACTTGATAGGTCAAGAACGACATAAAGTACGCTAAACCAAATAAATAGACGGTCATAAAGCCAACTGTCTTCCAAGAACCTGTTTCGCGTCTCACTGTCGCTAATGTCGCCAAACAATGTGGTGCATAAATGAACCAGACCAAAAGTGATAATCCTGTTGCTAAAGACCAGCCCAAATCCCCACCACTACTAATCAGTGATGCCAAGCCTTCCGACATCGCATCCTCATCAACAGCAGACAAAGCATACACCGTGCCTAAAGCAGCAACGACAACTTCACGCGCAGCCATGGCTGGAATTAAGGCAATACAAATCTGCCAATTAAAGCCTAATGGCGCAAAGATTGGTTGCATCAAATGACCTAACATCCCCGCAAATGAATAATCAATCGCAGGTAATGTTGCACCCTCAGGTGGTTGTGGGAATGTGCACAAGAACCATAATAAAATAGAAAGCGCAAAGATGATTCCACCGACTCGCTTTAAAAAGATTTTTGCTCGATCAAGCAAACCAATCCACACATTTTTCAAATCTGGAAAACGATAGCTTGGAAGTTCCATCAATAGCATATGTTGAGATTTATCTTTTTGGAAAAACTTCAACACAAACGATACGATCAGTGCACTCACAATCCCTGCCATATATAGACCGAACAGCACTAAACCTTGAAGGTTAAATAGTCCCCAAACCATTTGAGAAGGAACAAAAGCTGCAATCAACAACGCATAGACGGGTAAACGAGCTGAACAAGTCATCAATGGTGCAACAAAGATCGTGGTCAAACGGTCTCTTGGATCACTAATAGTCCGTGATGCCATGATTCCAGGAATTGCACAGGCAAAACTTGACAGTAATGGAATAAATGCACGTCCCGAAAGACCTGCTTTATACATCAACTTATCAAGTAAGAATGCCGCTCGGGGTAAATAACCTGATTCTTCAAGCACCAAGATAAAAAAGAATAAGATGAGAATCTGAGGCAAAAAGACAACTACACCACCAGCACCCGCGATAATTCCATCAACCACTAAACTATTGAGTAATGGATGGGCAATATTCTCGCCAACAACTTCACCCAACCAGCCAAAGAACGTCTCAATACCATCCATGAAGGGTGCCGCCCAAGCAAAAACTGCTTGGAAAATGACGAACATCATCACCGCTAAACTGAATAGACCAAATACAGGGTGCAAAAAGATTTTATCGAGAAAAACTGAACGTTTATCATCAAATTCAACAAATTGAACGGCATCTTTGACAATCGCTTCAACTTTGTCGTGATCAGATCCTTTCAAACCTGTCAGCTCAGTTTGAGGAACAGCATATTTGCCATGATCTAGCGCATTCATCAGGTTTTCAATACCTGAGCGACGTACAGCAACTGTTTCTACAACTGGAATGCCTAAGCGCTCAGAAAGCTTCTGGGTATTGATTTGCATTCCACGACGACGAGCTTCATCCATCATGTTAAGCACGAGTAGCATTGGACGACCCAATTGGATCAACTCCAAAACTAAACCAAGGTGCAACTTAAGATTGGTTGCATCTACAACGCATAAAAATGCATCTTGACGACCTTCTTCCGCAATTTTCCCATAAACAACATCACGGGTGATTTCTTCATCTGGACTAGTTGCGTCTAAACTATACGTTCCTGGCAAGTCTAAAACACGAACCGCTTTACCCGAGTTTAGCGTGAAATGACCAATTTTCCGCTCAACGGTTACACCTGCATAGTTACCTACTTTTTGGCGTGTTCCAGTCAAATGATTGAATAATGAAGTTTTACCACAGTTAGGATTACCAACAAGGGCAACACGCAACGCATCGCTCATGCCGACACTCCTTCTATTTCAATTTTTTCTGCTTCATTTTTTCTTAAGGCAAAGCGAGTAAAACCCACTTGAATGAGAATTGGTTCGCCACCAAACAGTCCTTTCGTAATGACTTGTACTTTAGTTCCGGCAACAAATCCTAGAGTTTCTAAACGACTTGCCACCATGTCTGTAGAAGTACCATCTACAGTGCGATGCACTTGCGTAATGATGGCAGATTGTTTGACTTTCAAATCAGATAAACGCACCGTACCTAACCCTAAAAAATTTTGAACAGTATACATACAAATGAGAATTATTACCGCACTCTCATCAAGAATGATTCGCATCTTCTTATAACACATCGACATGCATAGAAAATTACACTACATTAGATAATCTCAATTAAATCAATCGAATTTCTCAATCGAATATCCATATGATTAATAAGAAACCTCGAATTCCTACCCCCATTCAAATTCCAGAACAACTTTCGTTCTTACACGGATTTCGGGATTATTTAATCGCTCAGTCTGTTAGTCCGCACACCCGAAATGCTTATCTCACAGATTTAGTCCAATGCAGTACTCTGTTAACCAGCCCCATGACCTTATGGTCACATGATGATATTTCAGATGTACTGATTGAGCTCACCAAACAAGGTAAAAGTCCTCGATCAATTGCTCGCACTTTATCGGCACTTCGGTCTTTTTATAAATTTTTAAGAGAGCAAAATTTAAGAACAGATAATCCTATAGCAGCGCACAAAACACCCAAGTTAGGACGAGCGTTACCTAAAGATTTATCTGAGCAAGATGTTGAATCACTCATTCAAGCACCAGATACAAACACAGCGTTAGGCTTGCGTGATCGCACGATGTTTGAAGTCCTTTATGCTTGTGGTTTACGCGTGAGCGAACTGATTAATTTAAGAATAGATCACATCAATCTCAATCAGGGTTTTTTGCGAATTTTGGGCAAAGGAAATAAAGAGCGTTTAGTTCCTTTGGGGCAAATTGCTGTGGAATGGATTGAAAAATACTTAGCAGAAGCTCGCCCCCAACTCCATAAAAGTGCTACAGATTACTTATTCCTGACCCAACATGGCGGGATTATGAGCCGTCAAAACTTTTGGTATGCCATCAAACGTTATGCCCTCCAAGCAGGTATAGCTACAGAGCTATCCCCCCATACATTAAGACATGCTTTTGCAACTCACCTGCTCAATCATGGTGCAGATCTCCGAGTGGTACAAATGCTCTTAGGGCATAGTGATTTATCGACAACACAAATTTATACGCATGTTGCACAAATTCGCATGCAACAACTTCATGCTCAGCATCATCCCCGTGGCTAAGTCATCGATCTGAATTTTGTAGCACTGAGCTATAATTTACGATTTGAGATTATTTTTTGTTATGCTTAACGCAGTAAAAATAATGCTGAAAACTTTAAAAGGGTTGTTTATGTTATTTACCCGTTCGAAAATTTTATTCGCTTCTACCCTTGCAACGACGCTTTTTATGAGTGCATGTTCCAAATCTGAAGACACGCAAAAATCTGATGGTACTTTAACGGCAACTGCACCAGCAACGGGCCAAGCATCAAATTTAACTGAGCGAAATGCGCAACAACGCTTGATTCAAAAGTTAGAGAAAAATTTTAAAACTGCCAATATCAATGCCAAAATTATCGAGATTAAACCAACCGAAGTACCAAATCTTTACTGGGTCAATTTAGAGGGTATGACTGCGGTATACACTACTGCAGATGGTCAATATATTTTCCAGGGTGATTTACTACGTTTAGGCAATAAAAAAGTTGAAGATATTGGACAATCCTTCCAGTCGGCATTGAGTAAAGGGTTACTGAGCCAGTTAAAAGCTGAAGATCTCATTATTTATCCAGCTAAATCTAAAACCAAACATATCGTTTACGTATTTACAGATATCAGCTGCCCTTACTGCCATAAATTGCATGAACATATGGATGAAATCAATTCCAAAGGAATTGAAGTTCGTTATATCGCATGGCCACGTGGAGAACAATATTTCCCAGCAATGGAAAGTGTCTGGTGTAGTAAAGATCGTAGAACCGCATTTGATCAAGCTATTGCAGGTCAACAATTGGACAATGCCAACTGTGAAAATCCTGTTAATGATCAGTACCAAATGGGTTTAAAAATGGGTGTAAATGGAACGCCTGCAATTTACAGCTCAGAAGGTGTTTATCTTGGTGGATACATGACAGCAGATGAAATACTACGTAGCTTAAATAACTAATATTTATGAGATAAATTACTGCTTTTTATACATCAATATTTAACTCGATTGACCCTAGAGTCTGCCTCTTTTTTTAGCTATGATCTAGGTTCAATAAAATTTTACATATTTTTTGGAGTGTGACGTGAAACCAGTTCGTCTGGCAATACTCGGTCTAGGAACCGTAGGTGGTGGTGCCCTTAAACTATTACAAGAAAACGCTGCTGAAATTAGACGTCGCACCGGTCGTGAAATTCAAATTACTTATGTGGGTACTCGTCGCCCTCGCCCAGATTTAAATCTTCCAGACTCAGTTAAACAAAGTGCCGACCTTCTTGATATCGTTCGTCAACCTGATGTTGATGTTGTTGTTGAAGTCATGGGCGGTATTCACCCTGCTTATGAAGTCATCAAAGAAGCAATTGTTCATGGCAAACAAGTTGTCACTGCCAATAAGGCGCTTTTAGCTGAACATGGTAACGAATTATTTAAACTTGCTGAAGACAATGCTGTGCAGATCGCCTATGAAGCAGCTGTTGCTGGCGGTATTCCAATTATCAAAGTAATTCGTGAAGGCTTAGCTGCCAACAAAATCGATTGGCTTGCAGGCATCATTAATGGTACAGGCAACTTTATCCTAAGTGAAATGCGTGAAAAAGGACGTGCTTTTGCGGACGTTCTGAAAGAAGCGCAAGAACTTGGCTACGCTGAAGCAGATCCAACCTTTGATGTAGAAGGGATTGATGCTGCTCACAAGTTAACCATTCTTGCATCTTGTGCATTTGGTATTCCACTTCAATTTGATAAAGTTTTTACTGAAGGAATAGGCAAAGTTACTGCTCAAGATGTGAAGTACGCCGAAGATCTTGGCTTCCGTATTAAGCATTTAGGTATTGCACGTCGTGCAGAAAAAGGCATTGAACTACGTGTTCACCCAACGCTCATTCCAGATGACCAGTTGATCGCAAATGTAAACGGCGTTAAAAATGCTGTTCTCGTACAAGCGAACGCAGTCGGCCCAACTTTATATTATGGTGCTGGTGCTGGTGCTGGTCCAACTGCTTCTGCCGTAGTCGCTGACGTTATCGATATCGTTCGTGACATTTCTTATACTGAAGACGGTGCTGGAACTATTCCACAATTAGCATTTGAAGCACTCACAGACTTACCAATTCTAAGTCGTGAAGAAATGACAACGGGTTACTACATCCGTATTAATGCTGAAGATCAAACAGGCGTACTTGCTGAAGTTACTACGATCTTGAGTCGTGCAGGAATCAGTATTGATGCCATTATGCAGCAACCTCGCTTAAAAGACCTTATTCCTATCGTGATTCTGACAGATCCTATTGTTGAATCAAAAATGGATGAAGCGCTTTCACAAATTCAAGCATTACCCGTCATCCATGGCGAAATTGTACGAATTCGTTTAGAATCGCTTGATAATTAATCATCTCGGGTAGAGGGTACTGCTGCCCTCTCCAGCTCTACACACAATTGGAACATCATCATGTCTAATGCCAATCGTTACACTGGTTTAGTTGACCGTTATCGCGACCGTTTACCAGTGTCTGCAACTACTCGTGCAATCTCCCTAGGCGAAGGTAATACACCACTGATTAAGCTTGCGAATATTCCACGTTTAATTGGCAAAAATGTTGAAATTTATGTGAAGTACGAAGGCTTAAACCCGACTGGTTCATTTAAAGACCGTGGTATGACCATGGCAGTCACTAAAGCGGTTGAAGAAGGCTCTAAAGCGATTATCTGTGCATCTACAGGTAATACCTCTGCTGCCGCTGCCGCTTATGCTGCTCGCGCTGGTATTAAAGCATTCGTTTTAATTCCAGAAGGCAAAATTGCAATGGGTAAAATGGCTCAAGCAATGATGTATGGTGCGATCACAATGCAAATTCGTGGTAACTTCGATGACGGTATGCGCCTTGTTAAAGAAGTTGCTGACCAAGCCCCTGTAACTATCGTAAACTCAATCAACCCTTACCGTTTACAAGGCCAAAAAACGATTGCATACGAAATCGTTGATGAATTAGGTCGTGCACCTGACTATCACTGCTTACCAGTAGGCAACGCAGGTAACATCACTGCACACTGGATGGGTTATACAGAAGCTGTTGCAAACCAACCTGCGGATCAATTTGAGCAAGTAATTTATGATGCTGAAACTGATCAATTCACTGGTCCTAAACCTGAAGGTTTACCGACGATGGTTGGCTATCAAGCTTCTGGCGCAGCACCATTCTTACGTGGTGCACCTGTTCAAAACCCTGAAACTGTTGCAACAGCAATCCGTATTGGTAACCCACAAAGCTGGAACCATGCGAAAGCGGTAGTACGTGACTCTCAAGGATGGTTTGATGAATTAACAGATGCTGAAATCTTAGAAGCTCAACGTTTGCTTTCTATGTATGAAGGTGTATTTGTTGAGCCTGCTTCTGCAGCTTCGATTGGTGGTGCAATCCGCGATATTAAAGCGGGTAAAATTGCTGAAGGTTCAGTCATTGTTTGTACTGTAACAGGTAATGGTCTTAAAGATCCTGATACTGCTATCAAACAGTGTTCTGATGCAGTCATGCTTTCAATTGATGCAACGATGGATCAAGTACGCGATTCAATTTTGTCTAATATGTAAGATTGCATCATAAAAAACCCTGCATCTGCAGGGTTTTTTATTTATGGTCTAGATCGCACGTGGTAACTGACTGGTCCAACGCATTAAGCGAACAGCATCATCATTACGAGCTTGAGTATTGCTTGCTCCTAAAAGCACAACTACAGCTGGACGATTATTCAAAGTCGTATGCATCACCACACAGCGCCCAGCCTCATTAATAAATCCCGTCTTTGAAATGTTAATATTCCAGCCACCGTTACGAACGAGAGAGTTCGTATTGTTCGATTTCAACACACGATAACCGAGGTTAAAATCATAGGTTGGCGTCGTAGAAAATTGACGAATAAGACCGTACTGTGATGCGGTACTCACCAAGATGCCCAAGTCCCGCGCAGAAGCAACATTGCGAGGATCTAGACCTGTAGACTCAGTAAATTTAGATGAATGCATCCCTAAGGCATGTGCTTTATTATTCATAGCAGAGACGAAAGCCGCACGGCCTCCTGGATATGTACGAGCCAAAGCCGCAGCTGCAGGGTTTTCAGATTTCATTAAAGCGAATAATAAGGCTTCAGCACGATTCATTGTGTCACCTACACGCAATGTCGAGCTTGAGTTTTTACCACCCGCACCTGCAAAATCAATGCTTTGCAGCGTAATATTTTCAGACATATTTAATTGTGCATCTGCGATCACAACAGCTGTCATTAATTTTGTAACAGACGCAATCGGTAGAGCAGTATTCGTGTTCTTACTAAATAAGACCTCACCCGTATTTGCATCCATGACCAATGCTGCACGCGCGTTCACAGAAGGTTGATTACTATAGCGACTGTTATCAAGAATCTGAGAGGTTGGTGATGTTGAGGTCGCAGGGCCTATAGATTTACGAATTGTTGTTGTAATCGTGGTTGTTGCTTGAGGTGTATACTCTTCTGAAGAGGAAGTAGAAGCTTTGAGACTATCATTATTTAAAAATTGGCTTGCATCTTCAGATGACCAACTGATGCTCGCCTGCCCCGGTGCAGAATTAGCATGATTAATTAATTCTGCAAAGCTCAATGAGCTCATAGAGAGTAGTACTGATGTAGTCAGCACATGCATTAGCGTTAATTTCTGTTTTTTCACGATAACTTACTCATCTTACGGAGGCATTTTGCATCATTGCTAATCACCTCAAATATGACTTACATTTAGGTACAAACGTGATTAATATTAAACCACGTGATTATGCACAGTATTTTAGTAAAGATTAGGAATAGCATTGCTATTTTTGTTAGTCCAATGCAAGCAATTTTTGCATCATGTAACAAAAAAGTAAGAATAGATTTCAGAGGAGGTGTTTGTGATCACGGTATTAGTGGTAGATGACCATGAGTTAGTTCGTACAGGTATTTGTCGTATGCTTGAAGATCAAGCAGATATTCAAGTCATTGGTCAAGCAGAGTCCGGTGAAGAAGCCATTAGTCTTGTTCGTCAACACCACCCTAATGTCGTCTTGCTCGATGTGAACATGCCTGGTATCGGTGGCGTAGAAACCACTCGCCGTTTATTACAAACAGCGCCTGACACCAAAGTTCTCGCCGTCAGTGGTCTAGCGGAAGAACCCTATCCATCACTACTGTTAAAAGCCGGGGCTCGTGGTTATATCACCAAGGGAGCTCCGATCACAGAAATGGTGCGTGCAATTAATAAAGTCATGCAAGGTGGTAAATACTTCAGTGCAGATATTGCTGAACAGCTTGCGAGTTCTTATTTATCTGATACACAAACCTCTCCTTTTGATGCACTTTCTGAACGTGAAATGCAAGTCGCGATGATGGTTGTGAATTGTATTAGTGCCCAAGAAATTTCAGACAAACTTTTTGTTAGCGTAAAAACAGTGAATACTTATCGCTATCGTATATTTGAAAAATTAGGAATCGATAGTGATGTCAAACTGACTCATTTGGCAATTCGTTATGGTTTGATTAAGCCTTAATTTGATCTGAGTATTCCAATGACGTCTGCTGCTTCAATTTCTATTTATCAAACGATCTACCGTCTTGGAACACTATATTCAAGTTATCGTATCATTATCGCCCTAAGCTTAACGCTCATATTCCTACTGACGATTGATTCTGAACGTTATTTTTATCAATACGAATCAATCTATTTTTACGCTTTACTCCTTTATGTTGCAAGCAGCATCGTACAAACGATCGTTTTAAAATACTTACCACAAGCTATTTCTAAACAAATTATCACCTTATTTGCAGTTGACCTGCTCTTTCTAAATACCCTTACTTTTGCACTCGGTGGCCCCAATATCGCAATTGGGTTATTGTTTGTCATTTCCGTCTTTGCAGCAAATTTTTTACTCAGTAAAAACCAAGCCTTATTCATCACATTGGTCGCGGTGATTGGGGTCGTATATCAACAGTTTTTTGGTAGTTTGTTCTCCATTGAAAGTCTAAATAATATTGGTGACAGTGCCTTTCTTGCCTTTTTATTTTTTGTGGTTCATGGTATTGGTCAAGTATCAATACAACGGTTTCAAGTACTCGAATCGGTCAATACACATCAAGCTAACGAACTCTTTAAATTACAAAATATTAATCGTTATATTCTTGAGCAAATCGAAGTTGGTTATCTGGTCTTAGATGATCACTGTAAAATTATCGTCTGCAATCCTGCTGCATGTTCACTACTCGGTATTTCGCCACTCTATGCTCATGAACAATATAATCTTGCAAATTTTCAACCAGATCTCTATGAAATTCTCAAAAACACATTAGTTGCTCATGGAGAGCGCTTTCAATTTGAATCACATCAATCATCCTATACGGTTGATATTCGTATTCAAAAACTGGTTACACCTCAACAAGCACTCACGCTATTAATTTTGGAAGATGCGCAAAAGCTTAATCAGAAAGTTCAACAAATGAAATTAGCTTCTCTTGGTCAATTATCAGCCAGTATTGCACATGAAATACGTAATCCTTTAGCAGCAATCGTACAAGCCAATGAACTTAATGATGATTCGGATGAAGAACAAAAACGTATGCTCAATCAAATGATTGCTAAGCAAGCAAAACGTATTGATAAAATCATCAAAGACACATTGGATATGGCAAAGAATAAAAAAACTGCCGGTGTACTGATTCATTTTGAGCAGTTTATGCATGATCTTATTCAACAAGATTTAGCAGATATCAGTTCTCATATCCAATTACAGCTTGAAGCCAATATTGAAGTTTATTTTGATGAAATCCAACTGCGACAAGTTCTGATTAATTTAATTCGCAATGCTATTCGTCATAATGATCCGACCGCAGAGTACATTTTTGTCAGAAGCAGTTGTTCAGAAAATCAAATTTTTATTGATGTTATCGATTTTGGCAAAGGCATCCAACAACATGATTTATCTCAATTATTTCAACCATTTTTTAGTACTGAAACCAATGGAACTGGTTTAGGATTATATTTATCACAAAGTATTTGTGAAGCTAACCAAGCAAAATTGAGTTATATCGAGCAAGAACAGCAAGGTGCATGTTTTCGTATTACATGCCATAAGACAGACGTTTAGATGGATAAGATCAGGTTATGGTAAAGCAACAACCTTTAGTACTTTTAGTCGATGATGAACCTGATTTATGTATGTTGATGCAAATGACCCTTTCTCGGATGGGCATTAAAACGCATATGGCACATCATTTGAAACAAGCGCTACATTTTCTAAGCGAATATAAATACGATGCGTGTATCACCGATTTCAATTTACCAGATGGCAATGGCATCGATTTAGTTAAATACGTCACCCAGCACTATCCGAAGACGCCCATCGCGGTACTGACCGCCTATGCCAATATGGAGTTGGCAATCTCCGCTTTAAAAGCAGGCGCTTTCGATTTCGTCAGTAAGCCCATTAATCAACAACATTTGCATCAATTGCTTAAGAAAGCATTACATAGCCCTGCAGTGGATGATGATCTCAATCAGCTTCCACTTGAGGAACAACTGCTGATTGGTGTCTCAGAACAAACTCAACAGCTTCGTACAGCAATCAAAAAAATAGCTCGATCACAAGCACCTGTCTTTATTACAGGTGAATCAGGGACTGGTAAAGAAATCGTTGCAAATCTTATTCATCAACTCAGTAATCGTCATGATCATGCCTTTGTCGCGATCAATTGTGGTGCGATGAATGAAGACCTGATGGAAAGTGAATTATTTGGTCATATCAAAGGCAGTTTTGTGGGTGCTGACCAAGACAAACAAGGGTTAATTCAAACTGCTGATGGTGGAACATTATTTTTAGATGAAATTGCAGAGCTTTCACTCGCCATGCAAGCTAAATTGCTACGAGCAGTTCAAGAAAAGAAAATACGTCCGATTGGCAGTGATAAAGAGCTTGATGTTGATTTTAGAATTGTCAGTGCAAGCCATCAAAATCTTGAGCAATTGGTTCAGCAAGGCAAATTTAGACAAGATCTATTTTTTAGAATTCATGTGATGGATTTACGTCTTACCCCACTCCGCGATAGACCCAAAGATATTCCCGTTCTAGCTCAACATTTTATTGATAAAATCAGTAGTGAATGGCGTATTGAAGCCCCTCAACTATCTCAAGACGCGATACAATTCCTTAAACAACAACCATTTACGGGGAATGTACGCGAACTTAAAAATATCATCGAGCGTGCACTTACACTTTGCGATGATAAGCTCATAGCCGTCGAGCATGTTAAAAGCCCTTCATTAGGCTTAACATCCCAACCTTTAGCACAACAACCAAATAGTCAAATTGAAGCAACTACTGATTTAACGTCTCAAATACCCAAAGGTTTGCCCGAAGAGGGATTAGAACAATACCTTGAGAAAGTAGAAAAAGAAGTTTTAATTAATGCGTTAAACTCAACGCATTGGAACAGAACCCTAGCCGCCAAAAAATTAGGAATGACATTCCGCTCATTACGATATCGTTTAAAAAAATTTGGTTTAGATACTGAAGATGAATAACTTAGCATCACCCCGATATTGATGATATTTAACGGCTTCTTAACAACAAATCGGCTGCGTGTTGGAGGTAAACCTCCTCCTTCATATCCTGCGGCCAAGGATATTCGATATTAGGGGCTATGCCTTGCCCATCAATCTCGACACCATTCGGTGTTAAGTAATGAGATACTGTCATTTGTAGTGCCGCACCATTTTCAAGTGGAAAGAGTTTTTGCACAACACCTTTACCATAACTCTTTTCACCAATGATTACGGCGCGTTGATGATCTTTCATTGCTGCCGTAAATACTTCTGCTGCAGAAGCCGAACGTTGATTAATCAATACTCCGACTTTAAGCCCTGTAAATTCATGTCCAGGTAAAGCTTGGAATTGTTGATCACCTTCTGAACGGCTACGTGTAGATACAATCAAACCCTGATTTAAAAATAAATCTGCCGTTTCCACAGCAGAAGATAATAATCCACCCGGATTATTTCTTAGATCTATTAAAACAGCTTTGAGTTGTTGGCTATGATGCTCATCGATATAACGTTTTATTTCATTCGCAGTATCTTGCTGAAAAACTTTCACCTTTAATAGTAAAACTTGATTACTCAGCATATGTGCTTGTATATCGGCAACATCTAGTTTTTGATTTCTCACTAAAATAATTGGAGATGAGTTCGGTGATCTTTGTAAACTGATGGTTGATCCAATCGAGCCGCTGAGCAAGTCTTTGACTTGATCTTGGTTTAACAATCTAAGCTCTTGTCCATCAATTTTGTAAAGTGTAACGCCGTTGGCCAATCCTAATTTTGCCGAGTCACTATCGGGATCTAAATTTTCGATCTGCCATAAACCTCGTGAGGTATCAAAGCTAAGATCAAAATCGATACTCGCTAAATCCTCCTCGGTATATTTGAGGAGTTGGCGATAATCTTCTGGAGATAAATAGCGAGAGTAACGATCTAGCCCACTCACCAAACCTTGGATCGCTTGTAAAAATAACTGATCGTCAGTGACTTCAGTGACATAGTTTTCTTTTACTGTACCGTAAATCTGAACAAACTGCTGTATAGATTCAATCGGAACTTCTGAACTGTTAGATGACCAGTCTTCTTCTAAAGGATCAACTGCTGGACCCTTAGATCCAGCAGCGAAAGCATGAACCCCATTCAAACTTAAAGCTAGACCTAACATGAGTTTGAATAACAATGGATTCATACTGAATTCCTTCTTATTTTTAAACTAAAGTCACTAAATTGCGACCTTTCATTTCAGCAGGAACAGGCAACTGCATTAAATTCAATAATGTCGGTGCAACATCTGCAAGCACACCACCCTCTGCAATTTTCGCTTGAGTTGGACCTACATAAATAAATGGCACATGCTCAGTTGTATGTTGAGTATGGACTTGACCACTTTCATAGTCCTGCATTTGTTCAACATTACCGTGATCCGCAGTGATCAACATATGGCCTTTCTTCGCCATCACTGCATCATAGACGCGACCTAAGCTGACATCCACTGCTTCTACTGCTTTAACGGCAGCATCGAATACCCCTGTATGTCCAACCATATCGCCATTTGCATAGTTCACAACGAGTAAGTCAAATTCACCTGAATTAATTGCATTCACTAACTCATCAGTGACTTCATAAGCACTCATTTCTGGTTTTAAATCATAGGTTGCAACATTTGGTGATGGAATCAAAATACGTTTTTCACCTGGATACTCATCTTCACGACCACCACTGAAGAAGAAAGTCACATGGGCATATTTCTCAGTTTCCGCGATACGTAATTGAGTTTTACCTAAATTAGACAGATATTCACCAATTGAATTGACCAACGGTTCTGGCATATATGCCACCGGTGCATTAATTGTCGCTTGATAGCGCGTTAACATGACAAATTTCGCAAGCTGAGGCACAACTTTACGCTCGAAACCATCGAAGCCTTGTTCAACAAATGCTTTTGTCAATTCGCGAGCACGATCTGCACGGAAATTCATAAAAACAACAGCATCACCATCTTGTACTGCGGCTACATCCCCAATACGTGTTGCTTTCACAAACTCATCTGACTCTTCAGCAGCATACGCTTGTTCGAGACCTTCCACAGCAGACTCAACTACGCGAACAGCCTCACCTTCTGTTAATAAACGATATGCTTGTTCGACACGATCCCAACGATTGTCACGATCCATTGCGAAATAACGACCGATCATCGTTGCGATTCGACCCTGACCTGGATATTGGGCAAATAATGCATCTAATTTCTCTAAAGATGGTTGTGCACTTTTAGGGGGAGTATCACGACCATCTAAGAAAGCATGTAAATAGACTTGAGCACCTCTTTTTAGTGCCAACTCTGCCATAGCAACAATATGGTCTTCATGAGAGTGAACACCACCTTCAGACAACAATCCAAAAATATGTACTGCTTTTTGATTTTCTTTTGCTTTTTCTACAGCATCAACCAATACTTCATGTTTATAGAAATCACCAGTACGGATATCTTTGGTAATACGAGTGAAATCTTGATACAACACGCGTCCAGCACCAAGATTCATATGACCAACTTCTGAATTCCCCATTTGGCCATCTGGAAGACCAACATCTTCACCTGAACCTGAAATCAGACCATGTGGATGATTCTGTTTCATTGCAGTTAAATTAGGTGTTTTCGCTGCAAGAAAAGCATTATCTTCGACCGCTTCACGATGACCCACACCATCCATAATGACTAAAACGTGAGGGATTTTGCCAGCAGTTGCATCCGTCATGATATACACTCTTTTCTGTTTACAAATTAATCAACGTATCTTAACGAATTTTTCATTAAGACTCTATCTGAACACGATGGCTTTGATTGATCTAGACCATCTATTTTTCAATTTAAAAATTCTCTAGCGCGCTCGATATAGCAAATAGCTACCTACCGCAAAGATAAGCACAATTGGCAGAAAAACAAACCAAGCTGGAGATGGTGAATACACCAAACTCGCGTACCCTAAGAAGTCTTGTAGGTAGTAAAAACCAAGCCCTACAAATAACGCAATCACTAAACGAAACCCCATAGACTGTTGCCGTAAAGGGCCAAAAATAAAAGAGCAAGCAATCAGTACGAGTGCCAACAATGCAAATGGCGAAGCCACTTTTTGCCAGAATGCAAGTAAATACGTTTTAGGAACTTGACTATATTCATCCATATAGCGCATAAAACTGATCAATTGGCTTGGAGCTAAATCTTCAGGATCAATCGTCACCATATGAACATATTTAGGTTGAAGCGCTAAAGCAACATCCTGCTGAGGAGTTTGAATCAGTCTCGAATAGCCTTCAGGAAAAATATCCATCTGACTGGCTTCAATTAAAGACCATTGTCCATTTTGTACAAATTGACCTTGATTCGCAGTCAAGACTGACTTCAGACGATAATCTTGATCAAAGTCCATCATCTCAACTTGACGTAACTGCCCTTGCGCATTTGCATAGTCAATATAAATAAATCGTTGACCTTCTCTAGTCCAATACCCTTTGACTTCGCCAAGCTCAGCAACAGAACGACGGTCTTTAATACTTTCCGCCCGCTCATTGGTGTAAGGAATAACATATTCACTGAGTAAAAATGAAAGCAATACCAAGAGCATTGCTGAGCGCATGACCCAACTCACAATACGCCACAGGCTAATCCCTGAAGCGCGCATGACAATCAGCTCACTATTTGAAGCCATTGAACCCAAACCGAGCACTGCACCAATCAATGCTGAAATAGGTAAAATTTCATATAAATATTGCGGTGAAGCCCATAGAACATGAATAAGCGCTTGCCAAGCTCCATATCCTTCTTTCAGACTGCCTAATTCACCCATATAAGTAAAAAGAATTTGAAGGGCTGATAAAATCGCTGTAGCACCCAACATCGCCAGCGCTGTGGTTTTCGTCACATGTTTTGCGACAATTCGACGTGCCAACATTATGATTTCACCTGCTCAATTCGTTTTTTTAACTTAGGTGCTAGTTTTTGTTTACGCGAGAAAATCGCTGCACCCACTGCATAAACAATCAAGATAGCGGGATAAGCCCAAATACCAATCTCATCTTTACTAATTCTGGTTTTAATCGCCATTAATGCAACAATCAAACTGGCAAAAATTAAGAGTGCAGGAAATAATTTTAAATATCTTCCTTGGCGTGGAGTAACCTCAGACAATGCCGTTGCTAACATCAATGCCACAATCAATGTAAATGGCACAAATATTCTCCAGCCCAATTCACTGGCTACTACAGGATCTTCACGAGTTTCAATTAACTTCGAAATTGGTAACGCTTCTACATCACCACTTTCAAATTTCGCCTCTTTATCACTTTCAAGACGCAAACGATATGAAGCAAATTCAGTATGACTATATTTCGGACTATCTTGATAAATTTCGTAACGGCGACCTTGGGTTAAATCAACAACACTCGCTGTTTCACCGACCATTTCAACACGTGTCGCTTCTTTCGCTAAAATCATGATGTCAGGTTTTTCAGGCTTATCTGCTCGCTGATAGAAGAAAATTTCTTTTAAGTTTTTACGATCTTCTGAAAGTGCACCAGCATAAATGGTATAAGGACCTGAGGAAATAAACTCTTTTGGACGTACCAAATCAAAGCCTGATCGAACCGCTTGGGTCGTCGTAAGCTTTTCAAATTCACGTATACCCCATGGAGACATCCATACCATTAATACTGTTTGAATGGCCAAATAAATGGCTGTGAGAGGTAACAATAAACGAGCCAATTGATTACGACTAACACCACTGCCATTGAGAACCGCCATTTCATGATCTACATACAGTCGGCCAAACACCAACATGAGACCAATGAAAAAACCTAAAGGTAAGATCAATGTCAAAAATTCTGGAAGACGGTAGCCAATGATGCTAAATAAAATACTCGCATCCATTCGACCCTGAGCTGCCACGCCAAAATACTTGATCAAACGCCCACCCAACATGATGAGTGTAAGCAATGAAATCACAACCACAGAGGTAGATACCACTTGTTTGACGAGGTAACGTCTTATAATCAAAGTAATCTTCCAAAATTAGGTTAAATCGGCTAGCGCTAGTTTACCCGAATGTTAAAAATATAAAACCTCATTGAAATTCTATCATTGGTAGTGTTTCAATGGTTTAATGATTTAAACGGTCTCAATAGGCACACAACAAGCATATGAAACTTTCAATTAATACATCATTGGCACAAATTTCAGAAAGCCAACATTTGGTTATTTTAGTCGACTCTGAAAACACCCATGCAGTTAAAAGCAACTATCAAATCAACAATTTAGACAGCCTAACTGAAGCAGCTCAATTCAAAGCAGGTTTCAATGAGTCTTTATCGTTATTGGGTCAAATTGATAATCAACCGAATAGCATTCTACTTGGCTTAGGTAATGCACAAGAAGTTAAAGCTGCAAAATTAGCAAAAATTGCACAAACTATTATCAAAGCTTCACAAAAAAAATTCAAACAAATCAGTGTTGATATTTCAGCTTTGCCGAATGAATTACACTACTTATTTGCACTTAAACTCACTCAATCTGCTTATGCTTTTGACGAGTTTAAGTCGAAAAAAAATGACTTTATACTCGAACAAGTTCATCTAATTGCATCAAACTCTACGCTAACGTCAAATCAACTCAACTTAATTCAAGCAATTGAAAGCGGTCAAAACGTTGCACGTGATTTAGCAAATCGTCCAGGAAATATTTGTTTTCCTGAATATTTAGCGGATCATGCAATTGCATTGGCAGCAGAATTCCCAGATTTATTGAAAGTAACCGTGCTAGATGAACAGCAAATTGCTGATCTTGGCATGAATGCATTTCTTGCAGTCAGCAAAGGCTCAGATCGCCCTGGACGTATCATTACTCTTGAATATCAAGGTCAACTTGAACAAGCTCCTATCGTCCTCGTGGGTAAAGGAATCACTTTCGATACGGGTGGTATTTCATTAAAACCAGGTTTAGGCATGGATGAAATGAAATACGATATGGGTGGTGCAGCTTCAGTTTTAGGAACCATGCGCTCACTCTGTGAAGCTCGCCTTCCGATTCATGTTGTAGGTGCAATTGCGGCGGCTGAGAACATGCCATCAGGTCATGCAACTCGACCAGGTGATATCGTCACCACGATGAGTGGTCAAACTGTTGAAATTCTAAATACAGATGCCGAAGGTCGCTTAGTCCTCTGTGACACGCTGACCTATGTCAAACGCTTTAACCCAGAACTTGTGATTGATATCGCAACATTAACAGGCGCTTGTGTTGTTGCTTTAGGCTCTGTTTTAACAGGTATGTTCACACCAGATGATGAACTGGCACATGAACTTTCTCAAGCTGGTGAACAATCCTTTGACCGTGTATGGCGTATGCCTGTCTATGATGACTACCAAGAACAGCTTGACTCTCCATTTGCTGATATTGCCAATATTGGTGGTCCAAAAGCTGGTGCTGTTACAGCTGCTTGTTTCTTGCAACGCTTCACACGTGAATATCGTTGGGCACATTTAGATGTTGCTGGTACAGCTTGGACATCTGGCGCAGCAAAAGGTGCAACTGGTCGCCCAGTTCCATTATTGGTTCAATTTCTCGCAAATCGCGTAAATTAATGTCTAGAATCAGCTTCTACTTATTTGAAAAGAGTCCAGAACGACAGGTCCAAAGTGCCTGTCGTTTATGTCGAAAAATTCTGCGTCACCCTGCAAAAATATGGATTCATTGTCCAGAATTGAGCATTCAAAACGAACTCGATGATTTACTTTGGAGTTTCGATCCGCAGAGTTTTTTGACACATGGCATTGATGATCAATCAGCAGCTATTTGTATTTCGTCTAAGCTCCCTGAAACTCAGGAATGGATCGTGTTTAATTTTCACATTCATGCACTTGAAGATCCTTCACGTTTCAGTCACATTATCGAAATTATTGAAAACAACGAAGCTGCCAAAGAAATTGGACGAGAGAAATATAAAACCTATCGAAAATTAGGTATCTCACCTCAAACACATAAACTTTAGCGCGTTGTCATTGGAAAAAGGAGAATCACGGTGGCCATTAATGTCGGTCAAGATTTTAAAAAACGTTGGTTGAAAGCGCCAGAAGCGGTTCGCCAAGCTTTTATCGACGACCTTAATCGCATCAGTGATTTACTCGAACCTCAAACTCAACCAGAGCAATGGCTAGACCATGATAATCGTGCCCAGCAAGTGGCTCAATTAAAGGTTGAACAGGCTTATGCGGATGAAAAAGCACGATTAATTGAAGAAGCTCGTATTCGTAAGCAATTGGCTTTAGAAAAATCATTAGCAGAAAAACGTGCACTGCAAGAGGCTTATAATCAAAAGCTTCTACAAGATGAATATCTTAAATTTCAACAACAAACCGATTCGCTCGTACAGTTACGAAAAGTGATTGATGCAGAAATCGATGAATATACTGAAAAATACCAAAAAGTGACTACACCCCATCGGGACTTTTCAGGAAACTCTCCTGCGCATTTATCAATTCATCAAGATTTAGATACGATTCGTTTACGTCTCGAGCTTGAAGCTGAAACCATGATTGAAGATGCCGTACAAATCTTTAAATCAAAACTTCAAGCAGCAGCAAAAGAAGAGATAGAACTTATTTTAAAAAATACATCTCTACCTTCTTAGAGGCTCGAACGGTGGATGCTTAGTGTCATCAAAATGAAACATATTTGTCACACCATGAATGTAATTTAAATGCTCTCTGCGATTTGACGGACATGAGGAAAGTATCACCATGGATCTTTTAAACAACATCTCTGAACGAATCACTCATTTGAAATCTGGCGAACATGTCACGATCAGTGCTCAAGAACTATTGATTAGTCGAGCAGATTTTCAATCGGTTTTAGTGTATTTAAAACATGAGTCGAAAAGAGGCGACTTTTTAATTCAAGATGAAGATTTGGTAGAGAATTGGTTTGATCGCACATCACTCACCATTAATAAAATTTAAAAGAGCCCACTGAGGGCTTTTTTTATCAGGTTTGAAGTATCAATTTAAGCAAAAAAATCTAAAACGGCTGAGAATATATTTCCCATGCCATACCCCATACCTAGTAAAAGTGCGATCCAAATCCAAGCACCAATAATATTGTAAAACATGAAACTGCTATAGCTCATATATCCAGAGCCAGCAGCGAATGGAGCAAAAGAACGTACAAAAGGGATAAAGCGCGCAATTAAAATGGTCTTACCACCATGTTTTTCGAAATAAGCATTCGTTTTGGCAATATACTCAGGTTTTAACCAACGTGAGTGGTCGCTAAAATATTTAATACCAAGCCATCGCCCTGTATAGAAATTGAGAATATAACCAAGGACTGAGGCGATAAATAATAACAATCCCATATAGTGCAAATGAATCAACTCAGTGGTCGAACATAAAGCACCGATGGCGATGAGCAAACTGTCCCCAGGTAAAAAAAACATGAAAACGGAACCATTTTCCGCAAATATCACTAAAAATAAAATTGCGTAAATCCATACGCCATATTGCTCTAATAAACTAGGTAAAAGCTGCTCTAAATGCAGTAAAAAATCAATCATTCTGAAGTTCTCTGAGCATGTTGCTTTCTCCTTTAGATAGATTGTATACCTAATTTATTTAAACAAAAAAAAGCCTAAAAATTTAGGCTGTTTTCTATTTTAATCATTTTTTAACGTAAAAAGCCATTCTGTGCTAAAAATTCCATGCTTAATTTAGACTCAGGTTTATGTTCAGCAGCCTTATCCCCAAGCAATAAACGTTCAATATATCGTGCAAGTACATCGACTTCTAAGTTTACTTTAGTCCCGACTTTCCACGTACTAATATTGGTCCGCTCTGCAGTATGAGGAATAAGATTTAAACTCAACACATTGCCACGTAGATGATTGATTGTAAGACTAATTCCATCAACTGTGATGGAACCTTTCTCCGCTAAATATTTTGCAATTTCAGGCGGGGCCGTTACCTCAAAATAGAGTGAACGTGCATCTTGACGTTGCACCGTAATTTCACCAACTACATCTACATGTCCACTAACAATATGACCACCAAAGCGAGTTGTTGGTAACATCGCTTTTTCTACATTGACGGTTTGCCCAACCTTCCAACTCGATAAAGTTGTACGATGAATACTTTCAAGTGACACATCTGCTTCGTACCATTGATTGCCCCATGCAATAACAGTTAAGCAGATGCCATTAGTCGCAATAGAATCACCCAAGTGAACATCAGACATATCAAGATCAGTCTGTATACGCAAGCGGATATCACCACCTACATTTTGTAAACTTTCGACTTTTCCTAAACTTTCTACAATGCCTGTAAACATAATGGGTACTCTTAAATTTGTTCTATTTTTACCATAAATCCAATTGTTCAGCGACGCCTGTAGTATCAACTCCACCCAATTCAGCATAGTGGTGTAACTGACCAAGTAACTGTCGAATTGGCGGTCCTGATTTTGCGTGCGTGTCGGTAATGACGATAAACTCAAGAACGCGCGCACGCTCAGACTGACGCTGCTTACTCACACGATATCTTGGAACATCTTGAGTCAAAATTGTGACTCGTCCACGCTCTAAATTCGCTTTAAGTAAATCGCCAGCCTCAATATTTCCATCCGTTGAATAGCTGGTCAAAATATAGCGTGCATTAATGGTTTGCAAAAGCTTTTCATACGCTTCTTTGGCATGTTTAGAAGAATTGTATGGGCTTGGTCGTTCTTTACGCCAAGCACGGTCGATTCCACTCTTGAAACCCTTAGTATCTGGACTTGGTAAATCTACCTGATCCCATAAAGTCAAAGCATTCAATACATGATAGTTGCTACTATACGCATGCTGATTATAGGGTGGATCCAAATATGCCACATCGACTTCGAAACCACTCATTTGGTTTGCTAAGTGTTGAGCATCCACACACCACATTTCAGCTGCTGGGCCTGTCAGATTTGAATTTTCACAAAAACGACTTGGGGTCAGCCATAGTAATGATTCAATTCGCTCTAAAGCCGTCTGAGTTTTACCGCCCCAGCCGTGATGGAAACTCTTAAATACGCCTGACGTATTACTCACAAAACTTGCTGAATACAATAAAGGTGCAAGTAAAGCGCTCATTTCCACATCATCAATTGCACCTTGAGCTTGCCAGGTTGCAATTTGTTGACGAATTGCATCAATGCGCATGCCATTTCGACGTTTGAAGAATAAACGGTCTCGTGAAGGATCATAGATCTCATCATTACGAGGACAAAGATTGTGTGTTACCCATCCTTTGACCTCAGGCAAGCGATTAAGATAATCAATTGCTTTCTGATATCCGCCTAATTCTTTAAAAGCAGGAGCTTCAGTACATGATAATATGGCATGATTGAGTGCGTGGCTGTAAGGCTCCCAATCATTCGCTATTACTCGGTAGCCATTTTGACGAGCCAAACGAGAAACCACACCACTCCCAGCAAAAAAGTCCGCAAAGATAGGCGCTCGACCTGAACTCGTATTCAAAGTTCCAGTGCTTTCTAATGCCTCAAGAATCAAATGTAATAAACGACGCTTGTTGCCTAAATAAGGCACAAGTTGATTAAACAAATACTCATCTGTCGTACGTGCTGCATGGCGACGTTTATGATAAACCGTTGACTCTGTACTCATAGCGACTCTTGATCAGGGATTAATTTTAAACGGATGTCATCACCTAACTGAGTTACATCTTGAAGTTTAAAACGGAGTTGTTCTGTCATTTGTTTAAATTCAGCATTAAACATTGGACGAGCTGATTGACCTAATAGTGTAGGCGCAATATAACTAATCAATTCGTCTACCAAATTTTCCTGCAAAAATGCAGTAGATAGGGTTGCACCAGCTTCCACCATCACATCATAGATTTGAAAATCTTTTAAGACTTTTAGCAACTCAACTAAGGGCTGAACTTCGAATTGAATCACGCCAAGTTGTGCAAGCTCTGCTCGAAATGGCCCCATGACCATGACAGTATCAGGATTCTCTAACACTTTAGCATCTAAAGGTAAGCGACCTTGACGATCTAAAATCACACGTTTAGGCTGCACAACTCGTTCTAATTGAATATTCGGTAGAGCTCTAACATTCAACTGACAATCATCAGCCAACACTGTTTCAATACCCGTGATCACTGCACCAGAAATTGCACGCCAATGTTGAACATCCTGACGTGCCAATTCACCTGTAATCCACTTCGACTCCCCTGAAGCCATTGCTGTACGACCATCGAGACTCGACGCGACCTTTAAACGTACATAAGGTAATCCCTTAGACATAGCTTTAAAGAAGCCTAAGTTCAAAGGACGCGCTTCCAACTCACAGATCCCGACTTCAACGTCTATACCTGCTTGTTGTAGGATAGCCACACCTTTACCAGCAACCAATGGATTAGGGTCTGAACAAGCCACTATCACTTTTGCAATGCCCGCTTCGACCAAACCTTTAGCACAAGGAGGAGTACGACCATAATGCGCACAAGGTTCTAATGTGACATACGCAGTTGCACCCTGTGCTTGCTCCCCTGCTTGACGAAGTGCAAACACTTCGGCATGTGGTTGCCCAGCTTGGGGGTGAAAACCTTCACCAATGATCTGTCCGTCTTTGACAATGACACAACCCACATTAGGATTTGGTTTTGTCGAATATTGACCTTGCTTCGCCAATGCTATTGCACGACGCATCCACATTTGATCTTGATCGATCTGTTGTTGCGAGAACTCAGACATTCATAACCTTGAAGTTGAATTTGGGGCGAGATTAATGTTCTTGATCTCGGTGTTGCATTTGTTCGATTTGACGGCGAAATGCTTCTACATCTTGGAAATCTTGATATACAGAGGCAAAACGTACGTATGCGACATGATCAAGGGCAAATAAAGCCTTCATTACAATTTCGCCTATAGTACGCGAACGCACATCACGTTCACCTAGTCGACGAATTTGAAGTTGAATATCACTGACCACCGCTTCAATTTGTTCTTGTGTCACAGGACGTTTTTGTAAAGCATGCATGAGTGAACGACGAAGTTTCGCTTCATCATAAGGTTCGTTTTTACCATCGGACTTGGTGACACGAGGCATCACCACTTCAAAACTTTCAAAAGTAGTAAAACGCTCATTACAACTAATACATTCACGACGACGGCGAATTTGGCAGCCTTCAGCAGCTAAACGTGAATCAATCACCTTACTATCAGCGGCGTTGCAAAATGGACAATGCATAGCAGTTTAATTGAACAAATTCTATTTGCACCAAGTGTATCAAAAAATTCTGCTCATGTTGAGCTTTCATCAATATATAGAAAAAAAACAGCCCCAAAGGGCTGTTTCACACTATATATTGATTATTGTGTTTAATCGTTATTCAACACGCTCACCATGTTGACTTAAATCCAGACCCATACGCTCATCGTCTGACTCAACACGAATACCGATGATTAAATCAATGACTTTTAAGATGATGAATGTCAGGATTGCTGAATAAGCGATTGTTGCAAGAACACCTTCAACTTGTACCCATAATTGGCTTAATACGTTTGTAGGTGCTGCATCGCCCATGATGAATTCACTTGCAAAGAATGCGGTTAGAATTGCGCCAACGATACCACCAACACCGTGAAGTCCAAAGGCATCTAATGAGTCATCCGCTTTCAATGCACGTTTTAATGCTGTAATACCCCAGAAGCATACGACACCACCAATTAAGCCCATCGCTAAAGCACCACCTACTGTCACGAATCCAGCAGCTGGCGTAATCACAACCAGGCCAGCTACCGCACCTGATGCCGCACCCAACACTGAAGCTTTGCCACGAACGACTTTTTCAGTGATTAACCATGAAATGGCAGCAGCGGCAGCAGCAACTTGAGTTACCACCAATGCATAACCTGCTGAACCATTTGCACCTAATGCAGAACCACCATTGAAACCAAACCAGCCGACCCAAATTAAACTCGCACCAATGACAGTCAATGTAAGGTTATGTGGTGCCATTGATTCTTTGCCTAGCCCCATACGCTTACCAAGCATATACGCCGCAACTAAACCAGCAACACCTGAGTTAATATGAACAACAGTACCACCTGCAAAATCAAGTGCACCATCGTTACCTAACCAACCACCACCCCATACCCAATGTGTAATAGGAGCATAGACAACCACCACCCAAATTGCGATAAACGCAACAAAAGCACTGAATTTCATACGCTCAGCAATAGAACCACTGATAATGGCAACGGTAATGATTGCAAATGTCATCTGGAAGATGACAAATAAAATTTCTGGAATTGTTCCACTCAATGCTTCTGTAGTGATACCAGACAACATAAATTTATCTAGACTTCCAATAAAGGCATTACCTTCACCAAAAGCAAGTGTGTAACCAACCACCACCCAAGCGATACTGACTACCGCAGCAGCGACAAAGCTGTGTGCCATGGTACTTAAGACATTTTTTTTACGTACCATACCGCCGTAGAACAGCGCTAAACCAGGAATGGTCATGAGTAAAACGAGTGCAGTTGAAACTAAAATCCAGGCAGTGTCACCCGTATCAAGAACTGCCGCTTCTTCAGCAGGAGCTTCTTCTGGAGCTGCTGGTAATGTTTCAACCAAATTAGAATCTGTAGATGAAGCCTCAGTTTCAACAACTGCAACTTCAGTAGAAGTTGGTTCTGACACTGCTTCTTCAGCCCATGCGACAGAACCACCTAAGAGTGCGCCAGACAAGCTCAGCGCCATTAGCATTTTTTTCATTCGTATCCCCCAACCTAGTTTTTGTGAGTTATTCGCTACTCAGCAAACTTCATGCCAAATTAAACTGCGTCAGCACCAGTCTCACCAGTACGGATACGGATAACTTGTTCTAGATTCGTCACGAAAATTTTTCCGTCACCAATTTTGCCAGTACTAGCTACACGTGTAATTGATTCAATCACTGAATCAACCATTTCGTCACTGATTGCGATTTCAATTTTTACTTTAGGTAAAAAATCAACCACATATTCAGCACCACGATAAAGTTCAGTATGACCTTTTTGACGACCAAAACCTTTTACTTCAGTTACGGTGATCCCTTGAACGCCAATTTCAGAGAGTGCTTCACGCACGTCATCTAATTTGAATGGTTTTACAATTGCTGTTACGAGTTTCATGTTGTTTTCCTTCGGCTTTTTTCACCAGTAAGGTTTTATGTTCAAATTTCATGCCAAACTTCATAATGGTTGGGGATATTAATCAGCTAGCATGAACTTATTTATAACCTATTTTATACGCCTACATGGTCTTATGTTCTAAAAATATTGGGTATTTTGATGGATTTTTTTTATGTTCTTATTGGTTTAACCTATGAAATGTAGTTAACACTAGGGTCAAACCAAAACGAATGTTAAACTTCAATGTTGACGACTTATTATTCGGACGAACTATGATTGAAACTTTATTGCAGGCAATCTTAGAACAGGTTGACCAACCCAAAAAAGATTTAGAAAAAAATGTGAGAGCGTTGTTAAACGAAGCGATTAGTAAAATGGATTTGGTTTCTAAAGAAGAAATTGAGCGTCAGAAAACTGCACTAAACAATGCCAATTTGCGTTTAACAGAACTTCAAACGCAATTAAAATCATTAGAAAGCTTAATTTCCGATCAAAAATAAGCAACATTGCACCAATACAGTGCTTAAACACAAAGTTAGCGATTAAAAATAAAGCAATTCTAAAAATAATATAATAATGGTTCAATTTTATGTCATTTGCCAAAATTTATACCCGAGGTCTTCTTGGTTTACATGCACCACTGATTGAAGTCGAGGTTCATGTCAGCCAAGGATTACCTTCACTCACTATTGTAGGTCTTCCAGAAGCTGCTGTTCGAGAAAGTAAGGATCGTGTCCGTTCTGCAATCATTAATAGCGGTTTTCAATTTCCAACCAAACGGCTGACGATCAATCTAGCCCCAGCTGATTTACCCAAAGATAGTTCAAGGCTTGATTTACCTATTGCTTTGGGGATTTTAATCGCTTCTGGGCAACTACATGATCAAAATATTGACCGTTTTGAATTTATAGGTGAATTGGCACTCGATGGTCTGTTAAGACCTGTAACTGGAACTTTGACTATCGCAATGGCATGTCAAACCGCAGGTCATGAGTTAATGATTCCTGTGAGTAATTTGGATGATGCAGCCCTTCTTCCCAATTTTGAGGTGTATACAGCCAAGTCATTAAAAGATGTTTGCCAACACTTTGATCAATCGAGTCCAATTCAACCCATATTAGCGAATAAAACGATCCAACCTCAAATAAATCGATTTGATCTCGCTGATGTCAAAGGTCAATTACGTCCAAGACGCGCCTTAGAAATTGCAGCAGCTGGTGGACATTCTATTTTATTTAAAGGCCCGCCAGGCACTGGTAAAACACTGCTTGCCTCAAGATTGTCTGGCATCTTGCCCCCATTAACCAATCAAGAACACTTAGAGGTCGCAAGTATTTACTCCATTGCAAATACACCTTATCAATTTGGTCATCGCCCCTTTAGAGCGCCACATCATACGGCATCCGCTGTGGCCTTGGTTGGTGGTGGATCACACCCTCGACCAGGTGAGATCACCTTAGCCCATTTAGGTGTACTTTTTCTCGATGAATTACCTGAGTTTGACCGAAAAGTCTTAGAAGTATTGAGGCAGCCTCTTGAGTCGAAAGAAATCGTCATTTCCAGAGCATCAAGACAAATTACTTTCCCGGCTAATTTTCAATTTGTCGCTGCAATGAATCCATGTCCATGTGGATATGCCTTCAATCAAGACAGTCGTTGTCAATGTTCACCTGAATCAATTAAGCGCTATCAAAATCGAATTTCTGGCCCTTTACTAGATCGGATTGACTTACATATTGATGTGCCACCTTTACCTCCCCAAGACATGCAAAGCACTACACCGATGGAGAATTCTGAAACAGTCAGAAAACGGGTGATTCAGGCCTATGAGTTGCAAATTCAACGACAAGGTGTGACAAATCAAAATCTAAGTTCTCAACAGCTTGATCAAGTGGCTCAACTAGATGATTCTGCAAAAAAGATTATCGCTATGGCTCAGCAACGTTTGAATTTATCAGCACGTTCTTACCACCGAATCTTACGTGTCGCTCGTACAATTGCTGACTTAGCGAGTTCTGAACATATACAAACAGCTCACTTAACCGAAGCACTCTCTTATCGTAAACAGGAATAAAAAAAGCGACTCAGTTGAGTCGCTTTTTTTATTTGAGTTGAGTTTAGAAGCTATAACCCAATGCTAATACCATTTTATTCTTTAAATTGTTTCCATAACGATCATCACCACCAATAATATAATTCATGCTTGCTGTGACACCTGTTTCCCCTAAAGCTTTACTTAGACCAATATCAAAGTGACGGAAATTAAAACTTTCTGACTCTGGTGTTTCTGCAACATACTTACCGTCTTTTTCATAAACATATAAACCCAAAGCTGTGTCCAAGCTAAAATCGTTTGGTAGAGGATAACTATATGTAGCTTTTAAATATGTGTCTCCAGCGTTCCCCCAACCTGTATCTTCCAACAAAGTTTGAGCAGTTACTCCAACATCTTTGTAATTCAGACCAAGTAATAATTCAAAGCCATCATAAACTGACGTTTCAACGTCATAATAATAGTAATAAGTTGTACCTACAGTAAAACCAGTGTTTTCATTGATTGAACCGTTGTAACCCACATAAAAATTATTTTCCATTGGATTGGTAGTACCGTAAGCATCTGTACCTAACGTAGATGTCCACCACCCTGCGTACAATCCAGAACTATGGCTATAGTCTAATCCACCTTGTAATGTAGCTTCAGTATTTTCAGGAGCTGCCGTATTACCGCGCAATATATAACTTGATAAAACACTGATATTACCCGATACAGAATGCGGTGAAGTTGGTGCCTCAGCAAAAGAAAATGTTGATGCAGATGCTACAACTGCTAGACCCAATGCTTGAATTGCTAATTTCATATTTATGTTCCCCCCACATCATGATTAGATGCTTTTTCGGTTTATTTGTTGAACTCATATGTGAATTAGCAATAGCTATGCCAAAGTTAAAGGTGTCTAGATACAAAGGAATTAAAACAACGAGATAAAATAATTTAAAGTAATGATTTTATTAATATATTTATTTAAATTTCTTATTTTTAAAAATATTCAAAGAAATTTTTTGTGATGATCCCCTTGAGTTAAATACATATCTTTTTAGATCACACATTCATTTACAAGATGCATCATTTTAAGGCTATTTTTTAAACAAATTTAAAATTGGAGTATCAATTTAGTGCGGCATGAAAAGCCAATGATGTCTGAACCACATTAAAATTAAATGAAAATGAACTGAATAAATATCATTCTTATTTAAAATCCTTTATTCATCCTTATTTACTTCTGATGTTACAAAAAAAAACGTGCCAGATTGACTAAATTAAATAAAAAAAAGAATATCAGGTTAAAAATAAATATATGTTATTAATAGTTAAATTTAATTCTATAATACTTTTAATCTTTAATAATTCACAACTTAGTTCAATTTATATACTTTTTGCTTATGACTTTAGGTGCGAAATTGTGAATAATAGAGCCAATTTTGTTATACATTACGTATACAAATACTAAACATTAACCATAATCATTTTGTATGAGGCTCTCTCCCAATGCAAAAATTCCAAAAACTAAGCTTAGCAGTTCTTATTCAAACTGCTTTAATTTCTACTGCATTTGCGAGTGAGCAAAGTGAATCAAAGGGATTCGTAGAAGATGCTGAAGGATCAGTATTATTCCGTACAGGTTTCTTGCATCGTGATAAAAAGAACGGTGTCGAAGATACCAGCTCAGCAGCTCAAACAGCCATGGTTAAAATTGAGTCTGGTTTCACGAAAGGTATCGTTGGTTTCGGTGTTGGTGTTATTGGTGATGGGTCTTTCAAATTAGGTGATAATGCCCATACCGGTAATGACATGATTCCAGTCGATAATAATGGTCATGCTTATGATCATTGGGCAAGAGGTGGTGCTTTCATCAAAGCTCGTATGTCGAACACCACAGCTACTTATGGGACTCAGATTTTAGATTTACCTGTTCTTGCAAGTAATACAGCTCGTTTGGTACCTGAATATTACACTGGCTTGTTAATCCAAAGTAATGAAATCGATAATTTGACTTTGGTTGCTGGTAAATTTACTGAAAACCAACGTTCTAGTCAAATCAATACCGATGGAAATGAATTAGATCGCGCGGTTGTTTGGGGCGCTAAATATAACTTTGGTGATGCTCTCAATGCGTCTTATTATGGTACAGACATTAAAGATCGTTTAGAACGTCACTATGTGAATGCCAACTATAGTTATGCCGTGGCTAAAGGTAAGTTGACTCACGATTTCAGTGCATATCGTACTGAATGGGATGCTGCACCAAATAATACAGCATATACTTATTCTCATACTTCAAATGATTTCAACAACTTAAGCAATAATATTTGGGCAATTTCAACAACTTACAATACTGGTCCACACAATGTAATGCTTGCTTACCAACAAAATACAGGTAATACAGGTTATGACTATGGTTTGGGCAAAGGTGTTGGTGATGGCCATCAAACGATTTATATGCCTAACTCGTATTTATCTGATTTTATTGGTAATGATGAAAAATCTTTACAGCTACAATATACCTATGATTTTGGCGCATTAAATGTTCCTGGTCTGTCATGGACTTCGGCATTTGTTTATGGATGGGATATTGATGTATCTGCAGGGGGTACTGACCGCTCAGTATTGCTAACCAATGATGCACAGGAACGTGAATTCTTTAATCAAGTGAAATATACAGTCCAATCTGGTTTTGCTAAAGATGCAAGCTTACGTGTTCGTCACTCTTACTACCGTGCAAGTGATGAATATCAAAGTGCTTATATCGGCGACACCAACGAATGGCGTATTTGGTTAGACATTCCCGTGAAATTATTCTAATTTTCAACTAAAAAGATCAATAAAAAAACCTGCACTTTGTGCAGGTTTTTTATAAAAGCTACAAGATCAAAGTTTGTAGCTTTATTTATACATCAGGCAAATTATTTGTTTGCTTCTGCATAAGCAGCAATTGAGCTTAACACTTCTTGTTTAGCAACATCTGCACCTTCCCAACCACTTAACTTGACCCACTTACCTGGCTCTAAGTCTTTGTAGTGTTGGAAGAAATGTTCAATTTGACTAATCAATAAAGGAGGAAGGTCAGTATATTCTTGAACATCTTTATAGATTGGCGTTAATTTATCGTGTGGTACAGCGACAAGTTTCGCATCAACACCACCATCATCTTCCATATTTAATTTACCCACTGGACGACAACGGATAACCGAACCTGGTTCTACAGGATGTGGTGTAACAACTAATACGTCTAATGGATCGCCATCAAGAGATAATGTATTTGGTACATAACCGTAGTTTGCTGGGTAGAACATTGCAGTACCCATGAAACGATCTACGAAAAGTGCATCTGAATCTTTATCAATTTCATATTTAATTGGTGCTGCATTTGCAGGGATTTCGATAATTACATAGATATCGTTTGGTGCATCTTTACCTGCAGGGATATTACTGTAGCTCATAGCAAACTCTTTACTGTCAGTGTTCATTAAAATGGGGTTGATTATAACGCTTTATTCAGCAATCATCATTCGATTATACAAGCTGAAGATGTATTTTAGGTATGGTGTTAGTCTGTTTTTCTTAGAGCAATCGAATAATTAATAAAAGCAATAAGATCGGACAAAGCATTGATAAGAACCAAACAATTGATCTAAGGGTCGCCCAATTACATAAATAACAAATCCCATAGATGATTCGTAAGACGATATACGCCGAACCTAATAGAATCACCAATTGTTGTTGAACAACCATATACTCAGCCATCAAAACTGCCGCAATAAATAATGGCAAACTTTCAAAGCTATTTTGCTGAGCTGCATTTGCTCGAGCCGCTAAGCCTGTGGTTTTAGACATGAATTCACGCGGATTTTGATTATCCTGCCCTTTGAAACCACCTGCAATTTTAGCAATGACTGTAAATAAATAAGGGAGTAAACAAGCAATTAAAATAAGGTAAATAACACCTTCAATACCGTGCATGGATTTCAGTCCAATGATTTAAGCTGGTTTTATCTTAGCATGATGTTTGTGCGATAATTTTAGTTAAATTATTTTGTTTATTAAAATTCTGAGTAATGGCATGACCAATTCTGACCAAAAAAAGTTATTTGATGTTCTCGAGTTACAAAAGCAACATCAAAAACGTGTCGATCGTGTGCTTTATATCGTTCTTCCGATTATGGCTTTCTTGATCAGCGTAATTTGTGCCAATATGAATTGGCAATCGACTCTCGGCACATTGCTGGTTCTCATCATCGCCTTTATCGCGGTGGGGATTAAACGAGCGAATAAATGGATCTGGCTGAGCATTATTTCTGTATATAGCTTAGTTGATATTTACTTCAGTTATTCAGGACAGTTACCGAGTTCTGCTGTAGGGCGTCATTTAGGTACAATGCTGACATTTACATTTATTATTGCAACAGCGCGACCTTATATCGACCGTTGGCTAATGAAAGAATAAATTAAAAAAGCGCCTTACGGCGCTTTTTTATTTGAATTATTTACGTAAATCTTTACGAAGGATTTTACCAACATTCGATTTTGGCAATTCATCCATGAATTCAACATAACGAGGACGCTTATATCCTGTTAAGTTTTCTTTCGCAAAAGCTAATACTTCTTCTGTTGTTAATGATGGATCTTTCTTCACAACAAACAGCTTAGGCACTTCACCTGATTTTTCATCAGCTACACCAATCGCTGCAACCTCGAGTACTTTAGGATGTGTTGCAATCACTTCCTCGATTTCAGATGGGTATACGTTAAAGCCTGATACCAAGATCATATCTTTCTTACGATCAACAATCTTGAAGTAACCACGAGCATCCATGATACCGATATCACCAGTACGGAAGAAACCATCTGCGGTCATCACCTTAGCTGTTTCATCTGGTCGGTTCCAATAGCCTTTCATGACTTGAGGACCACGGATTGAAATCTCACCTTGCTCACCTTGTGGAACTTCATTGCCATCGTCATCCAGGACAGCGACATCCGTTAAAGGTAATGGGATACCAATCGTACCGCTAAACTCTTCAGATGCCGGTGGGTTTGCCGTTGCAATAGGTGAAGTTTCAGAAAGACCATAGCCTTCAATAATATTTGTACCTGTGATTTTTTTCCAAGCTGCAGCAGTTGAAGGCAATACAGCCATACCACCACCCATCGCCATTTTTAATTTGCTATGGTCAAGTTGTTTGAATTCTTCATTATGAACGAGTGCGTTGAATAAAGTATTCACTGCTGGGAAGAAACCAGGCTGATATTTGCGTAGCTCTTTGATGACTGCAGGGAGATCACGAGGGTTAGGAATCAGTACGTTTGCTTGACCCTTGTACATACCATAAAGTGCACAAACCATGAATGCAAAGATATGATATAGCGGTAATGCACAGAAAATGCGATCGTCGCTCGCACCATCTTGAGCACCAAATTTAGATTGGAAAATACCATCTGCTTGCATTAAGTTTGCAACAAGGTTGCGATGTGTTAATTCCGCACCTTTTGATACGCCTGTTGTACCACCTGTATATTGCAATACAGCAGTGTCGCTCAACGTTGTTGCTGGGCGCTTATAATTTGCAGAACTGCCTTTAGACATCGCAGTCGTGAATTTCACATGTCCTGGGATACTCCAAGCTGGAATTTGCTTACGCACTTTACGTAAAACAAAATTCACGAGTGTACCTTTTAAGGTACCTAACATATCACCTACTGTCGCCACGATCACATGCTTAACTGGCGTTTTACCAAGAATTGATTGATAAACAGAAGCGAAGTTTTCAATAATCACAAGCGCTTCAGTGCCTGAGTCATTCAGTTGATGCTCAAGTTCACGAGCTGTGTAAAGGGGGTTCACGTTGACAAGGACTAAGCCCGCACGGAATACACCAAGTGCCACCACTGGATATTGCAGTACGTTTGGCATCATGACCGCTACGCGAGAACCTTTTGCTAAACCAAGGCTTTGAAGATAGGCTGCAAATTGACGGCTCGCCGTATCAAGTTCATTGAACGTTAATGTTTTATCCATAAAGATAAAAGCATCACGCGAACCAAATTTCTGGAAGTTTCTCTCAAAAATATCAACAAGAGAGGTATTTTCTGGTGGTAATTCTACTGTTTGTGGAATTCCAGTTTTTTGGTATTCAGCGAACCAAATCTTTTCCATAATGCCATATTCTCCAATTAGTAATACTTGGTTTTAAACTCTTATTTTCGATAATGTATTGAGCATCTTATTTAATTTATTGCTCAATAAAGCATCCATAGCCATAAATACATTTCATATATAACGTATTTTGTCGACTAGATGCTAGCTTTATCTTTGAATGAAGAGTTTATTTGCTTTTTGATAACCTCGTGGTAATACCTGCCCTTTTGAAGCACGTTTACCGATGTATTTCAGCAGATCATCACCTTTTAATTTCAATTGTTGTTGTCCAGCAACGACCTGAAGCACATCATCCAAGTTAAGTGTTGTCATAGACACAATGCGTTCCTTTGCATCCAACTGCATCAATTTATTACCTTTTCCTTTATTGAGCATTGGTAATTCTGTCAGCTCTGTCAGTAATAATCGTCCAGAACTGCTGAGTACAGCGATATGTGTACCATCAATTTGTTGCAATGGCATTGCGCTTGCATCATCTGCAAGCGTTAAAAACGCTTTACCCGCTTTAGCATTGGTGTCCAATTGTTTCGCTTGTGTTTTAAAACCATATCCTTTGGAGCTGATCGCTAATATTTCCACCTCATCTTCAGCAATCAGAATTTGTTGGAAATTTACTCCATTTGCTGGCGATAATTTCGAGCTTAATGGTTCACCTAAGCCGCGCGCTGAAGGTAATCCTGTAATTGGTAATGCGTAACTTCGACCAGATTGATCTAATACATACACTTTTTGATTAGATTTACCTTGTGCATGACTTAAATATTGATCTCCTGCACGGAAATTGACTTTATCTAGATCGATCTCATGTCCTTTCGCACAACGAATCCAACCCGCTTCCGATAAAATGACAGTGACAGGATCAGCTGGCATCAAATCTTGTTCACTAATCGCGGTCGCTTCTTCACGCTGAACAATTGGAGATCGACGATCATCACCAAACTTTTTCGCATCTTCTTTTAATTCTGAAATGATCAGATTTTTTAAAGATTCAGGATTCGCCAATTGCTCTCGAATCACGGCTGCTCGAGCTTCAAGCTCTTCTTGTTCACGGCGAATTTCCATTTCTTCGAGACGCGCCAAATGACGTAATTTAAGCTCTAGAATGGCTTCGGCTTGAATTTCATCAATACCGAAATGTGACATTAAGACTTCTTTCGGATGATCTTCCTCACGAATAATGCGAATTACCGTATCAATATCTAAATACGCAATTAAAAGTCCCGCCAGAATATGTAGACGTTTTTCAATTTTATTCAAATGGTATTGCAAACGTCTCGTCACAGTCGTTTTACGAATTTCAATCCATTCCAATAAAATACGACGGATTGATTTTACTTGTGGACGACCATCAGCACCAATCATGTTCATATTGACGCGGTAGCTCGACTCAAGATCGGTCGTGGCAAATAAATGGCTCATGACCGCATCTGCATCGATACGATTTGAACGCAAGACAATTACCAAACGTGTTGGACATTGATGATCTGATTCATCTCGTACATCACTTACCAACGGTAATTTTTTTGCCTGCATTTGATCAGCAATTTGGCTGATAATTTTAGAGCCAGAAACCTGATATGGTAATTCACTGATGACAATTTCATTTTTTTCAACCGAATATACCGCACGCATGCGATAACTGCCGCGCCCAGTGCTTTGTAATTTCAGTAATTCATCAGCAGGTGTAATAATTTCTGCTTGAGTCGGTAAGTCTGGACCAGGAATATATTCAGCAACTTTTTCATCAGACAAATTCGGGTTACGAATCAGTGCAATGGTACCCTTAACAACTTCCCGTAAATTGTGTGGTGGAATATCTGTTGCCATTCCCACCGCAATTCCCGTCGTACCATTTAAAAGAATATTCGGTACGCGTGCTGGTAAATTTACAGGCTCTTTTAATGAACCATCAAAGTTATCTTGCCAGTCGACAGTTCCTTGACCTAACTCAGAGAGCAGGACTTCACTATATTGTGATAGTTTGGCCTCGGTATATCGCATTGCAGCAAACGACTTTGGATCATCTGGTGATCCCCAGTTGCCCTGCCCTTCAATAAATGGATAACGATAACTAAATGGCTGTGCCATTAAGACCATTGCTTCATAACAAGCAGAATCACCATGCGGATGATATTTACCTAAAACATCACCAACTGTACGTGCTGATTTTTTGGGTTTACCACTATGCTTTAGACCAAGCTCGCTCATCGCATATACGATACGGCGTTGTACAGGTTTTAATCCGTCACTAATATGAGGCAATGCACGATCCATAATCACGTACATCGCATAGTTTAGGTAAGCTTGTTCTGTAAATTCTGCTACAGAACGATTCTCTGTCGCTTGGTGCGCAAGGCTTGTCATTGAATCGTGAAATCCTAATGAATGAATAGTTTAAGGGTGTATGCTAGTCTCCCAAACTGCGAAGAACAAGCAAGGTTGGACACTTTGTAAAGATAAAATAACAAAAAAAAGGCCAGTTGGTTTTATTTCATTTTAAATTGGACTTTTTTCTTGTATCCAATTAATTTTATTGAATATACAATAATCAAAACACAACTTTATAACAAATGCTTTTACATACGCTCATCGTATGAACGGAACAAACATGCATAATTACATTCCTTATGATCTTCGCTCAAAATTATTTCAAATTGACCCTAATCTAGATGTTCATTGGCAAACGCGTTTAAAAAATATTTTTAATAGTGTTCCCGCACCAATACAAGGTCTGATCCAGGAACAATTCCTGACTGCGAAGAATATTTACTGGGATCAACATCGACAATCATTCACTTTTAAGGGCATTGTTGGTCTTCAGGATTTAAGCAGTCATTTAATCTCACCGAAAATGCGAACTTTGGCTGAAAAGATCGCAGCCACTTTAGAAACGCTTAAATCATATCAAGACGTAATTAAAATCGCCGATTACTTAGAAACTGTACAAAATCAAATTGATCGTATTGAAACAGAAGAAGATCAAAGTTTTCTTAGAGACAAACAACTCCTACGAAAAACTTTTTTATATGATGCTGCAAATATCATCAAAACACTCGACTTAAATGTTCCTGATAATTGCCGACATTTAACAGCTGAAGAAATTCGTACTTTTATTCTTGAAGTTCATATTAAACATCAAATTTTAGGCTATTGGTTCAAAACCATCCTCCCGAGACAACTGAAGCAAATTAGCCATCCATTATTCCAAGACTTTATTATTCAAGAACAAAAAATTCGTGATTTTGATGTTATTGAAAGCAGTCAGTATTTATATCTGGTCGCGACCATTCATGACTTTAAACAGAACCCATATTCTATCCGCCGCTTTTTAATGGAAGAAAAGCTAGGTCTTGAAGATCGAGTTTACCTAAATGGCGTGGTGTTGGATAAGAAACGTTTAAATGATCCAAGTTATTTAGAACAATTTAAATGGCAAGTCAGTCGAATTATTACTATTCAACGACAGATCACGACTCCTATTTTGGATCTGATGGAAAAATTTCATAACGTCAATTTTGATCTGTTATTACCGTTACTCAAAAAACCGCTCGATGCCTCTGGATTTTCAGTCGAACAAGTCATTAACGAGCGCCTTTTAGATTTCGAAAAAGCTTTAACTCTTGAGATCTTGCAACCTTTTCAATATGCACTGCGTCATTCAATTCGTCACCCTGATGAGTTTGATTATTGTTTTATCAGTATGCATCGTCTGTTCTCTGATATTGCGAGTTTTTATAAAGACTTTTCAAGTGAACCCATTATCGCCTTCAATACTCAAGCTCAAATTTTCGAATATAAAATTTTATCCTATTTAAAATTGATGGAAAAAAGACGACATACTATTTTTGTGAGTTTAGATGCAGAGTCTTATGCGGCAAGTCATAGCAAATCTCAAGCAGCGATTGAGCAAGTTAAAACAATTATTGCCGATGCTCTAGACCAACATAAAGTCAATCAAATTGCTTTCAATCAGAAGAAAAGAGAACTCGAAAGCCAATCAAACAAAGGATTCTTTCAAAAAATGTTTGATAAAACTGAAAAGTTAAAATCGGATCTTGAAGCGCTTAAATTGGCTGGAATTAATAATCGACGAATTGCATATTTAGATCTCGTGAAAGTGCCCAAAAAACATGATGAAACGACGGTGTACCTTGAGTTTGAAAGTTTGATTTCAATTAATCAGACTGAGCGTCACTATGCTTTTGTCAATGGCGACAATGGGGTATCAGCTTTGCCTATTTTAATTCAACTCCCTGAAGATAAAGAAAAATTCAATCTCCAGCAAGTGTCGAACACATTACATTTTGACTTAACTAAAGCACGTCAAAAATGGGTCTAAAAAAGAGGAGCTTAGCTCCTCTTTTTTCACAGATTTACATCCCCATAGACTCAAGTGTCTTACCTTTGGTTTCCTCACCGAGCACCAAGATCACGGCTGCAACTGCCAATAATACAGCGGTAAACATCATAAATACTTGGCTAAATCCATTTGAAGCCACCATCATATGGGTAACCACTAAAGGTGCAACAATCCCACCAATACGCCCAATTGCTGCTGCCCATCCTGATCCGAAAGCACGAATATTTGCAGGATATTGTTCAGGCGTGTAGGTATATAAAACGCCCCATGCACCAAGATTAAAGAATGACATCAAGCATCCCCAGAACATGATCATCGCTACGGTATCAGCCTGCCCAAAGAAATATGCTGATACTGCACACATTGCAATAAAGCCTGAAAGCGTCGCTTTACGCCCTAACTTTTCAACGAGCCATGCCGCGACAATATAACCTGGCAATTGTGCTAAAATCATCCCGAGAACATATTCAAAAGACTGCACAATGGTATATCCCTCTTTGACTAAAAGACTTGGTAACCACGTAAAAATACCGTAATACGAATAAACAATCCCAAACCAAATTAACCACAGCATTAAACTGCGCTTAGCGAAACCGCTTGACCATAACTGACCAAAACTGACATTTGAATGTGTTGAAACTGGTTTCACTTCAATTTTTTCGATGACTTCGACACCACACTGTCGCTCGATTTTTTGCACAATCGCGTGCGCTTCATTAATACGACCTCGATTGATCAAGTAAGGAACAGATTCCGGAACTTTTTTTAGAATGACGAAGACATAAAGTGCAGGCAAACCACCCAATAAAAATGCAACATGCCAGTCAAATTTAGGGATGACAAAATAAGAAACCAGTGCAGCACATAACCATCCTAGCCCCCAGAAGCTTTCAAGTAACACAATAAAGCGACCACGAACATGGGCTGGAATGTATTCACTCACTAAAGTCACGGCAACTGGTAACTGTCCGCCTAAGCCTAAACCTACAATAAATCTAAAGATTAATAACCATGTTAAATTTGGTGCGAAAGCACAAAGAGCTGTTGCTATACTATAGATGACCAATGTCGTAGCAAATACTGCTTTACGTCCGATTCGATCCGCCAGTCCACCAGAGAATACTGCACCTATCGCCATTCCCACAAAGCCGATGGATACAACCCAACCTTTTTCAGCAGGCGTCATTTGCCAGTCTTCAGCCATCTTCGCCAAGATAAAGGAAATTAGTCCAGTATCCATTGCATCAAACATCCAGCCTAATCCAATCACCCACAACAAGGTGTAGTGAAATTTACCAATAGGTAAACGCTGTATTCGTGAGATTAAATCCATAGCATGCTCTCTGTGAGGAGTGATTTAAATACAACCAATGACAATCGCTGTTTTCTCAACACTGCTTTTTTTTATTTTCTAAAGAACCATATAAAAATGACCGATCACATTATCGGCCATTTTGAAAGATGAGTGTAAAAAGTTTAATTTACATCTTTTGATGACGCCGACTGTTCATCATCATCTTTATAAATAAATTTTGGCATTTCAAGGCCAAAGTAAATTGCGATACAACGCAATGTGAAACCAAAAACAAGAGTAGAAATAATGGTGATATCTTGTGAAAAACCGACTTCGATACAGCCCCAATAGAAAATGACCGCAACAAAAGAAATACTGGCATAAAGTTCGCGACGGAAGACTAAAGGCACATCGTTACATAAGATATCTCGTAAAATACCCCCTGAAACGCCTGTCAATACCCCTGCCACTGCACAAACCACGAAACCCTGCTCCATTTGAATCGCAATTTGACAACCAATAATGGTAAAACCTATCAGACCTAAGGCATCTAGAAGTAAGAATACCGAACGTAGATGTCGCATCCATTTTGCGATAAAAATCGTAAATAATGCTGCACAACATGTAAGTACTAGATATTCAGGATGTTTCACCCAAGTTAAAGGATAGTGCCCTAGCAAAACATCACGAACTGATCCTCCGCCCAAAGCAGTCACACAGGCAATAATAATGACACCAAACCAATCCATACTTCGTCGACCTGCAGACAAGGCGCCTGTCATCGCTTCCGCAGTAATCGCAATAATATAAATAACGGTGAGTAACATTGCCCTACTTCCAAATGAGGGTTTTTAATGCGCAATATTCTAAGTTAATTAAAAATTAATTCTAGAGAAATCGCGCACAACATTGCTTAAATTTTTTTCCTGATCCACAAATACAAGTCTGCTTCATCGTCACAGTTTGATCTGTCGTTGGGTCTAAAAAATACCACTGTCTATTGGTGAATACGAAATTTGAGGTTTCATGATGGAGATGTACCTGATCGACATGTTGGTAATGTGCTTTGAATTCAACTTGAGCATGGGTTTTATCCAGACGAGGTAAATGCTGAATAACCTCTAATTTTAACCACTGATTGCTCATCGCCCAATCCCGAATGGCAGCAATGTCTAAATGACTTTGCTGACCTGATGCTGTGGTACTCACAATATAGTCGATTTCATGTTTAGCGAATGCACTATAGCGAGAACGCATGAGCTGTTCAGCACTTTCTGCAACACGCTGACCACGATGTAAAGGTTCACAACAGTGTGTATAAATTCCATGCCCGCAAGGACAATTGAGTTCGGACATCAATATTCCAAAAAAATAGCACCTAATGAGATACTATTTTAACTGAGTTTAAATCATTCTGATGGGTCTTGTTTTACGATGGGTACAATATGTACTTTTTCGATTTTATGACCATCCATTGTAACCACCTCAAATAGATACCCTTCTGCTTCAAAGGTTTCTCCATTTTCAGGTAAATGTCCTAAATGGAATAAGATATAACCAGACAGCGTAGAATACTGTTCTGACTCATCAACTAAATCACGATCAAGCAATAATGAAATATGACGAATATCAGTTGAACCCTCGAGCATGAGTGAACCATCCTCTAAGCTTTCAACTGCAGTTTCTATTTCATTTTCGTTCGGGAATTCACCCGCAATCGCTTCTAAAATATCAATCGGTGTTGCAATACCCTCAATGGAACCATATTCATTGAGCACAATCGCCATTTGTAAGGGTGCCTGACGCAATTGATCCATCACCATTAAGACTTGAGCGCTTTCATGGACAATGACAGGCTCTCGAATGTGTTTTTCGAAATTAAAATCGCCTGATTCAATATAGTCATTCAAAACGTTATGCGTGAGCACCACCCCAGCAATATTGTCTAGCTCGCCATGTGCAACGATCAAACGTGAATGTTTCATAGAAAGCACTTGATGTTTAATACTTTCAGGATCGTCATCTAAATCGATCCATTCGAGTTCTGGACGTGGGGTCATTAATGATTTGACTGGTCGCTCAGATAAACCTAATACTCCTTGCAACATCACGCTTTGGTATACCGCATTCTCATCCGAGAACATTTCCTCTACCAACGCTTGGGTAGCCAAAACATCATCCGTATTTGTCGATTGAGCATCCGCCGTTTTTGACTTACCACCAAGCATACGAATGACGGCAGATGCTGTTTTGAAACGTAAATCAGTCGTTGTTACCGTTTTTTCTTGGTTACGGCGCATCAATTGATTTAAAAACTCAATCAGGACAGAGAAACCAATTGCAGCGTATAGATAACCCTTCGGAATGTGGAAGCCTAGGCCTTCGACAACCAATGAGAAACCGATCATCATCAAGAAACATAGACACAGAATCACCACAGTTGGATGCTTATTCACAAAGTCCATGAGGGCTTTAGAGGCCCATAGCATGATTCCTATCGCAATAATTACGGCGATCATCATGACCGAAAGATCTTTGACCATACCGACTGCTGTAATCACACTGTCGAGTGAGAACACTGCATCCAATACCACGATCTGTACAATGACCATCCAAAATGCAGCATGAACAGGATTTTCTTCTTTAACATGAACTTTACTTTCTAGACGTTCATGTAGTTCTAAAGTTCCCTTCATTAACAAGAAAATACCGCCAAAAATCAAAATAAGATCTCGGGCTGAAAACGGATGATCAAAGATATGGAATAATGGATTCGTTAACGTGATAATCCAAGCGATTGACGCCAAAAGGATTAGGCGCATGCCAAGCGCGAGCGTTAAGCCTAAAATTCTGGCTTTATTGCGTTGCTCAGGCGGCAGTTTTTCCGCCAAAATCGCGATAAAGACGAGATTATCAATCCCGAGAACAATTTCTAAAATAATTAAAGTTAAGAGTCCCACCCATGCGGAAGGATCAGACATCCATTCAAAAATCATGAGTTACACTCCCACGTTTCAGGAAGATGGGATTCATTTAAACCAAAGTGATGAGGCAAAGTTATAAATGCAGTATTTAAATTTAGAAAATAAATAATATTTTGTTCTATTGAGCGATGTCGATCACTACTCATATTGATGTATTGGTTGCCGAACAGATTTTCAGTATAGAAAAGATTTTATTGCAATTCACTATTTTTTCGGTGAATCAAGATTGGCTTTATCAATCATTTTGGAATGAAACTACAAAATATTTCAAAAAATTCTTATTTATCTATACAGTTGTCACCTTTCTTGCTTAGATTAAACTGCATGATGAAGTTCATTTAAAAAAGGTGAGTAAATAAATATGAATACAAGCGTTCTTAATAACACCTTAGAGACCGATACATCAGTTAAATCAAAAGCAACTCAATGCCTTATTGCACTTTATTGTGGTTCTCGTTTTGGCAATAATCCTATTTACCAACAAAAAGCCATTGCTTTGGCTGAAAAAATTGCAAGGCAAGGATTTGGCATTGTATATGGTGGTGCAAGTATCGGATTAATGGGACAAGTCGCAGATACAGTCATTGAAAACAATGGTGAAGTTGTTGGTGTTATTCCTGAATTTATGCTGGATTACGAGGTTGCCCATAATCAGTTAACAGAACTTCACGTGGTAAGAACAATGCATGAACGCAAAGCCATGATGGCTGAACGTGCTAGTGCTTTTGTTGCGCTCCCGGGAGGTTTAGGTACATTTGAAGAAATCTTAGAAATCGCAACTTGGGGACAGTTAAATCAACACCAAAAACCAATGATTATTTATAACGTCAATGGATTCTATAATGCCTTGATTGCACAACTCGATCATGCAGTAGAAGAAGGTTTTCTACCTGCTCAACATCGGGCAAAAATCATCGTATGCGAGCATTCACATCAAATCATCAATGCCATCGCAAACATGAAATGCCCTGAACAATTCGTGGTCTAAATTCGACAAGACTTTAAAGCATTACGCATGACGGGTAAAAAATAAAAGAGCCATATGGCTCTTTTATCATACATCTACACGATCAGGCTCTATTTCAACGTGATTTGATACGTTGCTGTAGTACCACTGACTTCATTCCCTACAATCAGTAAAGGCGTACCCGTTGGAGATTCTTTTGCGGAAACAAAGGTTAATCCTTCAGGACCTAAGTCTCCTGCCTGACCTGCCTCGATATCGGCAGTGGTTGCATCAAGTTTTCGCGAATGAATATATTGCACAAATTGGGGTTGGGCAGGATTGGAGATGTCATATACCATCACGCCTCCAACTCGTTCTAAACCAATAAATGCATAAGTTTTCTGACCGATTTGACCTATCACCACGCCTTCTGGCTCTGGGCCTTTATTGTCACTACGATTATCGATCCCTGCTTCTTCATGGTTTGCATTAAAGATCTCAGGATGGTGCTGAGCAATATATTGTTCAAAATCATCACCCGAATCCCAAACCAGCTCTAATCCTGTTTGAGCATCATTTTCTGTCCAAATACTGACAGATCGTGCCCCGAAGCTATATAAATGATCATAAACCAAATTGCCTCGAGCATTGAGTTTAGGTGTGCCATCAGTATTCTTTTGATAACCTTCAGTCCAAGTGATATTCAAACGACCAAGCATCTTGTCTTCACGGCATCCTTTAGCATCTCCATCGATCGCTCCACAATATGCAAAATGCAGAGGATTCAATTCAGCACCTTTCGCCAGTGCTCGTAACTGTGGTGGCAGATCTTCCCCTTGTCGTCTATCGAAACCATCTTTATGGACTAGATGCTTCACACGCCATTCTTCAACAAAACCCTTTTTAATATTACCTTGAGCACTCGGATTATCCTTTAATTTTTCTCCCCAATATTCAGGATCATCTTCACCCCAAGCACGAGCATCCCCTTCATTGGCAGTGACAATATACGTTTTACCATTGACTTCGTAACTTGAGATCGCATCAGGCATATATAAGCCACGAACATGCTGCCAAGTTTGAATATTGATCTTCGCAAGACCATTTTCACCATCGGCATCACTGACATCTAAACCATGACCTTGTAAGCCATGATCTTTAAAACCGAGCGGATAAACAGCCATGACTTTGGCATTTAAAACATCCACCTTAGCTAAGGCATTATTTTCCTGTAATGCGACCCATGCAATTTTGCCATCTGCGCTGAGTGTGATGTATTCAGGTTCAAAATCTTGCGCTACTGTTGCATTTGGACCATAAATTCGCACACCTTGATTACGTAATAGCTGTGCTTGACTGTTAAAGGCTTTGAAGTCAGCTGTTTTTGCAACTGGTTTGTTCAAATTTGAGAGATCAATGATTGAAATCGAACCTTCGGGATCAATCGCATAATCATGAGATGGCTCTCCTTCATTCGCCACCAATAAGGTTTTACCATCTGCACTAAAGGTCAGCATATCGGGTAGAGAACCCACTGGAACTTGGGCAATAAAGCTCGAATCATTGGCATTAAAAAGTGCCACGATTCCTGGATCTGTTTTATCTTTGGCTTGTACAGCCAAGGCAACAATTCCATTTTTTACAGCAACACTATTTACTTCTGAGTCTGTTAAATAAGATTTAGCATCTAAAGAGCCAATCCATTTAGGTTGCTGAGGTTGGCGATAATCAAAAATATCAACCACGCCTTCTTTTGCGTTTACAACAAACAATCTTTGGCTTTGTGCATCATAGGCAGGTATCTCTGCTGCGCTGACCGCAAAACCACGACTTTCTGTACGACTGAGATAGTTGAGTTCAATCGATTCAGGCGTAATATTTGGTACTGATGTGATATTGTTAGTGTCATCATTACATGCCCCTAGCCCCAATGCACACATTGCGATCACAAGTGCGTTAGACTTTAGCTTCATTTTTTTAATCTTCTTATGATGTTGTTGGCAACAACTCTATGACCATGCGATGACAATGCTGTGACCATTAGATTGCAATTTTGTTGCAAATCCTTCGTAAATAAACCACAAGTGATACTGAGAAACTGTTTTAAAATATTAACTTACTAATATGATCCTACAAGATGAGCAGCACAGCACACCAACCCTTACAGCCTGAGTTTAGATTATTGGTGTTTTTGGTCTCGATCGGCTTTTTTATGCAAGGTCTAGACACAACTATCATCAATACTGCGATTCCTGTAATCGCTCATCACCTCAATGAAGATCCTCTACACATGCATAGTGTCGTGGTGGCTTATGTATTGTCAGTCGCAGCCTGTATTCCACTCAGTGGTTGGCTGGCTGACCGATTTGGTGTCCGAAATGTTTATTTTTCTGCAATTATCATTTTCACTTTGGCATCGCTCGGATGTGCATTTTCTTCTAATTTAAATGAGCTTTTATTTTTCCGAGTGATTCAAGGGATTGGAGGTGCTTTACTGCTTCCAGTTGGGCGTCTTGCAATGTTGAAAATCATTCCTAGAACGCAATTCCTTGCAGCCATGTCTCTGATGAGTCTTGCAGGTCTGATTGGCCCCTTAATCGGTCCTACTCTTGGCGGATGGCTAGTGGAGTACGTGACTTGGGAGTGGATTTTCTTAATTAATATTCCTATTGGACTCATTGGAGTTTTTCTCACATTTAAAGCCATGCCAAATGTGACCGAGACCCATGTTGCTAAATTTGATTTTTTTGGCTTCTTATTATTAGTGATCGCGATGGTTGGCTTAAGTTTAGGGATTGAAAATTTTGCTAGCCCCTATCTTCCACTATGGTGGAGTATTGTTCTTATTGTGTTTGGTTTATCTGCAAGTGCTTGGTACATGGTGCATGCCCATACCCACCAAAATGCTCTATTTCGTGGGAAACTATTCAAAAATCAAATTTTCGCGATTGGTATTGTAGGCAACTTTTTTGCCCGCTTAGGCGGCAATGCGATGCCTTTTCTTATCCCCTTAATGCTACAAGTTGCTTTTGGTTTTGAACCATTTATTACCGGTTTACTTATGATTCCAACGGTATTGGGTTCACTGGCATCAAAACCGATCATTCGCCAAATTATTCAACGATTTGGGTATCGTCGGGTGTTATTAGTCAATACCTGCCTTATTGGCTTATGTATTGCAAGTTTTGCCCTCACCTCAGCCGAAACACCTTTATGGTTAAGAACATTGCATTTCTTCATTTTTGGTATGTTGAACTCACTGCAATTTGTTTCTATGAATACGCTAACCTTAAAGGATTTGCCTCAACAAGATGCTAGTAGTGGTAACAGTTTTCTCTCGATGATTATGATGGTATCCATGAGTATTGGTGTAGCGCTTGCAGGTACACTGGTCAATGTATTCACCACTTATCTTGGTACTGCACAAATGCAACAGGCCTTCCAATGGACATTAATTTTAATGGGCTCAATTAATATTATTACCATGTTTATTTTTTGGAAAATTCCGAAAGAAATGGATGATGACTAATGGATATGGATTCTAGATACTGTCACTACCATTTACGTTTATTCGCGTTATGATATTAATTATATTTTGCACCAAACTTTAAGTGCTCATGAATTCAAAAAATAAGCAGCATATCTATTCGCAGAAGATTATCTTGTGGACTTCCCTTTTAGGTGCAGCCCTGATCGCACTCATGGTCGGATTATTGAGCTTTTTCTTTTTGCCGTTTCAACCAGCAACAGCTCAAGAATATCCAATCAAAGGATTTGATGTCTCACATCATCAAAAAGAAATTCGCTGGTCACAAATTCCCAAAAAGGAATATCAATTTGTCTACCTCAAAGCGACAGAAGGTGGCGACTTTAAAGATCGAAAATTTCAGGATCATTGGCTGAAAGCACGCGAGCATGGTTTTAAAGTTGGAGCGTATCATTTCTATCGACTTTGCCGTGATGGTAAAGTTCAGGCATTAAATTTCATTGATTCTGTGCCACGTAAAGAAGATGCCCTTCCTCCAGTCATTGATTTGGAATACGACAGCAATTGCATCAATACCTATAGCAAAGAACAACTGTTATATGAAATCGATGTTATGTACGATTTGCTGCATCAACATTATGGCAAACAACCTATCTTTTATGTTTCTAAAGCCTTCTATAACATCGTACTTGCGGGTGCTTTTACGGATACCCCACTCTGGGTACGTGAATACACCTCTCAACCTGAATTAAAAGACAATCCAGATTGGATCTTTTGGCAATACACCAATAAAGGCAAAATTAAGGGTATTTCTACACCAGTGGATTTGAATGTATTTAATGGCGATCAAAACGACTGGATAAAATTTCTAAAATTAAATCAAATTGAGCCATAAATCTTAAGGAGTCAGTACGTTACAACTAAAGAGATCTAACTAAAAAATAGAGTGCAACTGGGCTCAAGCAAGCGAGTTACGTTTTATAAGGATGACTTGATGTCGCTTAAAAAAGGGATTTTAACGGTGATTGGTCTTTTGGCTGTCACGCTCATGGCTGCGTTTTTTTATTTATGGCAACCATCAGGAAAGCTCTCCGAATTTAATCAATGGAAGGCTAAAATAGACCAACCCGTCAGTGAACAAAAATTAAATGTTCGCTTTTTTGGCGTTTCCACATTGCTATTTGATGATGGTAATTCACAAATTCTAATTGATGGTTTTTTTAGTCGACCATCTCTCATGAACATTGCTTTACAACGCCTCTCCAGTGATCAAGCACTGCTTCACAATATGATTCAGGACCATGAGCTTAAACGCCTCAAAGCCATATTGGTGACCCACAGTCACTATGATCATGCTTTGGATATCTCAGTGCTCGGAAGTTCACTCCCAAAAACTCACATCATTGGTTCGTTGAGTACACTAAATATAGCACGAGGCGGCAAAGTGCCTGAGCATCAATTGAAACTGGCAGTGCCTTTTCAAGCACTACAATTGGGTGCATTTCGTATTACGCCTATTCCCTCACAACATACGCCACCTACAGCAGTGAACAATGATTTAGGTGAAGAGATTCTGCATCCACTGCCTCAGCCAGCACGTTTTTATGAGTTTAAAGAAGGCGGTAGCTTTGACTACTTGATTGAGCACAATAATCACAAAATTTTAGTTAAAGCCAGCACAGGTGCGCTTCCTAATCAATTTCAAAAGTTAAATGTAGATGTCTTGTTTTTAGGAATTGCTCAGCTTTCAAAACAATCACCCGAGTTTCAACAACAGTATCTCGCTGAAACCATTGATCAGTTACAACCGAAAGAAGTCATTCCAATTCATTGGGACAATTTCTTTAAACCACTTTCACAGCCTTTAGAGTTTCTACCACGAATAGCAGATCATTCTCCGAAAAGCTTACAACTCGTGATTGATCATGCACAGCATCAAGGTCGAAAGGTGACTTTACTGACGGAGTCTTACGCATACCCAATAATCAGCTCAACGATGCCTTAATTATGGGTTAAAATTAAGGCATCTCATGATTGATTGAACATTTTGCGAAAGATAATTCATATCGATATGGATGCTTTTTACGCTTCTGTGGAGCTTAGAGAGCGTCCAGAATTACAACACTTACCTGTGGTCATTGCATCTCATCACCCACGAGCCGTCGTTGCAGCAGCATCATACCCAGCTCGTGAGTATGGCTTACGTTCGGCCATGTCGATGACACAAGCCAAAAAACTTTGCCCACAAGTGATCGTCATTGAGCCAAATTTTTCTAAATACCAACATGTGTCAGCCCAAATTCATGAGATATTTCAAAAATATACCAGCATCATCGAACCCTTATCGCTGGATGAAGCATATCTGGATGTCACTGAAAATTTACAGCAGATCCCAAGCGCTACTGAAGTTGCGATGCATATTCGTGATGAAATATTTCAGCTTACTGGATTGACCGCCTCAGCAGGCGTTGCACCAAATAAGTTTTTAGCCAAAATTGCATCTGATTGGAATAAACCGAATGGCATTTGTGTGATCAAACCCAATCAGGTGCAACAGTTCATCTATGATCTTCCACTCAAAAAAATCCCCGGTGTAGGTAAGGTCACACAGGAAAAATTAAAAGCTTTGCAACTCGAAACACTTGGGGATTTACAGCAGGTCGAAGAAAACTTTCTCACTCATCATTTCGGAAAATATGGCAAACAATTATTTCTCTATGCTCAAGGGATCGATGAGCGACCTGTTCAAAGCGAACGCCAAAGACAGCAAATTTCTAAAGAAACCACGTTTGATGAAGATCTTTTTTTAAACCAATGTGATCAATTTTGGACTTCACTGCTTTCTCGTGTTTGGCAAAATCTTCAAAACAAGGAAATGATCGCTAGAGGTATCAGCGTCAAACTCAAACTTAAAAATTTTCAAGTTTTACAACACTCTAAAAGCTTTAAACAACCTTTCAATCACATAGAGGATTTGCAACTGGCACTCAAATTATTGTTAATGGAAATGAATATTCCTGATGAATATCAGTTTAGACTCATTGGTGTTGGGGTGTATCAACTTTCAGAAAAACAACAAGACACGCAACTCAATTTATTCGGATTGTAAATTTCGTCTAGTTTTCATGCAAAAGAACAAAATTAAGTCAATTTTTTTCGCCTTTTTTTCCTTTTTAGAGTAATCTAATCGCGCAATACATTTACCCATGTGTCTGCTGAGATGTTGTTAGAAGACCTATATCTAACACATTTGTCCTGTGATTGGCGTGACAATCCATCCGAATATTACAGGGCACTCTAATCTGAATGGGTACAATGTCTTTTTCCTCCAAATATTTCTGATCTCCTCCCATAAAAATAAACTTTCAGAGATACAGCAATTAAACCGAATTCATAGTTCCACTTACCCTATACTTTCTAAATCCTATACGGCATTTCATAATCTATATTTATATCTATAAGGGATGAGCTTTATGTCTGTTCAACGTTTACACGTTCAAAAACGTTTTTCTGAGGTTGCTATTTTTGGTCACTTCGTTCATCTGGCAGGTCAGTTAGCAGAAGATACGTCTCTCGACATTCGTGGACAGTCACAACAAACCTTTGACATTATTGACCGTTTATTGGCTGAAGCAGGTACAGATAAAAGCCATATCATGTCTGTGACAATTTATCTAAAAGATATTGACAAAGATTATGCAGCATTCAATGAAGTTTGGGATGCATGGGTTTCTGATATTCAAGCTCTACCGCGTACATGCGTAGAGGCTAAACTGTATCATCCCGATGTTCTTGTTGAGCTAACGGTAATTGCCGCGAAACCTTGATAAAAAAAAGCATGCCTGAGCATGCTTTTTTATTTCAAAGATGATTAGCTAAATGCGCGAATATCTGCCAATCGCCCAGCACTATACTTTTCTAATTTATGCTCAATCACGGATTCATCTCCCCATTCAATTGGCATATCCTCAGTGTATTCATCCAAAAAATCACGTCTTAACTGCACATATTCTGGGACAGCATGGTAAGAGATCACTTTGTATCCCGCGGTTTCAAGTAATGCATTTTGAAACTGTAAAGTATGTCCACGTTTGAATGAAAATTTATCTTCTAAACTGACAATGGCAAGAACTTTACAATCCTTATTCATCACCACAAAATCAGCAAACATTGACTCATATTTACGGCGTGTACGCGGTAACTTTGTGGTCAGTAAGGCGTCAAAAGAGACATGTGCCAAAATATGCGCATTTGGCATGATTTCTTTAAGACGATTGAAAGTTACTTGCTGATAGGGGCTAAACACTGCTCTTTGACGGAGCATGCTATCAGAGGGTTGTTGATGCTTTAATCCTTTATAAGCAATGAACAACACCACAGCGAGTATGATCACACTCGCGATGATCATGATATCCATGACTAGTATCCTTATTTGAATTCTTATCGTTAATTTCTTTTTTAAACTACTTCAAAAAACACAACTTTTATTATTGTTTCATTATGCTGATGTTATACATCGCATAGTCCAAGTGAAAAGCGCTTCAGACCAAGCTTATATTAAACATGTTCTGCACTTATTGGCTATAGTTTAAAACATGAACCACATCACACTATTACATAATTGTTGGACAATGATGAAAATTTCATTTGAAGATAATACAATATCACCTGAAATGAAAAACTCAAAACCTCACTAAACTACTAATTTAAATGATTATTTTAAAATAAAAAAGAGACTTACCCAAATCAAGCCCAATATTCCGATAAAATGAGCATCATCGAAAATATTGTATAGAAAATGTTCAAAAAAGGACGCCGCAGCGTCCTTTTGAAAGAAATTATCATTTATGCACGAGACTTGGGTTTGGATTTACCCTTAGGTTTCCCCTCGCCAAAAGGTTTTTTGCGATCTCCAGTCTCACGTGGTGGCAAACCAGTGTGCTGTGTCAAGATTTGGCCTTTCTTCGGACGATTATTTTGTCCTTGTGATTGACCACGATTAGCGGTTTGACCCGTACGTTTTTGTGAATCACCTGCAACAGTTGAATTTTTCTTACGTGCAGATTGATATTGACCATCCGTGCCCTGAGGCTGATACGTCGGAATCAAATGTTGCTTAGAATTACCAATTAAGTCCTGACGACCCATTTCTTTCAAAGCTTCACGCAGTAAAGGCCAGTTATTTGGATCATGGTAACGTAAGAAAGCTTTATGTAAACGGCGGCGTTTTTCACCTTTTACAATGTCGACATCTTCAGTATAACGTGCCACTTTCGCAAGCGGATTTTTACCGGTGTAGTACATGGTGGTCGCAGTTGCCATTGGTGATGGATAGAAGGTTTGTACTTGGTCAGCACGGAAACCATTCTTTTTCAACCAAATTGCAAGGTTCATCATGTCGTAATCGGTTGTACCCGGATGCGCCGCAATAAAGTAAGGAATAAGATATTGTTCCTTACCTGCTTCTTTACTAAAACGATCAAACATTTGCTTAAAGCGGTCATACGTCCCAATACCCGGCTTCATCATTTTATTGAGAGGGCCTTTTTCGGTATGTTCAGGTGCAATCTTTAAGTAGCCACCGACATGATGCGTGACTAATTCTTTGACATATTCAGGGTTCAATACTGCAAGGTCATAACGTAGACCCGAACCGATCAAAATCTTTTTAATACCTGGTAAAGCACGAGCTTTACGATATAACTGCGTAAGAGGTGCGTGATCAGTATGCAAGTTTTGACAAACACCTGGGAACACGCACGATGGCTTACGACAGTTCTTTTCAATTTCTGGATCTTTACATGCCAAACGATACATATTGGCTGTCGGACCACCTAAGTCCGAAATAATACCTGTAAAGCCTGGCGCCGTATCACGAATCTTTTCAACTTCACGTAAGATCGATTCTTCAGAACGGTTTTGAATAATTCGACCTTCATGCTCCGTAATCGAACAGAAGGTACAACCACCAAAACAACCACGCATGATGTTCACGGAGAATTTGATCATGTCAAACGCTGGGAAACGCGCATCTCCATAAGATGGATGTGGTAGACGTGCATAAGGCAAGTCGAACACATAATCCATTTCTTCTGTGGTTAGTGGGATTGGCGGTGGATTAATCCAGACATCACGCTCACCATGCTTCTGCACGAGTGCGCGCGCATTCCCTGGATTGGTTTCTAGATGCAAAATACGGTTTGCATGGGCATATAGCACTGGATCATTGGCAACTTCTTCAAAAGAAGGCAGACGAATCACAGCCAATTCACGTGGTGGCAATTTATGTTTAATCGCCTTAGATGATGGCTGTAACTGCACGATTTGCGTATCTGCATCCAAATTGTCGCCTTCACGAACAATCGGATTGCTAACCACTTCTTTTTGGAAATTCTGATACTGCGTTAAGCTGTTGCCTTTGTCTTTCTCAATTTCACAGCCATCAATATCTTCGGTCATCACATATGGATTGATGATTGGATCAACACGGCCTATGGTATCGACATCATTTGATGCGATCTCAACAAATTTAGCTTTCGCTGCACGGTTATGCTTATTAATAATAAATGCAGTACCACGAACATCAGTAATGTCTGTAATTTTTTCGCCTTTGGCTAGACGGTGCATCACTTCAATGATTGAGCGTTCACCATTACCATACATCAATAGATCTGCTTTTGAATCCATTAAAATAGAACGACGAACTTTGTCAGACCAATAGTCATAATGCGCAATACGACGTAATGAGCCTTCGATACCGCCTAGCAGAACAGGAACATCAGGGAACGCTTCACGACAACGTTGACAATAGACTGTTGCTGCACGGTCAGGACGTTTATTCGGTTGGTTATCTGGAGAATAAGCATCATCTGAACGGATCTTACGGTCAGCCGTATAACGGTTGATCATAGAGTCCATGTTACCTGCCGATACGCCCCAAGCAATATTTGGTTTACCAAGTACACGGAATGCTTCAACATTCGTCCAGTCTGGTTGGGCAATAATACCAACACGGAAACCTTGCGCTTCAAGCACACGGCCAATGATACCGGTTACAAATGATGGATGATCGATATAAGCATCACCACAAACAAAAATAAAGTCACAACTATCCCAACCGAGTTGGTCCATTTCCTCGCGTGACATCGGCAAAAAAGGCGCGGGTTCAAAACAAGACGCCCAATATTTGTCGTAATCAAACAACGCTTTTGGCGCAGTCTGAGCGGTATAAGCAGTAGACATGGCTAGCAATTCTCGGCTGGCAGATGGAAGATCAAAAATTAGATCAAAGATGAAAGCCGATCATTTTACCATGAATTCAACTCAACTTGCTTGATTAAAAAACAATCAAATACAACTGCTTAAATTTTCTATTCATCACTGATGACCTAAGACCTAGTTGTGTACACTTAACATACAACCAAATCTAAACAAAAAATAATATGCATTTAATTTCAGTAACTTGAGCTTAGCAATTGACTCGATTCCTTTACGACTGATGATTTGGGTAATAAACAAAGTTGCTTTTCATTTTTATAGTGTTTGAAAAAAACGAAAGGCGTTTAATCGTGCTCAAAATAATACTCACAACCGTTGCCACCATGATGGCTTTATTAATTTCCAATTTGGCTTGGACTCAAACTAAAATTCCACAGTCTTACCAGCAACAAGCAGCTTGGCAACAATTACAACAAAGACTCCCTTCGAAGTTTCGTATCAATGACCAAAACAAACCACATGAGTACTACTGGAGTTGGAATGATTACCGTGTACATGTCGATGCTTATCCCAATACTAAAGCGCCAGCCAAAGTCATTTTATTACATGGCGTAGGTACAAATGGTCGTCAGATGAGTTTAATTCTTGGGCGTCCACTTGCCCAAAAAGGGTATGAAACCTTCGCATTGGATTTACCCGGTTATGGTCTGACACAATATCCTTCAAAAAAAGAAATTCGTTATGATCATTGGGTGAAATTGGTCAATGATTTTGTGAACGAACAAGCGCAAAAAGATGATCGTCCTATTTTCCTTTATGGACTCTCAGCAGGTGGAATGCTCACGCTACATGTGGCCATGCAGAATCAACATGTCGATGGCATCATCGGAATGACGTTTCTCGATCAAGAATTTAAAGACGTTCAAAAAGGAACTATGCGTTTTAGTGCTCTAAGCCCTATTCTTTTGCCAAGTATGAAAGCAGTAGCGCATACCCCTTTGAAGCAAATCACCTTACCTATGTCCTTGGTTTCAAAGATGTCAAAACTCACCAATGACCCTGAAGCCTTACGCATCATGTTGGCAGACAAAACATCTGCAGGTAATAGCATGAGCGTTGAATTTTTAAACAGCTATATGCATTACCAAAAACCATATCCTTTGACTCAGTTTAATCAAGCACCTGTGTTACTGACTCAACCTGAACAGGATCAATGGACTCCTTTAAAATTGAGCCAACCTGTTTTGAAACAGTTGAAAGTACCTTATCGTGTGATGAGTTTACAAAATGGCGGGCACTACCCTGTTGAGCAACCTGCATTAGATCAGCTGGTAAAATACAGTGATCAATTCATTCGTGAAAATTTACAACGCTAAATTGATCTATTGAACGATAAATGAATCACTTAGATTGTTTTGTAAGCATTTTCCTACAATCATCTCTTCCATTGTCGGCTATGCATATCAACGACACTGCACTATTCTTAAACCATCAGGAAACAGGAAGTTTCCCAAACAAAAAACAACAATAATAAGTTTGAGCATCAGGACGTGAGGTACGACAGGAGTTATACCTAAAAGCAGCCGATACGAAGAAAAGCCCATCAGGAAGATGGGCTTTTCTTTTTCTTAGACGTAGAATTTTTTAAGCACACTACACGTTGTCACGCTTGTAAAACAATTATTCATCATGCTTTTTCGCTTTCACAACACTTTCATGCATTCCATTTGTTAGTTTTAAAGTGTGTCACGCAACAACTCTGACTGTAATTTCCAAAGTGCAAGCAACTTATGCTGTTCCTACAATACGGAATAGCCTAGTGCAAACGGCTTGCATACAAAATTTTAAAGATTGAGGATGTGAACATGGCAAAAGCTTTATTTATTACTGCAAATTTTGGTGTTGAAAAAGATGAATTAATCAAACCCTTAGCATTTTTAAAATCAAAAGGGATTGAAACCTATCATGCTGCTGAAGAAAAGAAATCTGTTCAGACTGTGGTTGGGGATCAAGAGCCTTCTGATCAAGTTCAACCTGATTTAAGCTTCGATGAAGTCATCGCAAATGACTATGACATCCTGATTATTCCTGGGGGAACGGTGAATGCGGATAACTTGCGAATTCATCCACAGGTTCAAAAATTGATTCAAATTTTTGCTGACCATCAAAAACCAATCGCAGCTATTTGTCATGCGCCTTGGACATTAATTGATGCGCAACGTATCAAAGATAAAAATCTGACGTCTTATAAGTCAGTAAAAATTGATTTAGAAAATGCAGGCGGTAAATGGGTTGATGAAGAGGTGCATCGTTGTAATACTGGCGGCTGGCCGCTCATTACATCTCGTTGTCCTGATGATATTCCTGCATTTAATGAAGCCATTTATAAAGAATTGACGCAGTCTTAAACGATTAAAACCCCTTTTTAGGGGTTTTATTTTACATGTTTTACAGACTTTTTAAATAATCTACAATGTCTTGCTCGCCTGCCATTTCAGCGAGTTCTAAAGCAGTAAATTGACCTTTGTAAGCAACATTTGCACCTTTTGCGACTAGCAGTTGTACTACATCTAAGTACCCATTCTCTGCGGCTGCTTGAAGTGCGCTATAACCTTCATCATCAATTTGGTTTACATCAGCTCCGTTGTTTAAAGCTGTTTCAACTTCTGTGATTTCGCCTAATGAAGCCCAATAGATGATTTCAGGAAGATGAAGTTCGCTATCATCGTCAGGGATTGGGGAGAATGAGTTAAGTTTCATGTCTTGTTCCATAATGAAAAATTCGTTTTTTCATTTAGTTTGAGTAGATAAATATAAGTCTTTCATTTCTGCTGAATCAGACATAAACCATTCTATCATTTCCCAATTATCTAATTCAGTCGAAGCATTACCCATGCTTTTTCTAATTGCCAATAACATTTCAGATAACAAAGAAATCCAGACTGATGTTTGGACTAACACATGCTCAGGGGAATTATCTTTCATCTTGTTATAAGAATAAGCATGCTGCATCAAGGCATTGTAAGCACGAATTACCGAATCATCAGCAACTAATGAAAGCTTAAAAGCAATTTTACGATAGTCTACACTCAGCATTCTTCCGATACTTAATTGATCCTTAGTCTTTCCCTTATATTTTGGATCTGAATTAAAGATAGCATCACTTGTGAACATAATGATGAACGGCTCTAATAATAAATTATATGTTTCAATTCTATCTACATGTAATTTATCTTCTAACTCTTTAATGCGTTCTAAATTTTTTAATTCTAAATCTGTATTTTTTTCGACATTATTTTTTATATGCCATCCAACGCCAGTTAATGCTAAAACTAGCAAAGGTGTTAATGTATTACTTAAAGCCACAACATAATCTATCCAATCTTTTTCCATATCAATGATAATAATTTTAAATATTATCATTATATTAGCTCCTGCTACTTTAATAAAAAAGCCCCCTTACGGAGGCTTTTAAATCATTCAATTATTTAAGCTTTGGCAATACTTGGCTGACTTGAACCAATCTTTTCAGATTCACTTTCATTCATAATCAGAGCCACTGCAATTGCGGTAATCAACACAGGTAAACCTACTGCCATAAAGTTAAAATGCGCTGGTAAGTTCATCCCTAATAAGCCACCAATCAAGATTGGACCAACAATTGCTCCCATACGACCAATCGCAGATGACCAGCCAATCCCTGTTGAACGAACTGCCAATGGATAGTACTGAGCTACGTAGCTGTATAACAACATCTGTGAACCAATCGATGCAGCACCTGCCAAGAACACCAAGATGTAAAGTAACAGCATATTCGACTGGAAGCCCATTAAGCTCATCACAATCGCACCCATTAAACCCAAGAACATCAATACAGGTTTTAAATGGTAACGGTCTGCCAAGATACCACCGCCAACGATCCCCACTACCGCTCCAACATTCATGACCATCATGAACATTAAGCTATTATCCATTGAGTAGCCCGCAGCCATCATCAATTTCGGTAACCAGCTGCTGAGTGCGTACATGGTTAATAAGCATGTAAAGAATGCAACCCAGAACAACAATGTATTTACAGCGCGACCGCGACGGAACAAGCTGACAACAGTTGCCGATTCAGGCTCATCTACTTGATCAAGCTCGAAAGTTGTATCTTTCTCAACTTTTACTTTAGGTTCAATCTTCGCCACAATTTGACGAGCTTCTTCCTGACGATTTTCTTTTACGATGAAAGTTAAAGACTCAGGTAAGAATTTCCAAATAATTGGAAGTAAAAGTAATGGAATACCTGCGATAAAGAACATGATTTCCCAACCAAAACTTGGTGTAAACCATGAACCTAATAATGCAGCCATCACACCACCTACCGCATAACCACTAAACATAGTAGTTACCAAGGTGCTACGCATTTTTTGAGGTGCATATTCTGAGGTCAAAGCCACAAGGTTTGGCATAACACCACCAATCCCTAAACCTGCCAAGAAACGCAAAATACCGAACTCAGTTGGATTGGATGCAAAACCACCCGCAAAGGTTAATCCACTGAATAAAATAATACAGATCATAATGACTTTTTTACGGCCAATCTTATCTGCTAAAGAACCAAAAATCATTGCGCCAAACATCATCCCTGCAAGTGCAGTACTTGCGAGCATGCCTGCTTGAACAGCACTTAAACCCCATTCATCCATCAATAATGGTAAAACTACGCCATTAATTGCTAAGTCATAACCATCAAACAGGATAATGAGTAAACACCAAGCGACAACATTGAAGTGAAATGGTGTGAATTTAGCATGGTCAATAATTTTATTGACGTTCATTGCTTGCTGTGACATTCCTCACCTCCTGTGAGAGATCGTATTTCAATAATCTTTAAGCACGATCCAACCAACTTTGAATTTAATTGTTGTGAGCCACGCATCAAAATTGTGTGCTTAAAGTCTGTGAGGTAAATTTCACATAATTCTGTGTTAATAAAAATTGAACGTTAGTCTAAAATCCAATCAAAATTAGGCTTTTTATCTAAATATCGCATTAGACCAAAGTTTGTTTGACTTACGAAAATCAGTGTTTCCATCATTTTATTGGTGAGTAATGATGATATCTCGCTCAAATACGAATTTATTAAATTACTTATTTCATTATGATATTTTTCACTTAATTTAATAAAAAACCTCATAGATCAAAATCCATGAGGTCTCGAACAATTAATATAACTTTTTGTCTAATTTAATCTGAATAATTTCATTATCATCTGCAAGTTTTGCATTACGTCCACTCGAACCAGGGAAATTATTGTCATTCAACACTGTGATTAAATCAGGTCCTTCAATCACAATATCTTCAATGGTAAAGAATGGAAAACCGAAACGCTCACCCGTCATAATATCGCCCTCACGTGGCGTACCATATAATAGATTTGGATTCGCAATATCCATTAAATTGACCAAGTCAGTCTTATTAACCAACTGCTTCGGTTCATTCAGTTGTATGCGAACTAATTTCTTGAAACCACCAGTATTATTTTCAGAATCATCGCGCTCAATCACAACACCTTCATTTTGACTAAATAACTGGAAATCACCAATTGCTGTTGCTTTAGGGTCGAGCTCAAAATAGTAATGGTCATTTGTATATGCTTTTTTAGCAATATCAAATTTTGAAATTAATAAATGTCTTTGCACATTCTTGCTTAATGGTTTTTCCAGCATTGGATATAAATATTGACCATCTGGAGAAATAGCCATGCCTTCAAATCCACCACTTCTTTGCACGAGCGCATTTTCTATTTCAGCCGCACTTTGATGAAGTTGATTTTGTGGAGATCGAAGCTCCTCTCCTTCTTTTTCAGGATGAGGCAATGCAATCGGAGCACTCTTTAAAACACCATCAGCACTAAAATGCAGTAAAAATGGACCGAATTCATCTCCTATCCAAATATCGCCATTTTTATCACGCTGTATAGATTCCGGATCAAAATCAGCACCTGTTAAAAGGCGTTCTGGCGTACTCTCATTGACAATTTTGAACGGTACTAACTTATTCGGATCACGAAGCTGTATATGAGACAGTACTTTAACGTTATTTGAGTTGGTCTTAGCAGTTCTAAAATCTACTGAAATATTATAAAGACGTAATAGGTAGTCTGCTGAGTTATCTTGTGCCCCAAATCCATTATCAGACATTACAAGATACGTTCCATCAGCATTTTTTAATGCCCCAGAAAATCCTTGAACTGGCTGACCTTTAAATGGTGGATAAATACCATTTGCACCTTTAACATAAAGTCCCGAATCTGGTCCATCGGCATAGGTAGCTACATCAAGCTTTGCAAATGAAACAAGTGTAGGTTCCTTTATCTGAATTTGTTGATCTGAGGTGATCTTATCATCAGAATCATTACAACCGCTAAGGGCTAAAAATGACAATAGTACTGTGCTTAAAAGTGTCTTGTTCATAAATCCATATGTATCACTTAATTAAGGACTCATGATTAAACGGCATGATGGTGTCATTCCTCTGACAGATCAATGAAGATTTGATGAAGGCTTTTATTATTAGTTCCTCACTATATAAAAATCTTTATCAGTGAGTTCTAAAATACATTTCCCTTTATATTTGTATTTATATCTTTATTTCAATTTATATATATAAAAAAACACCCCCTTCTATTGAAGGGGGTGTTTAGAATAATGAGCTGGCGATGACTTACTCTCACATGGGTAACCCCACACTACCATC